>JAZRTK010000022.1:0-36816 GCA_045651985.1 Eubacteriales bacterium
CATTGCCTTTATAAATCAGGAAACACCCATGGCGGGCGAGGACTACGGATACAGCGCGTGGCCCCATTTCAACACGCCCCGCGATCTTGCCTACGACATTGTCGAGGCGGGCTTTGACGTGGTGAACGTTGCCACCAACCATATGCTTGACGCAGGGTCAAAGGGACTTCTTGAAACGATAAATTTCTGGAACACCCTGCCCGTCACCACCATCGGCGGCTATCTTGACGAAAAAGACCTTGACAACTTCCGCATAATCGAAAAGGACGGCATCAAGATCGCCTTTCTGTCCTATACGTACAGCACAAACGGCTACCGTTTGCAAAGCGGGTACGACATAAAGATACCCTACATCGACGAGGCTCTCATCGAGCGTCAGGCAAAGGCGGCGGGAGATGTGGCAGACCTTGTTTTCGTCTCGGTGCACTGGGGTCCCGAGAACAACATGACCCCCAACGCCACCCAAAAGGACTTGGCAAAAAAGATGTGTTCCTGGGGCGTTGACGTAATTATCGGCCACCACACCCATGTGATCCAGCCCGTTGAGTGGATCGAGCAGGACGGCAATCGTCTTTTGTGCATCTATTCCCTTGGCAATTTCGCCGCCGAGCAGGAATACGATTATCAGCTTTTGGGCGCTTTAATGACTTTTGACATTGTCCGCGAAAACGGAGAGATTTTCATAGACAACCCTCTTCTCCACCCAACGGTCTACTACTACGACAAGAGATTTTACAAGAATTCCACCTATCTTTTCGAGGATTTTACCGCCGACATGGAAAAGAGCCACGGTATATCCTATTACGGCCGCAAGGTGACGATCGAAAAACTTCGCTCTTACGTTCTGAAAACGATCTCAAAGGAATTTCTTGCCGATATATGGCAGTAAAAGCGACAGGCAAAACATCCCCGAGATAAACGCGCCGACCTCGGGTGAAATCGAGAAAAAAACGGGCGCGGACGGAGATGAAAATTCAAGTCCGAAAAATCGAATATAGAGATATGCAAGGAGTGCCGAAAGCACTCCTTGTATTGCTTTTGACGTAAAATACGGGCGGGTGGAAAGCGGTATTCCGCGGCATAGGGAAAGTATCTGAAAGTGCACCGAAAGTCCTGCCCAACCAACGAAAAGCGCTGTCAGCGTGGCGCCTGCCGAGCCCAGCTGAGGGGCTAATGCAACCGCGCCCGTCATCTCAAAAAATCCCATTACGGGAATCTTGAAAAACGGCGATACACCAAGATCCTCAAGCAGGGAGCAAAGAGTACCCACTGACGATGCAAAAAACACCACGAATCCGCAGATCTTCAGCATTGAGTTGGCGCAGTCTCCTACGCTGTCACAAAACAGTGCCACGGCATTTTTGCGGGATTCCGTGGCACCTTTGGGTCTTTCGGTCAATTTCAAGGGCGAAATTAAATTTAACGCTATGCCGATCAGAACAGAAGTGATTATCTGTATAAAGTAAAGCGCCACCCCGAACGCGTGGCTTGACCACATGGAAATTCCTACCGCGCTGATAAGAAACGCCGACCCGGGAATACCCGAAATTATCAGCAGCCTTAAAAGCTCTTTTTCGCATATTTCCCCTCGGCGGTAAAGCTTAACGGCCGCAATCGCTCCCACGGGAAATCCGCAGAGCATTCCCAATGCGGGCACGAACGCTGACGAACGGCTGATTCCAAAAAGTCTTGAAATAAAGCCCCCCGCAATTCGTCCAAGCAGGTCCGCACCGCCCATGTCAACGAAAAGCGAGGAAAGAACCGCAAAGGGAAAAAGCGAAGGTATGACTCTCTGTGCGCACAGACTGAGTCCGCTTCGCATATATCCGATTGCGATGTCGGGCTTTTTTAATATTGCGTATATAAGAACCACCGAAAGCGAGAGCAACATTGCCTCGCCCGCCTTTATTTTTTTCATGACAAAACCTCTTTTTGCATATATTTATTTACAGCCATTTTATTAAAACAACGAAGAACATATTCTGATAAAAAGGACGGTGGGCACATGAAAAAAAGAGAAAAAGAGGACAGACAGTCACTAAGCGAACGGCTTTGCCGATGCATGGACCTCCCCTGTGATATGGCAAACGGTAGTCTTATTGAAATACGCGGGCGTGGGTCGGTATCGGTCTGCGGGTGCAGAAAGATCTTGCTCTATTCACACGACAGAATAGAGCTTGAGGGCAAGGATTTTGACACGGTCATAACAGGAAAAAAGCTTGAATTTACGGGCTTTGGTGACAAGAGCGCCGAGCTTTGCGGACTTGTTGACAGAATAGAATTTAAAAGGAGGAATGGCGATTGCTCGTAAGGTTAAAAAACGCTCTTTTGGGCGGCGCTAAGCTTACGGTATCGCACGAAAACGCCCCCGAATTGCTCAGTCTTTGTCTCGAAATGAAGCTTCCTGTGAGCAAAACAGCACTACAAGGTGAGGATTTCACACTTGTAGCATCGTACCGCGCCGTGCGAGCGCTTGCGCGGCGGCTTGAGGCGGCAGAGATCCCGTTTTCGGAGAAATGCTTCGGTCTGCCGTTTTTTCTTTTTGCATACCGAAAACGCCCCGGCATCTTTATCGGTCTTGCGACAGCTCTTGCCATTATTTTTCTGTCAGGCAGCGTAGTCTGGGACATTCGGGTAAGCGGAAATTCAAGCATCGACACAGCAACGGTCAAGCGCGAGCTTGCTGAGGCGGGCTTTGACCTTGGAAGTTCTGTGAAAACAGACGTTGACCGAGTCTCAAATTCCCTGCTTTCCCGCTCGGATAAGATATCCTGGCTGTCTATCAACATGTCGGGCACGGTGGCGTACGTTCAGATACGCGAGGAAGCGCATTTTGCTCAGAAAGACAACTCCCCCTGCAATCTGGTAGCATCAAAGGACGGCACGGTCGAGCGAATAGAATCCAGTTGCGGGACGGTGTGCGTAGAGGTGGGACAGTCGGTAAAAAAAGGAGAGATCCTCGTAAGCGGGGTGCGCGGCGGAAAGCTCGGAAATTACACATTGGTACAGGCATCGGGGGAGATTTTTGCCATTACTTCAAGAGAGTTTTCGGTGGAAGTCCCCCTCAAATATGAGGCAGAGGTGCCCGTAAGAGTCCAAAAAGGACAAAAACACTTAAATTTTTTCGGGAAAAATATATTTTTTTCAAAAAACAGTAGAAAAAATACATTAAAGTGTGTTAAAATATATATGGAAGATAATCTCTCACCGCCAAATCTCCCGCCCCTACCGTTCGGCGTGGTGACGGAGATCATTACAGAGTACGAAACCGTGACGAAAACACGCACCCCAAAGGAAGCCTCCGACTTGGCTTTTGCGCAGCTTTACCGCAACATGGCATCAGAGCTTTCGGAATGTGACCTCATGTCAAAGAATATTAGGTGCGAGATGACGGATGAATGCGTGCGGCTTTATTGCACAGCTGTCTGCTCGGAAAACATCGCCATTCCTCAAAAAATAAACCAATAAAAGCAAAAGGAGGAAACACTATGCAGAAAAAAATCAACTTTTCCCGCCCGGGAATAATTTCGAAAATATTTGGAAGCTATGACGTGAATATTCGTCTGATCGAACAGAGGCTCTCGGTTGAGATATCCTCTCGTTCAGGCAGCGACGGCGACTCTGTCATCATCGACGGCGCACAGGACAAGATAGAGCAGGCGGCAAAGACCATCAGTTATCTTGAGCAGGTGGCGCTCCGCTCGGATGATGTCAGCGACACGCAGGTAAACTACGTGCTCGACATGATAGAGGACGGAAAAGAAGACCTGCTGGTCACCCCAGGTGAGGACTGCATCTGCATCACAAGCCGCGGAAAGCCCATAAAGGCAAAGACCGCAGGTCAGAAGCAGTACGTAAACGCCATTGAAAAGAACACCATCGTTCTGGGTGTCGGTCCGGCGGGCACGGGAAAGACTTTTCTTGCCGTTGCCATGGCGGTAAAAGCCCTGCGTGAAAAGAAGGTTGCGAAAATTATCCTCACCCGCCCTGCCGTTGAAGCAGGCGAGCGGCTTGGATTTCTCCCAGGCGACCTGCAGAGCAAGATAGACCCCTATCTGCGCCCCTTATACGACGCGCTATTTGAAATGATGGGTCCCGAAAATTATCAGAGACAGCTTGAAAAGAATATTATCGAGGTAGCACCCCTTGCTTACATGAGAGGGCGAACTTTGGACGATTCCTTTATCATATTGGACGAGGCACAGAACGCAACCCCCGAGCAGATGAAGATGTTTCTGACCCGTCTGGGATTCAATTCAAAGGCGGTAGTCACGGGCGACCTGACACAGACCGACCTGCCCTTTGGCAAAAAGAGCGGTCTTGCAATTGCCACAAAGATTCTTGATGGCATCGACGACATCGCCATTCACCACTTCACCGACCGCGACGTAGTGCGCCACCGTCTGGTGCAGAAGATAATTCAGGCGTACGACAAATACGAGCGCTCGCTTGAGACAAAAAAAGAAGAATCAGTACAAGGCCAAAAAACGTTCCGTCGACGCACTTAAAGGAAAGGACAGCAAAAGATGTCACTGAGAATATATTTTTCCAACGAGCAGGAAAAGATAAAAGTCACCTATGCGACCAAAATCCTTATCCGCTCGGCAATCGCAGAGACACTTGCCAAAGAAAATTTTGATTACAACTCGCAGGTGTCGGTGACCTTTGTTGACAACGAGGGCATACGCGAAATAAACCGCAGGTTCAGAAATATAGACCGTCCCACCGACGTGCTCTCCTTCCCCTTGCTCGGGGACGAACTGCCCGACGACGAGCTCTTCAGCGTGCCCTTGGGCGATATAGTCCTTTCGTTGGAGCGGGCACAGGAGCAAGCAAATGAGTTCGGTCATTCATTTGAACGCGAGGTGGCTTTTCTTACCGCTCACTCAACCCTGCACCTTCTTGGATATGACCACGAAACGAGTGAAGAAGACGAGCGCGTAATGCGCCAAAAACAAAACGAGATAATGGAAGCTCTCGGGCTTTCCGTAAAGTAAAGGATTTATTTAAACATGAAAAAAACAGGATTTATCGCAATAGTGGGACGCCCCAACGTAGGAAAGTCGACCCTTCTTAACTCAATTTTAGGCGAGAAGATAACCATAGTATCAAGCAAGCCACAGACCACAAGAAACAGAATTTTGGGTATACATACGAAAGGTGACACGCAGTTCGTATTTATGGACACCCCCGGTATGCACGCGCCCAAGAACAAGCTGGGCGACTACATGGTCACAGCCGCAAATTCCAGTATGCACGACGCGGACGCGGTAGTGTTGGTCGTTGAAGCGGCAAAGCCCGTTACCGCAGTTGAAAACAACGTCATCGACTACCTCAAAAAGTCGGGCGTGCCCGCAATTCTGGCGATAAACAAGGTGGACCTGACCGACGCGGTGGGCGTTGCTGAAACTATCAAGACGTATTCCGAACTTCATGATTTCAACGCCTTCGTTCCCATGGCGGCAAAGAAGGACAAGGGTACGGATATAGTTTTGCGTGAATGTGAAGCGTTCCTATCCGACGTTGAACAATTCTTCTTTCCCGATGACATTGCCACCGACCAGCCCGAGCGCCGTCTGGCGTCGGAAATAATCAGGGAAAAGATACTCAAGACGCTCAACAAGGAAATCCCCCACGGAACGGCTGTTGTTATCGAGGAATTCAAGGACGAGGGCACGCTTTTGCGTATCCGCGCCGAAATTTTCTGCGAAAAAACCTCTCACAAGGGTATAATCGTGGGCAAAAACGGTGCCGCCTTGAAGCTTATCGGAACATACGCCCGCCAAGACCTTGAAAAGATCTTCGGCACAAAGGTTTACTTAAATCTTTGGGTAAAGGTAAAAGAAAACTGGCGCGAAAGTGCCGCGGCTGTGGGCAACTTCGGCTACAAAACAGAGGAATTTGACTAAGATCACACCCTTGGAGGAGTTATGATATTTTCCTGCGACGGACTGGTCATTCGATCGGTCGACTATGGCGAAAACGACAAGATAATAACTCTTCTCACCCCCGACCACGGAAAATTAAGCGTTTCCGTCAAGGGGGCAAAGTCCGTGCGCACAAAATGGGGCGGAGCTACCTCTCCCTTCGCCTACGGAAACTACACCCTCTACAAAAAAGGGGATTTTCACTATCTGCGCGAAGCGTCTGTAACAGCACCATTTTTCGGGCTGACCACAGACATTCTGAAAATGTCTCTGGCAAGCTATATGTGCGACGTTGCCTGCGACGTAACGGGCGAGGACGTGCCCGCGCCCGATGTTTTACGCTTGACGTTGAACTCATTTCACTCAATGGTAAGCTCGGACAAGCCCTTGCCTCTTATTAAGGCGGCGTTTGAAATTCGTGCGGCAGCGTTCTCGGGCTTTGCGCCCGATCTGTCAGGGTGCTTTTTTTGCGGGGAACAAAATCCACGTGAGCCTATATTTGACATTATGAACGGCCGCATTTATTGCCGTTCCTGTTTGAAATCCCACCCCGAAATAAATAAACCCGACAGGTACAATCCCGAACAACGCATAATCATGAAAAATCTGACCCCCAGCACCGTGGCGGCGCTCAGATTTGCGTTGAGCGCACCGCCTGCCCGTGCTCTTTCATTTGAACTGAAAGACGAAGACGAGCTTCGAACATTTGAAAAGGTCGCACAGGAATATTTGCTACACCACCTGGAGCGTGGCTTCGATACACTTGATTTCTACCTTTCAATGCTATAAAAGGAAAAAATATGTTAATAACGGACAAAATAATTTCAACACTTGAATTTGATAAAATACGGGAAATGCTCGCCGACTGCGCTCTCACCGAGGGAGCAAAAAAGGCTGCTCTGTGCCTCGAGCCGACCGACAACCCCGACGCGGTGCTAAGACGACAGAGAAGAACAAGTGACGCTCGCCGTTTAATGGATGCCAAGGGAATGCCTCCCTTTGGAGACATCCATGAAATGGACGATCTCACCGAGCGCGCCGACAAGGGCGCGGTGCTTTCCATAAAGGAATTGATGCACGTTTCTTCCCTGCTCCGCTCGGCAAGAATGTTACTCGACTACATTCGCTCAAACATCACTTTTGAAACGAGCATTGACGAAATTTTCGAGCGTCTGTCCTCAAACAGGTCTTTAGAGGACAGAATTTCAAGGACCATAATCTCGGAAGACCTTATTGCCGACGAGGCAAGCCAGACGCTGTCCGACATTCGCCGCAAAATGCGTGTAACAAACAGCAAGATAAAGGACACGCTCCAAAAATACGTAGGCGGGTCTTATGCAAAATATCTGCAGGAAAACATCGTTACCATGCGAAACGGACGCTACGTCGTACCCGTCCGCGCAGAGGCAAAAAACGAGATCAAGGGTCTGCTTCACGACACCTCCTCCTCGGGCGCGACCCTCTTTATCGAGCCTATTGCGGTGGTGGATCTGAACAACGAGCTTCGCGAGCTTGAAAGTAAAGAACAGCACGAGATCGAGCGAATCCTCTATGAGCTTTCCTGCGAGGTCTCAAAGATTTCCACAACACTTCGTTTAAATTACCGAAATATTACCGAGCTTGCTTTTATTTTTGCCTGCGGTGAGCTGTCACAGAGAATGGACGGCATCCAGCCCAAGCTTTCGGGCGATCGCTCTTATATTCTGCGTCGCGCAAGGCATCCGCTGATTGACAAAAGCCGCGTGGTCCCCATTAACGTGCAGATAGGCGACACCTTTGATACGCTTGTCATCACGGGGCCCAACACGGGAGGTAAGACCGTGACCTTAAAAACTCTCGGTCTTTTTTCCATGATGGCGCAGTCGGGTCTTCACATTCCCGCCGAGGAACCGTCGTGCGTCTGCATTTACGACAAGATCTTAGCCGACATCGGCGACGAGCAGAGCATTGAGCAATCACTTTCCACCTTCAGCTCCCATATGGTAAACATCGTTTCCATAATGGAACAGATAACTCCCAATTCCCTTGTGCTTTTCGACGAGCTTGGTGTCGGAACAGACCCCATTGAGGGCGCAGCGCTGGCTGTGGCAGTAATCGAAGAAGTACGGCGCGTGGGCGCGGCATGTGCGGCGACCACCCACTATTCAGAGTTGAAGGCTTACGCCCTTGAGACAGAGGGCGTTTCAAACGCATCGTGTGAGTTTGATATTGAAACTCTGCGTCCTACCTACAAGCTCATAATCGGCACCCCCGGAAAGTCAAACGCCTTTGCAATTTCAAAGAAGCTGGGACTTTCAGAGCGCATAATCGATCGTGCAAAGGCGCAAGTGTCCTCTGACAACAAGCGCTTTGAAGACGTTATTGAAAAGCTCGAATCCAGCCGCATCGAGATGGAGAAGAACCGTCTTGAGACCGAGCAGATGAGAGCGGATTACGAACGCTTCAAGACGGAAGCGGAAAAAACCTTAAACCGCCGTCTGCGTGACTCCGAAAACGAGCTTGCACGTGCCAAGGCAAGCGCCCTCTCAATGGTACAGAGCGCAAAGGCTTCCGCCGACTACGTATTGGAAGAAATACAAAAGCTTCAAAGGAAGCGTGATTCGGAGAATCTCGGCACACATCTTGATCAGGCGAGACGCAACATTCGGGCAAATCTCCGCGAAAACGAGGGCAAATACGACCCCGTAGAGGACCGTCGCGATGAAAATTACGTGCTTCCCCGTCCACTCAAAAAGAGCGACGAGGTGCTTATCGTTTCAATCGGCAAAAAGGGACTCCTTCTTGCCGACCCCGACCCCAAGGGCAACGTTGAGGTGCAGGTGGGTATGATGAAAACGAGGGCGAAAATAAAGGATCTCCAGCTTGTAGAAAACGCCGTCACGATTACCGACGAGCAGAAAAAACAGCAGTCTCTGCGCGACTATAAAATGGCAGTCTCCCGTGATTTTAAAACCGAGGTGGACCTGCGCGGAATGAACGGAGACGAAGCTTGGTTCGTGGTGGACAAATATCTTGATCAGGCGCTTATCGCGGGCATAAATTCCGTCCGGCTCATCCACGGCAAGGGCACAGGTGCCCTGCGCAAGGCTTTATGGAACTATCTTAAAGGCGATCGGAGAGTCGGCGCATACAAGACCGCTCCATACGGTGAGGGCGACTTCGGCGTAACCGTGGTCGATCTGAAATAATAGGAGCACCTCAAGAAGCTCATATAAAAAACGGGGGAGTCGCCGACTCCCCCTGTATTTTACTTATCCTGCACTCTCGCGTAAGGCGCGAATTCCAAACGGATAAAGTAGCCTTTGTTGTGCTGACACACGGGGCAGCTCTCGGGCACTTTTGTGCCTGTGAACGTATGACCGCAGTTTAAGCACACCCATTCGCACTCCACGTCCGACACGAAAAGTCGGTCGGTCTCAAGCATTGTTGCGAGCATTTTGAAGCGATCACCGTGAGTCTTTTCGATCTCCGCAATGTTTCTGAACGATGCGGCTATCTGCACGAATCCCTCGCTTTCGGCGGTGTTGCCAAAGCTTTGATATGCGTCCTCGTATTCCTCAAATTCGTTGTGCGCCGCCATTCGCAAAAGCTCCGCCGTTGTGTTTGCAATATCAACGGGATATCCACCGTCGATCTGCAAGGTCTCACCCGCCACTTGGGACAAATAGTTATAAAATATCTTAGCGTGCTCAAGCTCCTGACCTGCCGTATAGGTGAACACCGCCTGCACCACGTGAAGATTCTCCTTTTGAGCCTGCTCTGCCGCTATGGTGTAGCGGTTTCGCGCCTGACTCTCACCTGCAAAGGCACGCATTAAATTCAGTCTGGTTTCGCTTGTTTTAAAATCCATTCTTACCTCCGAAACGGGCTTCACTCGCCCCTTATTTCAAAGGTATTTTCGCCCCCAAAAGGAAATTTTATTCATTTTTGCGAAAAGGAATTAACATGAAATACAAAAACGTAAAAAAAGCAAAATTTATCTCTCGCCCCAATAGATTTATTGCTAACATCGAACTTGACGGAGAAATACAGGTCGCCCATATAAAAAACACTGGGCGATGCCGCGAATTGCTGGTACAAAACGCCGAGATCTACGTTCAGGAGTTTGATCTTGCCACGCGCAAAACAAAATACGATCTTATAGCCGTAAAAAAGGGCGCTCGACTCATAAATATGGACAGCCAAGTGCCAAACAAGGTGTTTTTCGAGTGGGTCGAGAGCGGGAAATTTACAGACGGCGTGAATCTCATTCGCCCCGAGATCTTTTACGGCGACTCCCGATTTGATTTTTACATCGAAGCGGGCGAACGGAAAATCTTCGTTGAGGTCAAAGGCGTGACCTTAGAAGAAAACGGCGTCGTTCGTTTCCCCGATGCTCCAACCGAGCGCGGCGTAAAGCATCTACGCGAGCTGATGAGAGCAAAAGATGAAGGATACGAGGCCTTCGTTGTATTTATCGTACAGATGGATAGTGTAATCCACTTTGAGCCAAACGACGCAACTCACCCGCAGTTCGGCGCGACCCTGCGCGAAGCGTCAGGAGAGGGCGTTTCGGTAATTGCCCTCTCCTGCCATGTGACCCCCGATAGTATTGAGGCGGTCGGAGAGGTTGAAATAAAGCTATAAAAATCCCCCGCAATGCGGGGGATTTGCATTTTAATTTAAACGCTATGAACGCCAAGGTCCTTGTCTGCGTTACCATCAATGCCGTAAAGCTTCTTCTTGCGGCTTTCGAAGAACTTCACTGCGACCTGGTCAAAGAGTGCGTAGGAAAGAACGTCCTCGTCCTGCTCCATGTACTGAGCGCACTTCTCGCGAAGCTCATCAAGTTCGGGCTTCAGCGCGTCAGCAGGACGCTCTGTAATTCGTTTTTCGTCGCCGATGACCTTCTTTACGATCTCGGGGTCGATCTCCATAGGAGTTTTTCCGTATTCGCCCTTAATAAGACCACGGAATTCCTTTGTAACCATCTTATAACGCTCGCCATTGAGAACGTTGAACACAGCCTGTGTACCTACGATCTGGGAGGAGGGGGTTACAAGGGGAGGATTGCCCGAATCGGCTCTTACTCTCGGGATCTCCTCGAGAACGGCATCAAGCATATCGGATTTACCTGCCTGCTTAAGCTGGGAAACGAGGTTAGAGAGCATACCGCCGGGAACCTGGTTGATAAGCGCGTTTACGTTAACCTTCATGACCTTGGGGTCCATAAGACCTGCCGCCAGGTATTTTTCACGGAGCGCGGTGAAGTGCTTTGTGATAACGTTCAGCTCACCAAGATCAAGACCCGTGTCGTATTCTGTGCCCGCAAGGCTGGCAACAAGCGACTCGGTAGGCATCTGCGAAGTACCTTGCGCCATGGGGGAGATAGCAGTATCAACCACGTCAACACCTGCCTCGATAGCCTTCATAATGGTCATAGAAGCAACACCCGCCGTGTAGTGGGTGTGCAGCTGGATCGGAACGCTTACGTTCTCCTTGAGGGCTTTTACAAGCTCATATGCGCTGTAAGGCAGAAGCAGACCTGCCATGTCCTTGATACAAATGGAATCTGCGCCCATGTCTTCTAACTGCTTTGCGTAGTTTACATAATACTCCGTCGTATAGAAGGGTACGCCGCCCTTGGGGTCGGTGGTATAGCTGACAGCTGCCTGAACGTGACCGCCCTCACGCTTTGTTGCCGCAATAGCTGTCTTGAGGTTTCTTGCATCATTGAGCGCGTCGAAAATTCTGATGATATCGATACCGTTTGCGATAGACTTCTGAACAAAATATTCAACAACGTCATCGGAATAGTGGCGGTAGCCCAGAATGTTCTGACCTCTGAAAAGCATCTGAAGCTTTGTATTTTTCACCTCTGCGCGGATCTTGCGGAGTCTATCCCAAGGGTCCTCGTCAAGGAAGCGAAGACAAGCGTCAAAAGTAGCGCCGCCCCATGCTTCAAGTGAGTGGTAACCTATTTTATCAAGCTGAGACAGTATGGGGAGAATTTCCTCTGTGGTCATTCTCGTTGCAATAAGCGACTGGTGGGAGTCACGAAGAACTGTCTCGGTAATTTTTACCTTTCCCATTATATAAACATTTCCTTTCGTAAAAATATGTAATTATGCAAACCAAGTAAGGAACACGCCCGCGGCTACGGCAGAGCCGATAACGCCTGCGACGTTGGGTCCCATTGCGTGCATAAGAAGGAAGTTTGAGGGGTCGTACTTCTGCCCCTCCAGATTGGAGACTCTCGCCGCCATAGGAACTGCAGAAACGCCCGCAGAACCGATAAGGGGGTTGATCTGTCCCTTTGTGAGTACGCACATGATCTTTGCGGTAATAAGTCCTCCGCAGGTAGAGACTGCGAATGCGCACAGACCCAGCGCGATTATAAGAAGCGTTTTCGTGCTGAGGAAGTTCTCAGCCTTAGCGGTAGCACCGACGGTAATACCGAGGAAGATCGTAACGATATTCATCAGCTCGTTCTGAGCGGTCTTTGAAAGACGGTCGGTAACTCCGCACACATTGAGCAAGTTACCAAACATAAGACAACCGACCAAGGGTGTGGCATCGGGAACGATAAGGCATACTGCAACCGTTACGACCACGGGGAACAGAAGCTTTTCCGTCTTTGAAACGGGACGAAGAGTCGTCATCTTGATCTTTCTCTCCTTCTCGGTTGTGAGCATTCTCATGAAAGGAGGCTGGATCAGAGGGATAAGAGCCATGTAGCTGTATGCCGCGATAGCAATGCCGCCCAGCAGGTGGGGAGCCAATGTCTTTGTTACGAGAATAGCCGTAGGGCCGTCCGCACCGCCGATAATACCAATAGCCGCAGCTTCAAGAGCGTCAAACGCGCCGGACATAATAGCACCCGAAAAAGCCACGAAAACGCCAAGCTGTGCGCCTGCGCCGATGATCAGGCTCTTGGGGTTTGCAATAAGGGGAGAAAAGTCCGTCATAGCGCCGATACCGATGAAGATAAGTGATGGATAGATACCCAGCTTTACTCCAAGGTATAGGAAGTCAAGAAGTCCGCCGCGCTCGATAACATCCTGAATGACCAGCTTTGCGTTGGGGTTCTCGGGGTTGATGAACAGAGACATGTCGAACATATTCGCCCCCGGAAGGTTCGTCAGAAGCATTCCGATAGCTATAGGGAGAAGCAGAAGAGGCTCAAAGCCCTTCTTGATAGCAAGATAAATGAGTACGAACGAGATGACGTACATAACCACGTACTGCCACCAGTTGTCCACGCCAAACAGGCGAGCTACACCTGTTGAGCCGAGAAAACCGATAATACTGTCAAGCATTTAGATCACGCTTTCTTTAGCATTAATCAGTTGAGAGAAACGAGAGTAGCGTCAGTTTCTACGCTGTCGCCTGCTCTGCACTCAACAGATGCAACCGTTCCGTCTTCGGGAGCCTTGATCTCGTTCTCCATCTTCATAGCCTCAAGGATAAGAAGAACGTCTCCCTTCTTAACAGCGTCGCCTACGTTTACGCAGGTCTTGAGGATCGTACCCTGCATGGGAGCTTTTACAACTGTTGCGCCTGTTGTGCCCTGCTTTGCAGGAGCAGCGGGTGCTGCGGGAGCAGGTGCTGCTGCGGGAGCAGGTGCTGCTGCGGGAGCGGGAGCAGCTACAGGTGCAGGTGCCGCTACGGGTGCATATACGGGAGCGGATGCGCCCGCTTCCTCAATAGTAACCTGATAGAAATTGCCATTTACTGTAACGTTATATGTTTTCATCTTAAATTTACCTCTCTTTTTTAATTATGCCTGATTCCAGGGGCGAGCGCCGCCTGTGCGTCTGAAGGAAACTACTCTGAAAGTACCCGTTGCACCCTCTGCTTCACGCATGAGTGTGATCGCCGCCGTGATAGCCGCAACTATCTCCTCGTCGGAGGTAGCGGGTGCGGCAACGGGAGCGGGTGCAGGTTTTGCCGCGGGAGCGGACTGCACCTGTTTCACAGGTGCTTCATATTTTTTTTCGGACTTACCTCCGAAAATAACCTTGAACACCGCAAGTATCGCCCAGATAACCGCGAGTACTGCGAAAACGATAAGCATACCTACCGCCGTGTGAGAAAGAGCGTAAGTCGTTCTTTCGCCAAAAGTATTGCCAACGAACGCCTCGCCCTGATTTGCGGCTTCGGTAATTGCTGCTGAAAGTAACTGATTCATCTTTTACCTCCTTATCACAGAGGGAGAACCACGTGGCGTCTGTCCGGATAAAGCTCGGACTTGGATGCCAGCATGGAAAGTGCGGAGCAGATCCTTGCCCGCAGTTCGGACGCCTCAACGATATCGTCGATCTCGCCCTTCTCTGCCGCCTCGACGGGAGAGGAGCAGATCTCTGTCCACTGCTTTTCAAGCTCTTCTCTGGATTCCTTTACATCAGGACCGCTTACTCTGTCGTTCCAAACGAATGCAACAGCACTCTTGGGTGGCAGAACGCTTATAGCCGCGCTGTCAATAGCAAGTGCCATGTCAGCGCCAACGGACTTGGAGCCCATGAGAGTATAAGCCTGACCGTATGCACGGCCGAGGACAACGGTAACCTTGGAATTTTCCGAGGAAGCGTAAGCCATAGCCAGTCTTGCAAGCTCGCTCGAGAACGGAGCGTTCTCTGCCTGCGCGGACGCCTCAAGACCGATACTGTCAGCGAGTGTCAGTACGGGGATCCCAAAGCTGTCGCAGAAGGAAAGGAACTTTGCAGCCTTTCTTGCGGCGCCGATAGTCAGAGCACCGTTCTTTTCTGCAGGATTATTTGCAACAATACCCGTAACAATACCGCCAAAAGCACTAAAGCCCGTAACCATTTCGGGTGCAAAGCCGTTATAGATCTCGGTGAACATACAGCCATCGCCAATAAGGTCCAGCACGTCGTGAATATTGTAGTTTTCATTTGATATTACACCGCCTATATCTGCACGGCGGTTGATGTCGTCGCCGATCTCGATCTCAACGATGCCCTCTGCGTTGTTTGCGGGAAGGAGAGACGCCAAACGTCTTGCAAACGCGTAAGCCTCAGCCTCGTTTTCGGTCCGATGAGCGCTCATACCGTTCGCCACGGGATCGCTATCGTCTGCAAAGAGAGAATTTACGTAAAGCTGTGTGCCATCCTTTACCGTAACGGTCACGTCAAACATAGAAGCGATCGTTGCCGCAGATCCTGCGCAGATACCGGGAACCACTGCGATCTGGGGAATTACGCCCGAAGCGTCGGAGACGCACTTCATGACCTTACCGTAGCCTGCCAGCGCACTTACGCCGTCATAAACAACTGCGCCGCAGCTGTCAAAGATACCGATAACGGGAGCACCGTTCTTGATCGCCGCTTCGTACACGTTTGCGATCTTCTTTGCGTGTCCCTCGTCAAATGCGCCCTTCATTCTACCCATGTCCTGGGAGAAAGCAAAAGCAAGTCTGCCCTCAATGGCACCGTAACCGCAGATGACGCCTTCAAACTCGTCCTCTTTATTTGCGCGGCAAACGTATGCACCGGTCTCAACGAAAGTTCCTGCGTCAAACAGCGCGGAAATTCTCGAGCGGGCCGTGAAACCGTTCTTTGAACCGTTCTCCGTGGCACGGTCGATGTCCTTGAGCATACCCTTCAGCTTCTCAGCTGTGGCAACTCTGACGTCTTTCTTTGAAAGCCCCGAAGCATTGTTCAAACCACTCATAATTGCACCTCCGTATTTATATATTTCTAACAAAAGATTTTACTTTTTTAACAAATCCACCTTTTGCCCCAAATTACCATAATTTTATCACATTTGGAACACTATGTCAAGAAATAGACAAAAATATAACAATTTGTTAACACTTTCTTTGCTCTAATAAATATCCCCCCGTGAGACGGGGGGATATTTATTAGTAATTTTCAGCCTTGATCTCAAAGTAGGATTGGGGGTGTGCGCAAACGGGGCAGACATCGGGGGCATTCTTGCCGACCACGATATGACCGCAGTTTCTGCACTTCCAAATCATGTCGCCGTCACGCGAGAACACGATACCTCCCTCGATATTTGCAAGGAGCTTTAAGTATCTTTCCTCGTGCTCACGCTCGATCTTTGCAACCTCCTCAAAAAGAGTTGCAATGTCGTCAAGTCCTTCTTCTCTTGCGGTCTTTGCGTAACCTGCGTACATGTCGGTCCACTCAAAGTTTTCGCCTGCAGCCGCGTCCTTGAGATTCTCAATAGTTGAAGGAACAGAACCGCCGTGGAGGAGCTTGAACCAGATCTTTGCGTGCTCCTTCTCGTTTGCCGCGGTCTCCTCAAAGAGTGCCGCTATCTGCTCGTAGCCGTCCTTCTTTGCCTTGGATGCGTAATAGGAATACTTGTTTCTTGCCTGGGACTCTCCTGCGAATGCCGCCCAGAGATTAGCCTCTGTCTTTGTACCCTTGATATTCATTTCTTATACCTTCCTTTTTTATTTACTTACTTTACACTCATCGCAGACGATCTTCACCGTCAGCTCGTATGAGTCGGGTTTCATTTTCAGCTTCCGCTCGATAGATTTTTCCATACTCAGCTCGGGCGGAATGTCGCGAACCGCGCCGCAATCGGGACAGACTATATGGTCGTGAGAGGGAGCGCAGCGGTCAAAGCGGTCAGGCTGATCTTCCAGCACGATCCTCCGTATCTCCCCATTCTGCGCAAGCAGACCGAGATTTCTGTACACCGTGCCAAGCGATATTTTAGGCATGGTCTTTCTCGCCTCGGTGTAGACCCCTTCTGCCGTCAAATGGGCATAGGATGAGTTTACAATATCCAAGATAAGCTGTCTCTGTCTTGTCATTTGCACCTCCGCAATTGATAATGATTACTAAAAATAGTATAACATACTCTTCCCTGTCTGTCAAGAGGTTTTTGAGAAATATTATCATTTTTCAATAAACGGAAGATCGTGAACGAAAAAAGACACCGCCGTTCGGCGGTGTCTTGATTTTGTCTTATTATTGACCTGCGAGCTTTGCGATCTCTGCCGCAAAATCTTCCTCGCGCTTCTGAATGCCTTCGCCCTTTTCGTAGCGGCAGAAAGCAACGAGCTTAATGGAGGTGCCCAGAGCCTTTGCGGTGTTCTCAACGTACTTACCAACCTTTTCATGGTCGTCGCTCTTAACGTACTCCATGTCAAGGAGGCAGTTGTTGTCGTAGAACTTGCCGATCTTACCCATGATGATTCCCTCGAGAACCTTCTCGGGCTTGCCTGCCATCTTCTCATCGTTTGCAAGCTGAGCCTTGATGATATCCTTCTCAGACTCGATTACGGAAGCGGGAACGGATGCACGGTCAAGGTAGTTTACAGGGTACGCGCCAACCTGGAGAGCGATGTTCTTTGCGAACTCAACGAACTCTGCCTTTGCAGCGGTCTCAGCGTCAACGTCGAACTTAACGATACAGCCGATGCTGCCCATACCGTGAATGTATGTGCTGACAACGCCGTTTACGAGAACGAAGCGGCGAATGCTGATCTTTTCGCCGATAGCGAAGATCATTTCCTGAAGCTTAGCCTCAACGGTCAGGTCTGTATCAAGGTACTTGGAAGCCATGAGAGCTTCAACGTCGTTTACGTTATTATTGATGATAGTCTCAAGAAGGTTCTTTACGAACTCCTTGAAGGTTGCGTTCTTTGCAACGAAGTCTGTCTCGGTGTTGACCTCGATCATCGCGGTCTTGTCACCGATCGTGAGAATGTCAACGATACCGTCAGCAGCGATTCTGTCTGCCTTCTTTGCAGCAACTGCAAGTCCGCGCTCGCGCAGGATCTTGATTGCCTCGTCCATATCGCCGTTAGCTTCTACAAGTGCCTTCTTGCACTCCATCATACCGATACCGGTCTTAGCACGGAGAGCGGCAACGTCTTTAGCTGTAATGTTTGCCATTTTTATGTCTCCTTTTAATTTAATTGTTAGGAATTACTCTGCGTCAGCCTCTGCTGTCTCTTCAGCCGCAACTTCAGCCGTTTCCTCACCCTGCTTGCCCTCGATCACAGCGTCAGCGAGTACGGAGGAGATGAGCTTGATCGCGCGGATAGCGTCATCGTTACCGGGGATTACGTAGTCAGCGTCGTCGGGATCGCAGTTTGTATCAACGATAGCAACAACGGGAATACCCAGCTTCTTTGCCTCAAGAATCGCGTTCTTTTCCTTCTTGGGGTCAACTACGAAAATAGCGGAAGGAAGTGTATCCATTGTCTTGATACCGCCGTAGCTCTTTTCGAGGTCGAAGATCTCCTTCTGCATCTTTGCTACTTCCTTCTTGGGGAGCAGATCAAATGTGCCGTCCTCCTGCATCTTGTTGAGGTCATTGAGACGGGCGATGGACTTCTTGATAGTCTTGAAGTTTGTCATCATACCGCCGGGCCAACGAACGTTTACGTAGTACATACCGCATCTTGTAGCCTCTTCCTTGATGGCTTCGGCTGCCTGCTTCTTTGTACCAACGAACAAAACTGTGCCCTTCTGTGCGGCTACGTCACGTACGAACATGTACGCTTCCTCGAACTTCTTAACTGTCTTCTGAAGGTCGATGATGTAGATGCCGTTTCTTTCTGTGAAGATGTACTCCGACATTTTGGGGTTCCATCTTCTTGTGTGGTGTCCGAAATGAACACCTGCTTCGAGAAGCTGCTTTACTGAGATTACAGACATTTCTAATGTCCTCCTTCGGTTTTTCCACCACAGCAGCTCATAATGCACAAAAGAACGGGCATTTCAAACCGTTCACCGATAGCATCTTCGGCGCTGTGTGTGTATTTTATTTTGCGTTTTTACGCAATCGAAGGTATTTTACCACTATATATAATACTTGTCAAGTCGCAATTTTATTTTTTACAAAATATTAACATTTATCGCCAAAATTTCTTCCCCTTTTTTCCCTTTTCCTCGCGTCGCAGCTCGTTTGGGGTAAGCTTTACCAAAATGGCGTCCTCACCTATACACTCTATTTTTTCCCATGGAATAACGGCCTTTTCACAACGGCAAAAGGAGAACAGCCCCGTATCAAGGGTTACGATAAAGGCGGTTATCTGCCCCGTTTCGGTGCAGAATTGCACGTCCGTGACGTACCCCAGATCACTTCCGTCGCACAAGTTGAGCACGTATTTTTCACTAAGCTTTTCAGTATCCGTAAGTCGCATAATTTTCCTCCCGCATGGGCAAAACGCCCCTCACACAAGCGTATGAGGGGCGCGCGAAAACTATTCTTAAAGGTATCTGTCGGTTACGTTTATAATAACGAACCCGATGATAGCCGCAATAGGCGTGGCGGCGACCACCTGCCAGCCCGGGACGGAGATCCCGAGCACCGCTCCAAAGGAGGGCATAGCTACGCCAAGCACAAACACCGCAAGAACGAGCACTACCATAGCAGCCATCAGTATTCTGCAGGCCTTGTCTCCGCTTGTAGGCGCGGCAGTGACGGCAATAGCCCCTATCTGACACGCGGCGACCGTTCCAAATGCTAAAATTGACAGATTGGGGTCTGCTGCACCTCCCGAAAATCCAAAAACGGCTGACAGTAGTATCAGAATACCGCCCATGGTGATTCCGGCTATGGGATATTTATAATAGGAACGCAGAGGCTTTGAAAATATCGTCTCGATATCGCAGAGCTTCGTTCGTATTCCGTTCTCATTTCCTGACAATGCAAAGCACAAAGCGGCAAGAAAATCCATAACAAATCCAAGCGCAAGTACCTGAACGGGAAGAAGCAGCTTCTTTCCTATAATTAAAGGCAACACCGCCGCAGACAGTCGAAGACTCTGAGAAAACAGCAGATATTTGAGGAATCCGCAAAGCTTTGCGCAGGCGGTCTTTGAGCAGGTGTAAAGGGTCATAAAGGACCTTATTCCCTGCCCGTTTCCGTCGGCGGGCGGAATTATAGCATCGGAGTTTTTCTTTATTATCTGGGAATAGTCGGCGGGACGGTCGGTAGGGCGCCGACGGTTTTCGACCTCGCCCGAAACACAGATGAGCGCGTTTGCTTTTGCCGAGGCGGAAAGACCGCCAACATCGGAGCAGATCATGCTGACCGTTCCGTTATCGCCGCGTATCAGCTTGGTAAGCGTGCGGAGCTCCGCGCCGCCAAATCCCAAATACGCGCGGTATTCACCAAATCCGTAGTCGACCGAGTGTCCGTTTTTGCGGAAATGAGATGCGTAAGCGATCTCGCTCTTGCGGCGGACTATGCCGCAGTTAAACGCACTTATTACCGAATTTCCGCTTTCGGGAGCAAAGAAATAGATACTCTGCCCCGCGTCGCGCAGATCGTCTACCATCTCACGGCACTGGGAAATATAAGGCGAGGCAAATTCTATGTATCCGTCAAAAACAAGTTGATTTTGAACCAAAGCAAGTCTTGAAAGGCTTGACACAGGCGTATCTGACGAAGCCACGAAAAGCACCTTTTTCGCCTGTCTTTCAAGCTGCGCGTGTGCACGGATAAGGTCGTTCTTTTTGTCACTCGTCATGGGAAGTATTCCCGAGGGAGTTCTCATGTGAGTACATATTTTAAGGATATCCGAGGACAAAGAGGTGCAAATGACCGTGTAACGCTCTCCGCTTCTCACAAGAGCCGTATCAAACTGCGATTCGGCGGAGCTTTTGAACTCGGTGACGACCTTTTGCACTTTCAAGGCATCGGGATCGATGTTGGCTATCGGCGCAAGAGAAAGAACTGCCCTTGCCACCGAGTCGCCCGTGGTCTTGTCGTGCTCGGCGTCGGTAAGATTTCCCGACGTACAGAGAATTGCGTTTTCCACAAGTGTCACAAGCCCATCGTCCTCGTTTGACTTGTCTGCGGAAAAGAAAAGATTGGACGCGTATATCCTCTCGGCGCTCATTCTGCGGTTTATAAGAGCCTCATCGCCGTAGAAGATGATCGAATCGTTGTAGTTCAGCTCCCCGATCGAGTGCAGGAACTTGATCTCTGCCTTGTCCTCGGACGAGGCGGCGCGCTTCATGGCCATAGCGGGAATAATATACATCATCGCCGTCAGTGCCTCCGAGCATGTGGTAACGGCAACAGCTGACAGCGTCATGAGCGTTTCAAGCAACCCGAAGCTGTCCTTGCCCACAAAAAACACCACCAAGGTGATGGGCAGAGCGCAGATAAGCATTATGAGAGCCAGCTTTGACGTAAAGGAAGAAAACTGCTTTATTGCAGCAAGGTCCTTTTTTGCGTCGGGAACAAGCTCAAGATCCCCCTTCATTGATGAAATAAAGGTGTCGGTACCGCATCTGACCGCAAGCGCAACTCCGCTGCCGGAAACGATAGCAGACGATGCACCTATCATATTTTCCTGCTCGGCTACCGTCGGTTTT
The DNA here is from genome assembly GCA_045651985.1 of Eubacteriales bacterium. Taxonomy (GTDB): domain Bacteria; phylum Bacillota; class Clostridia; order Oscillospirales; family CAG-272; genus SIG710. Next base: position 21,245 of record JAZRTK010000022.1, read on the forward strand.
TCACCCGCAAGAAATACACATGCCGCGTTTTTAGCCGTTATCTCGTTTCTGTCGCGCCCATCTATCCTTCCCGTGAATTCAAGGGCTTTGAGGTTGTCGGAGCTGATAAGTCGGCAGTCGCAGGGGACTATATCTCCTCGGCGCAAAATTATCACGTCGCCCTCGACCACGTGTCTGATGCTGACCGAAAAGACTTTTCCGCCACGGCGCACACGCACGGTGGGAAGCGAGGTCGCCGCAGCGCCCTCAAAATACCGTTTAGTATAAAGATACGTAACGGACGAGAACGCAAACGCACCGAGAGTCAGGAAAATACAAAGCACGGACATTCCCGTGTCGGCAAAAAACACACCCACCACAGAAAGCACGAGCATGATGATAAGGGCCACGTCGGACGCCATTTTAACAATGGGGCGGAACGGATTTTCGTCTCCCGTCTTGTATATTCTGTTTTCGCCGAGACGGCGGCATCTGCGAGCCGCCTCTTTTTGGGAGAGCCCCGAGGCTATGTCCGTCTTTAGTTCAGATGCGGCTTCCTCTGCCGTCATGGCGTACCATTTTAAGTCTTCCACAGGGTTCTCCTTTCAAAAAGATTACTTACAAGTCACTTTTATCTCGTCGTTCTCGGCGAAAATCTCCGCGCTCGTGAATGCGCGGTTGTAGTCGGCGATGATTATCTCCGCCAGCTTATCCTCCACCTCACACTGGATAAATCGACGCATGTTTCTTGCCCCGAACTTTGCCGAAAAGGACTTTTCGGCGATAAGACGAAGCGCCTCGTCGGAATAAGTGAGAGTTATCTCTTTTTCAGCGAGCACCGATGCAAGCTCGTCGAGCATGATAGCGGCGATCTCGGCAAAATCCTGCTCATCTAAACGGCGGAACGTGATTATCTCGTCAACTCGGTTGATAAATTCGGGGCGCAGGAAGGAGGAAAGCGCCTTTTCGGTCTTTGCCTCTGCCAGAGCTTCCCCGCTTTGAGCAAAGCCTGCCATTGAGGTGTTGTTCTCTGAGCCTGCGTTGGTAGTCATGACGATAACGGTGTTCTCAAAGTTCACTGTCTTGCCGTGGGCGTCGGTAATTCTGCCGTCGTCAAGTATCTGCAAGAGAATGTTGAGAACATCGGGGTGCGCTTTTTCGATCTCGTCGAAAAGTATTACCGAATAGGGCTTGCGGCGGATCTTTTCGGTAAGCTGTCCCGCCTCGTCATATCCCACGTATCCGGGAGGAGCTCCAATAATTCTGGATACCGAGTGTTTCTCCATAAACTCGGACATATCAAGGCGTATCAGAGTTTCGGGGGAGTTAAAAAGGTCCGCGGCAAGGGTCTTTACGAGCTCGGTCTTGCCCACGCCCGTAGGTCCTGCAAAAATGAAGGAAACGGGCTTCTTTTTATAGGATATCCCCGCGCGGTTTCGTTTTATGGCGCGCGCCACGGCACTGACCGCCTTCTCCTGACCTATTATGTGCTTTGAAATGCGCTGTTCAAGTCTGTCTATCTTCTCAAATTCGTTTTCGGTGATATTGGAGGCGGGGATTCCCGTCCATATCTCAATCACTTTGGCAAGATCGGCAGGTGTCATTACTATCTTCTCGCAGGCAGGGAGAATTTCTTCCAATCTATTTGAAAGTCTCAATTCTTCCGCGCGGAAATTTGCAAGTCTCTCAAACTTTTTCGACTCCTGTGTGGGGTCGGTTATTACCTCTGCCTCACAAGCCTCGCGGTCTTCCTTTATTTTGAGGAGCTTTTCCTTAATTTCAAAGGATTCGTTCAGCTCTGCGGAGCTGAGGGACACCTTTGCCGCCGCCTCGTCAAGCAGATCGATAGCTTTGTCGGGCAGGTATCTGTCGGTGATATATCTTTCGGACATTGCAACAGCTCTTGAAAGCACGCTGTCATCAATGACTATCTTGTGAAATTCCTCGTAATAGTGCTTTATGCCGCGGAGCATCTCAACGCTTTCCTCCAAGGAAGGCTCATTTACCGTAACAGGCTGGAAACGGCGCTCAAGTGCCGAATCCTTTTCAATATACTTTCTGTATTCGCGCAACGTCGTTGCGCCGATCACCTGAATCTCACCGCGGGAGAGTGCGGGTTTGAGAATATTCGCGGCGTTCATACTTCCCTCGCCCTCACCCGAGCCCACGATGTTGTGGACCTCATCGATAACAAGGATAACGTTACCCGCTTCTCTCACCTCGGAAAGCAGTCCCTGCATTCTCTGCTCAAACTGGCCTCGGAACTGAGTTCCCGCAACGAGCGCGGTAAGGTCTACCAGATAGACCTGGTGGTTTTTCAGCTTGTAGGGCACGTCGCCGACTACTATCTTCTGCGCCAGCGCCTCGGCAATAGCGGTCTTACCAACACCCGGCTCGCCGATAAGGCAAGGGTTGTTCTTCTGACGGCGGCAGAGTATCTGTATAACTCTTGCAAGCTCGCGCTCACGTCCGACAATTTGGTCGAGCTGACCTCTCTGCGCTCTCAGGGTAAGGTTTCGGCAATAGGTGTCAAGGTACTTTTTCTTCTTTGGCTGCTGTGCCTTATCTTTTCCGTTTTTCGTGTCCTTTTGATGCTCTACCGCACCCATATTTCCCATGAGCTTTGCAAAGTCGATGGCGGGTGCTCCGCCCTCGATATTGCCCTCGATAAGCTCGCTCATGCTTTCTTCCATTTCCTCCATCTGCTCGGGATCAAGACCCAAGTTTCCAAGAGATTCGCCGAGAATGCCCTCAACGGGTATGCCGACCTCCTTTGCACATTTGATGCAAAAGCCTTGGCTCTTATTCTCGCCGTTATGATTAACGTTTGCAAAAATGACCGCAAGTCTCTTTTTGCATCTGGAACATTTCACCATTTAAAAATTCTCCATTCTGCCTTTCGTTTAGGCAACTGTCACTTTATAAAAAACTGTCCGAGCTCCATGTTTCCAAGGAACTTTACCACAACGGTCTTTTCGATGACTCCCGAGAATGTATCGGGATAGACCGATGCAAGGGCCTCGAATCCGACCTTGGCAAGTCCCGAAAGAACAAATGCCAGAACAAGTCCGGATGCAAGTCCGAATACCGTTCCCAGCAGCTTATCTACACCGCGTATAACGGGTAGCTTCACTACTGCGGAAAGTATAAAGATAACGATAGAAAGAACTATCAGCGCGCCAACAAAAAGCGCCACAAAAGCAAGGATATACGCAACCGTATCAACGACAGACGCCGTTATATCCTCTGCCAGACGAGTCACATATTCCTCACTTGCCTGCGAGTTTGTGCCGTAGCTGTCAGCAAAGTCCTCTATTCTCACACCAAAGCGGTTCAAAATATCGAGAAATTCACGGGGCTTATCCGCAAAAAGCTTTTCGATATTGAATTTCCCCGCCGTCTCGGTGAGCATAACGTCAAGCCTGCTTTTCACAGGACTCGTTATAGCATCGGAGAGGAAGGCGTTTTTGAAAAAGTCAGCCAACGCCGGCGCAAAAATATACGCCGCAACAAGCGCAAGCACTGACTTTAGCAAGCTCATCACCGAAAGAACGAATCCGCGTCTTATACAGTTTATCAGAGTTGCGGCAAAAATCACCACAATGATTATATCAAGCGCTAAAAACATATACCCTCCTAATTATCAAGGTCCACGTGCTGAGCCTTTGTCGAAGTAATGAGCATGACATCGTCTGCGGTAAAGACTATGAGGTCTTTTCCATAGCCCGCCTCATCGCGGATTTTAGTCTTGCCGTTTGAAATATTCACACGCTGAATGCCGGAATCTGTCAAAACGAACAGGTTTGACGAAAGCAGCTCCACGTCGGATATCCTGTCCTCAATTTCAAGTTCCTGCTTTACGTTGCCGTTGAAATCGAGCACAGTTACCGTATTGCTCGACTGCATTGCGCTGTCAGAAAACGTCAACGCAACGTAATTTCCCTCACAGGCAATATTTGAAAGCTCGCCTGAAATTGGGTAATTACCTATCAGGCTTCCGCTTTTATCATAGAAATAGACCTCTTTGTCGCAAATGAGCGCCAAGTCTCCGTACTCGGAGAAGATGCATCTTACGGGAAACACGTTGTTTAACGTAAGCTCCGCCACAACGCCGTCCGCACCCGGCTTGCATATCATAAGGGACGTAACGTAATAACCGCCCTCGGCATCAACCTTTGCCACGGCTATCCGCTCTCCGTCGTCGGAAATGGCAACGTCCATCACGTATTCGTTTCCGCGGTAGCGGTTGATTAGATTGCAATTTTTTGAATAGACCATGACAGCGTAGTTATGCTCCTTGGTTCGACTGACCAGTGCAAAGGTTCCGCTGTCCGATATTGCACCGTCGGTTATGGGATAATCAAAGCTGTCCGAAAAAACGCTCGTAAAGGTGTTGTAAAGCGAGAATTTCGTGCCGCCGAAGTCGTATACCAGCAGGTATTTATCGGACGATACGGCATGCGGCTTTGAAAATTTCTCGTTCCCCGAATAGACCTGACCTCCCGTACCGCTGAATATCTTTACACCCGAGGAACCCGTAACCACCAAATTGTTTTTGTACCTTGTCACCGACTGCTCGGAGTCCTCGCTGTAAGTAATAGTTTCATAGGACTTGTTTGCGGTCCTCGCCGCCAGGTTAACGTCCTTTATAAGCAAAAGGAAGTTTTCGTAGGTTATGTTATCCTTGTTCGCCATAAGAGAGAAGAAAAGGAAGAACATAAGAGCGATGAGAACCAGATATTTGGCAAAATTATAGCGTCGCGACACCGACAGATAGTATTTGTTTTTCGGCGCGGCACGTCGGGCACTTTCCTCGTCCAGATATATTCTGTTTTCGTCTGATCGCTCAAGTCCCGTGTTTTTCTTTTTGCCAAGCATAGCTCTCACCTCCTCGTTTTAGTATTCTACGTCGTTTAAATAAAGCCCGCAGGCGGGCGCGGTGCTCCCTGCCCTCTTCCTGTCAAGGCTTTGGGTGATCGACTCTATCTCGCAGGGGGAAATTCTGCCCTCTCCCACGGCGAGAAGCGTTCCCGTCATTATACGCACCATGTTGTAAAGAAATCCGTTTCCGCGCACGGAGAATTTTATCATATCCCCCTCACGGGTGACCGATGCGGAGTAGATAGTACGGACGGTGGATTCCACCTTCGACCCTGACGCCATGTATGAAGCAAAGTCTTGCTCGCCCACAAACTTGAGCGCCGCCTCGTTCATCTTTTCCACGTCTAAACGCTTGGGATAAAACAAGCATCTGTCTGCCATAAAGGGGTCACGCTCACCACTGTTTTGGATAAGGTAAACGTATTCCTTTGACTTCACGTCGTAGCGGGGGTGAAAATCGTTCTCTTTCTCCTGCGCGGATATGACCGCGATATCGGGCGGCAGAAAAGCGTTCATGGCACGGGGAATTTTGTCCGTTGGAACGGTGGTTTCAAGACTTTGCAAGCCGTGGTTTGTAACGGCGGCACAAAACATGTTTGCGTGAACTCCGCTGTCGGTACGGCTGCAGCCCGTCACGTCGCATTCAGTACCGAAAAGCCGCTCTGCCGCCCGGCAAAGCTCACCTTGGACGGTGGGCGCGTTATTCTGAATCTGGTAGCCGGCATAATTTGTGCCGACGAACCGAATTTTAAGCAATATCTTCATGGTCTTACAATGCAAAGGGCGTTTCGATCAGGTTCAGGGCCACAAGTCCCGCACACAGCGCCGAAAAGACCAAAAGAAGCAGAAAATCGCATGCTCGGTATCTCAAAACTCTCATTGACGTCCTTCCCTCTCCGCCGTGGTAGCAACGGCATTCCATAGCCACCGAAAGCTCGTCGGCGCGTCTGAACGCCGACACAAAAAGGGGTATCAGAATGGGTATCAGCGCCTTTGCGCGCTTTATAAGACTTCCGTTTGCAAAATCCGCGCCTCTTGCCTTCTGTGCCGCCATTATCTTCTCGGTCTCCTCCATGAGAGTGGGGATAAAGCGAAGTGCTATAGTCATCATCATGGCAAACTCGTGAACGGGGAGCTTGACCTTCTTCAAGGGAGAAAGCAGGCTCTCCATGGCGTCGGTTAGCGCGATGGGCGTGGTGGTATAAGTCAGCAGGATACTCGTGCCGATTATCAGCGCGAAGATGCGCACAAGCATAAAGCAGGCGTTGACTATACCCTCTCGGTATATATGGATAAACTTCCATTCAAACAGGAGCACCTCGCCTTTCGTCATAAAGATGTTTATGGCAAGGGTGAAGATCATGATAAACAGCAGTGCGCGGATAGAGCGCAGGACGGTTTTGAGCGGTATTTTGCTCACGAAGACTAGCATAACAGCCGACAAAAGAATCGCCCCGAAGCTGTATATATTCTTACACAAAAAGGTGCAAACGATGAAAAGGACAGCCAAAATAAGCTTCATTCTCGGGTCAGCGCGGTGAATTACCGAGCCGGTAGGATAATACTGTCCCAATGCGATATTTTTCATATTATTCCTTAAATCAATCTATATATTTCATTTACGGCGTCTTCCACCGTATAAATGCCCGTGTTGACGTTTATTCCGTTGTCCGCAAGCAGACGCATAACAAGTGTTATCTGGGGGATATCCAGTCCCACCGAGCGCAAAAGGTCGCTTTGGACAAAGACCTCTTCCTTTTTACCCTCGGCAATAACGCGTCCGTCGCTGATAACGATTATATCGTCGCAGTACTGCGCCATATCCTCCATGCTGTGGCTGACGATAACGACAGAAGAGCCGGTTTTGTCGCGGTATGCGCAAATTCCTTCCATGATGTTCTTTCTGCCGGCAGGGTCAAGACCTGCCGCAGGCTCGTCAAGCACAAGCACATCAGGTCGCATGGCAATGATTCCCGCGATAGCCGCGCGTCTTTTCTGACCGCCCGACAGGTCAAAGGGGGATTTGTCCAGCAGCTCACGGTCAACGCCCGCGAAATCCGCCGCTTCAAGGACGCGGCGCTCAATCTCCTCTTTATCAAGACCCATATTCTTGGGACCGAAGGCAATATCGGATCGTATGGTCTCATCAAAAAGCTGGTACTCGGGGTACTGCATAACTAACCCTACGCGAAAGCGCACGTCGCATATCTTTTTGGGGTCTTCCCAAATATCCTTCCCATCAAGCAGCACGCGGCCGCTCATGGGCTTTGTTAAGCCGTTGAGCATCTGCACAAGGGTTGATTTTCCCGATCCTGTGTGACCGATGATTCCCGTAACAGCTCCGCTCTTTATGGTGGCGGAAACGTCGATCAATGCTCTTTTTTCGTACGGGGTGTCCTCGCCGTATACGTACGAAACGTTTTCAAGTTTTATCTCTGACATGATTTTTTCCTTTTATGAGTTTGACTTCAATAGCCGTGTAAGCAGGTGGGCACAAGCCTCGGGGGTTGTGGACTTTCCCTCAAGCTTCACGCCCTTTTGGCGCAGGGCGTCGATAAGAGCCGTGCACTGGGGAACCTCAAGTCCTACCGCCTCAAGCTCACGCGCTCTTGCAAAGACTTGGTCGGGTGTGCCGTCCATGTAAATTTTGCCGTCGTTTATGACGATAACTCTGTCCGCTCTCACCGCCTCGTTCATATGGTGGGTGATGTTGAGAACGGTTATTCCTTTCTCGGTTCTCAGGCGGTCTACCGTGTCCATGACCTCGCCCCGTCCCACGGGGTCAAGCATGGCGGTGGCTTCGTCCAGCACCATACATTCGGGCATCATGGCAATTATTCCCGCAATCGCCACCCTCTGCTTCTGTCCTCCCGACAGTCTGTCAGGGCTGTGGCGGGCATACTCGGTCATACCGACCGTTTCAAGCGCGCGATCGACCCTTTCGCGTATTTCCTTTGAGGGGACACCGATGTTTTCGGGTCCGAACGCCACGTCTTCTTCCACAACCGTTGCCACCAGCTGGTTGTCGGGGTTCTGGAAGACCATTCCGATCTTGCGGCGTACCTCAAGAAGGTCGTCCTCGTCAAAATCGGGTGAGGTCAGCTCGTGTCCCGCCACCCAAAGTCTTCCGCTGTCGGGCACAAGGATCATATTGAGAAGCTTTGCAAAAGTGGACTTTCCCGAGCCGTTATGACCGAGAATAGCCACGTACTCACCCTTTTTTATTTCAAGTGAGACCCCACGCAAGACCGCCTTTTGAGGCGTGCCGTCGTCCTCCTCGTAGGCATACGAGAGGTTTTCGGCTTTTATAAATACTTCATTTTCCATTCCGTTTTAAAATTCCGTTCAGTTTTCTCTTGCCGCTTCGCTCTGCCAACGTGCGCTGGCACCGCAGGGCAGCGGATTTTTCGTGCTCGTCACGGGCAATCCAAGCTCGCCCGCCTCGGTCTTGCCCCCGAATTTTTCTTTCACTCTCAAATTGAGGATATAGCTCATGGTCAGAGGAGAAAGACCCGTGGTGTAGGAGTTGATAAGGAAGAACAGAGGCTTATCCGAAAGCACTCTTGCAGCCAGCGTTACGAACTCGTCGATGCTGTCCTCGATCTTCCATACCTCGCCGCTCGGGCCTCTGCCGTAGGAGGGCGGATCCATAATGATGCCGTCGTATAAGTTGCCGCGGCGTATCTCTCGCTCGATAAACTTCTTGCAGTCGTCAACTATGTAGCGGATAGGCGCGTTTTCAAGACCCGAGAGCTTGGCGTTTTCTTTTGCCTGCGCCACCATGCCCTTTGCCGCGTCGACGTGGCAGACAGACGCGCCCGCCTTTGCCGCCGCTATCGTAGCACCGCCCGTGTAGGCAAAAAGATTAAGGACCTTTACGGGTCTGTTGGCTCTCTTTATGAGGTCTGAGAACCAATCCCAATTTGCCGCCTGCTCGGGGAAAAGTCCCGTGTGCTTAAAGCCCATAGGCTTGATGAGAAAGCGGAGGTCGCCGTAGCTGATAGTCCAGCTTTCGGGGGTATTGTTCTTCACCCAGCCGCCACCGCCCTTGGACGAACGGCGGTAGACACCGTCCGCGCGCTTCCAGCCCGCGTGCTTTTCGTCACCGCGCCAGATTATCTGGGGGTCGGGGCGAATGAGGGTGTATTTACCCCATTTTTCAAGGCGCTCCCCGTTTGACGTGTCGAGAAGCTCGTAATCTTTCCATTTATCTGCGCACCACATCGTAAAAATGTTTCTCCTTACTTGTTGTAATATGCCGCCAGGGCGGACAGTCCGCTGTGCCCGTGGCAAACGGCAATAGCCAAAGCGTCCGCCGTATCGTCAGGCTTCGGGGGTTTGGCGAGCCCCAATATGTTTGTCACCATGGTAATGACCTGCTTTTTCTCCGCTCTGCCGTAGCCCACCACCGCCTGCTTTACCTGCAGAGGGGTGTATTCCTGTAGCAGCAGTCCCTTGTGCGAGCAAGCAAGAAGTATCACCCCTCTTGCCTCGCTTACGCGGATACCCGTGGTTATGTTCGTATTGAAGAACAGCTCCTCGATTGCCGCCTGCTCGGGACGGTAGCGGTCGATTATCTGACACAGGTCGCCGTAAATTATCTCAAGACGTTTGTGCGTCGGAAGATCCTTTGGGGTACTGATAGACCCGTAGGCAATTGGACGGAATTTCGTTCCGTTGTATTCCACTACTCCCCAGCCCACAAGGGCGATTCCTGGGTCGATTCCCAAAATTACCATACACGCCTCCATTTTATAGTTCTTTATATTATAGCACATTTGTATAATTAAGTCAAATGTTTTTTATAAAATATTATGTCTTTACAAATCAAGACTTTTATGATATTATAATTTCATAATGGGGTAGAATTTGCATTTTTTACCCGCGAAGGAGAAAAAATGAAGTCTGAAATTCTGAAAATTTCCGTGGGAGACCGCTTTGAAATGAAAAAAAGCCACCCCTGCGGCTCAAAAATATTTACCGTCATGAGAGTTGGCAGTGACGTGCGCGTAATATGCGAGCACTGCGGGCGGGACTTGACCCTTGATCGCATAAAATTCGAAAGATCGGTAAAAAAGCTCGTCAATCACAAGGAGAACTGAAATGGACAACGAAAACATCATAATAACGGAGGAAAATGCGGCACAAGAGTCCAAAAAGACCTCCGTTTGGACGAAAATAAAGAATTTTTTGGTGGATGCTGCCGTGCGCATCGGCTGCTGCCCTTCCTCGTATCTGGCACTGACCTTCATTCTGCCCGTTTTTCTCATGTACCTTATCTACCTGTCAATGGAGATACACCCGTTCGGCGACGGCTCGGTTTTGGTGCTCGACCTGAACGGACAGTACGTATACTTCTTTGAAGCCCTGCGGAACAAAGTCATGGAAGGCGGCTCCATGCTCTACTCATTTTCGCGGGCGCTTGGCGGCGAGTTCATGGGGATCTACGCATACTACGTAGCAAGCCCCCTGTCCTACATCGTCTGCCTCTTCCCAAAGACAAGGATTCTCGAAGCACTTCTGACAATGTTCCTGCTGAAAACAGGTCTTTGCGGACTGACATTCGGCTACTATCTCCACAAGACGAGCAAGATACGCAACAAATATTCGGTCGTAATGCTCTCCTGCCTTTACGCTCTGTCCGCTTACTGCGTAGTCCAGCAGCACAACACCATGTGGATAGACTGCGTAATGTGGCTGCCGCTTGTGACCTTGGGCATTGAAAACGTCGTAAAATACGGCAAATTCAAGATGTTCGTCATCTTCCTTGCCCTGTCGGTATGGAGCAATTTTTACATTGGGTACATGATGTGCATCTATTGCGCCGTCTACTTCTTCTGCTACTACTTTGCCACCCAAAAGGAAAACAATCCCTTAGGCGAAAAGCTCCACTTTATAAAGTCGCTTTTGAGAATGGGTGTGTGGTCACTTTTGGCACTGGGCATGGCAATGGGAATAATCCTCACCGCCTACTATTCGCTCAGCTTTGGCAAAAACGATTTTTCAAACCCCGATTTTTCGCCTGTGTCAAAGTTCGGCTTCATGGATCTGCTCACAAAGCTCTTCCCCGGCTCCTACGACACGGTGCGCCCCGAGGGTCTTCCCTTTGTTTACTGCGGAACGCTGACTCTGTTCCTTGTGCCCGTTTACTTCCTTTCAAAAAAGATTTCCGACAGGAAAAAGATATTTGCGGGAATTTTAATTGTCTTTTTGGTACTCAGCTTTTCGCTTAGCACCGCAGACCTTGTGTGGCACGGTTTTCAGCGTCCCAACTGGCTCAATTACCGTTACAGCTTTATGCTCTGCTTCTTCTTGCTCGTCCTTGCCAGCCGTGCGTTCGAGCATATTGACAGCGTCCCTACAAATACCTTTGCCGCAACGGCTGCGGTGCTGGTAGCCTTCCTGTTCGTAATACAAAAATTTGATTACGAGCACGTACAGGACATTGACACTGTCTGGCTCTCCCTTGCCTTTGTGGGGCTGACCCTTGTGATGCTCTGCCTCCGCCGAGTCAAAGCAAATCGGGAGACCGTCTCGGCGATAATGGTCATTTTTGTCTGCCTTGAGCTTTTCTGCAACGGACTTTCAAACTGTCTCGATCTTCACGACGACGTTTACTACTCAAGCTACAGTTCATATAACGATTTTATCGGCAAGCTGACCCCCGCCGTTGAGCGCCTCCGTGAGGAGGACACCTCCTTCTACCGCTTTGAAAAGACCAAGCACAGAAAGACGAACGACAACATGGCACTTGGCATAAGAGGTCTTTCAAACTCCACCTCCACCTTAAACGCCGACACCATCAAATTCCTAAAGCAGATGGGATACGCCTCAAAATCCCATTGGTCAAAGTACCTGGGCGGCACTCCCGTCACCGACTCCCTGCTTGGAATCAAGTATATAATTGCGGACAAGGACCTTTCGCATCACCACAAAGAACTCTTCACCGAGGGTGACTACACAGTCTATCTCAACGAACACGCACTCTCCCTGGCTTACGGAGTAACCCCCGCAATAGTTGATATGAACATGGAGGACTGCGAAGATCCCTTTGAAAGAGTAAATCAGCTTCTTTCCGCAATGCTCGGCGAGGATGTTGAGGTCTATACCCCCGTCGAATCCTTCAATACAAGCATGGTGAACATGGAGGAATCCTACATAGCGGGACACATGAAATATACGGCTGTGGACAGCAACCGTGAAGCCACCGTATATTACGAGTTTATAGCCCCCATGAACGGCGCGGAGTATTACCTCTACGTCCCCTCCGATTATCCCCGTGAGATGAAGGTAAAGGTAAACGGTGCCGACAACGGCACATTTTATGGAAACGAGACCACGCGTATCGTGTCCGTCGGCTCGGACTTTAAAGCAGGCGACACTATCAAATTAGGTCTGTCCCTTGTCAAGCCCGAGACCTATATCAAGGACGAAAAGCTCTGTCTCTACTACATTGATTACACCGTATACGATTACGCTATTTCCCGTCTGAAAGAGGTGCAGTTCAACATCGAAAGCTACACCGAGGACTCATTTTACGGCACCATATTCGCGCCCACCGACATACAGACCATTCTGACCACCATTCCTTACGACGAGGGTTGGAAGATAACGGTGGACGGCAAGGAGATCAAGTATTTCGAAACGCTTGATTCGCTCATTACTTTCGTCATCGCGGAGCCCGGCAAGCACGAGGTGGTAATGGAATACCGCCCCGAAAGCTACTCTGCAGGTATGACCTGCACGATCGTTTGCACGATCCTTTTCCTGCTTATCTGTCTGCTTGACCTTATTACGAGGAAAAAGCTCAACAAGCCCATGCCTCTCATTGGCGGGATCGTGGCTCGAAAGGCAGAAGAAGAACAGGAATTTGATGTGCTGGAAAACATCATTCTCGATGATGCGGAAGGCGAAGAAACGGAAGAGGCCGAAGAATAAAATTTCAAAAACGGAGAAATACCATGTTTTATTATCTTCAAGGAAAACTTGCATACACAGACCTGACCACGGCTGTCGTGGACGTTGGCGGCGTTGGCTATAAGCTGACCATAAGCGGAACCACCTATTCCGCTCTGCCGCGAACATCAAGCGAGCCTATGGTCAAGCTATACACCTACATGGCAGTCCGTGAGGACGAGGTTGAACTGTTCGGATTTTACACCGAGGAGGAGCTTTCAGCCTTCAAACTTCTCATTACCGTTTCGGGTGTCGGTCCCAAAGCGGCAATGGCTATCCTTACTCTGCTGACCCCCGAAAAATTTGCTCTCGCCGTCTGCTCCGAGGACACGAAGACATTGGCTAAAGCAAACGGAATAGGGGCAAAGACCGCGGCGCGCGTGGTCCTTGAATTAAAGGACAAGATGTCAAAGGAAGCACCCGCCATCATGCAATCGTCGGGTGCGGCGACAGTCGCCGCGGCGTCGGCAGGCTCAAGCGGAAAACTGTCCGAGGCTGTTGACGCTTTGACAGTTCTTGGCTACAGCCGTCCCGAGGCTATGACCGCACTCAAGGGTCTTGACACAGATAATCTTCCCCTGGAGGAGCTTATCCGTCTGTCCCTGAAAAAGCTCATGAGATATTAAAAAAGGATTTGCAAAAGCAAACCCGAAACGGAGTAAATTATGTTTGACACAAACGAAGAATTTGACTTTGAAAACCGACTGGTCTCAACCGAGTCTACAAGCGCAGACGGCGACAACGACAATATTCTGCGCCCAAAGCACCTGCAAGATTACATCGGTCAGGAAAAGGTCAAGGAAAATTTGAAGGTATATATTGAGGCTGCAAAAAAGAGAGGAGATGCCCTTGACCACGTGCTTCTCTACGGCCCTCCGGGTCTTGGTAAAACGACGCTTTCAAACATTATCGCAAACGAGCTTGGTGTGAACATTCGCATCACCTCGGGCCCCGCTATCGAAAAGCAGGGCGACCTGGCGGCGCTTCTTACAAACCTTGGCGAGGGCGACGTGCTCTTTATCGACGAGATCCACCGCCTTTCCCGCAACGTAGAGGAGATACTCTACCCTGCCATGGAGGATTTTGCCCTTGACATCATCATTGGCAAAGGTCCTGCAGCGCGGTCTATCCGAATAGACCTTCCAAAGTTCACTCTCATCGGCGCAACGACACGCGCAGGTCAGCTTTCCACCCCTCTTCGCGATCGCTTCGGAGTTATTCAGCGCCTTGAACTTTACACCCCCGAGGAGCTGGCAACCATAGTCAAACGCTCGGCGGGCATTTTGGGGCTTGACATCGAAGGGGACGGTGCTTACGAAATAGCGTCACGTTCAAGAGGAACGCCCCGAATCGCAAACCGACTGCTCAAGCGAGTCCGCGATTTCGCCCAAGTAAAGGGCGACGGTGTAATCACCTCGGACATCGCAAATTACGCACTCGGCAAGCTTGAAATTGACGAGCTCGGTCTTGATGACACCGACCGAAAGATGCTTGAGACTATCATACGCTTTTATGACGGCGGTCCCGTCGGTCTTGAGACCCTGGCGGCAACCGTGGGCGAGGAAGCAGTGACCTTGGAGGACGTTTACGAGCCGTACCTTATGCAGATAGGATATCTCAGCCGCACGCCTCGCGGCCGTTGCGTCACGCGTCTCGCATATGAGCATTTAGGCATTCCCTACACCCCACCCGCAACGGGAGCTCAGATAGGGCTTTTTGAAGAAAAATAAAGGAAGATCATATGGAAAAACTTACAGTAGTCGTTCTTGACGCCTCTACCTTGGGAGACGATCTTGACCTGTCGCCCCTGCAGGCGCTGGGCGATGTGAAGGTCTATCAGACCAGCACACCGCAGGAAATTGCACAGCGCATCGTCGATGCGGATATCCTCATGCAAAACAAAGCAAAGCTGAATGCTGATCTGCTCTCAAAAGCCACAAAGCTAAAGGTCATTTGCGAGGCGGCAACGGGCTTTGACAATATTGACGTTGCGTACTGCCGAAAAAACGGCATAGCAGTTACCAACGTGCCGGGTTATTCGACTCAATGCGTGGCGCAGATAACCTTCGCCCTTGCTCTGTCCCTCATTACTCACCTGCCGCAGTACACACAGTTCGTTCGGAGCGGTGAGTACACCGCGTCGGGCGTTGCCAACAGGCTTTCCCCCGCATTTTGCGAGCTTTACGGCAAGACCTGGGGCATCGTAGGATACGGAAACATCGGACGTCAGGTCGGAAGGATCGCACAAGCCTTCGGCTGCAACGTGATCGTCCACAAGCGCACGCCCGAGGAGGGCGTGCGGTGCGTTGACATCGACACCCTTTGCCGTGAGTCGGACATCATTTCCCTGCACACCCCCTTGAACGACGGCACGCGCGGTCTTATCGGAAAAGCACAGCTTGACTTGATGAAGAAAAACGCTGTTCTCGTAAACGTCGCGCGGGGGGCTGTTACCGATGAGGAAGCTGTAGCCGACGCTCTGCTCTCGGGCAAGCTGGCGGGCTTTGGATGTGACGTTTATTCGGAAGAACCGTTCCGCGAGGAGCATCCTTACACAGCGCTTTTAAACCATCCCTCAGTCATTTTAACGCCGCACATGGCTTGGGGCTCTCACGAGGCAAGAACGCTTTGCCTTGCGGAGATCTGCCGCAACATAAGAGCCTTTTTTGCAGGAGAGATCCGCTGTCGCGTCGATCTTTCGGCACAGTAAAATACAAAGAAAGGAACCGTATCAATAAGTCGGAGGCCAAGCGGTC
>JAZRTK010000023.1:0-40287 GCA_045651985.1 Eubacteriales bacterium
GCACAGGCGGTAGCGGCTCTGGCTTACGGCACTGAAAGCGTCCCAAAGGTCGACAAGATAGTAGGCCCGGGCAACGCATTCGTGGCAGAAGCCAAAAAGCAGGTATTCGGTCAGGTGTCGATCGACATGATAGCAGGTCCCAGCGAAATTCTTATTGTTGCCGACGGCGAGACAAATCCCCGCCACGCGGCATCTGACCTGCTCTCTCAGGCAGAGCACGACAGACTTGCAAGCGCAGTTCTCGTAACCGATTCCATGGAATTGGCACAGGCAGTATCCGAGGAGCTTGAGCGTCAGATCCCCATGCTTGAACGCGCGGATATCGCACGCGAGTCTATTGACGTAGGCGGCAAAATAATTGTCGCAGACACACTTGACGCGGCTATTGAAATAGCAAACGAAATAGCTCCCGAGCATCTGGAGCTATGCGTTGCAAATCCCTTTGATTACCTTGATAAAATACGCCACGCAGGCTCTATCTTCATGGGCAGAAACTGCCCCGAAGCGCTGGGTGACTACATGGCAGGTCCCAACCACACCCTGCCCACAAGCGGCACAGCAAAGTTCTCCAGCCCTCTGTCGGTGGACGATTTCATAAAGAAGACCCAGTACACATACTACACAAAGGAAGCACTTGCAAAAATAGCGTATGACGTTGAGTACTTTGCCACAAAGGAAGGTCTCACCGCTCACGCAAAGAGCGCGGTCATCAGACTTGAGGACTGAAAATGAGCAGATTTTTAAGCAAAAAATACGGCTCCTTGGTCCCCTACACCCCAGGTGAACAGCCAAAGGAACGCAAATTTATAAAACTCAACACAAACGAATCCCCTTTCCCCCCGTCAAAAAAAGCCGTTGAGTACGCGGCAAGAGCAGCAGAAAGCCTTCAGCTTTACTCCGATCCCGAGTGCACGCAGCTCCACGCCAAGTTTGCACAGGTCAGCGGTGTGACTCCCGATATGGTGCTTGCCACCAACGGCTCGGACGAAATTCTTAATTTCGCTTTCATGGCGTTCTGCGACAAGGACACACCCGCAGTATTTGCCGACATCACCTACGGCTTTTACTCGGTATTTGCCGAGATAAATTCCCTGCCCTCAAAGATCATACCTCTGCGCGGGGATTTTACCATCAATATAGAGGACTATTTTGACGCCAAGGGAACGATATTTATCGCAAACCCCAACGCGCCCACGGGAATTGCCCTGACCCAAAACGAGATCGAGCTTATCCTCAAAAACAACCCCGACAACGTGGTTGTCATCGACGAGGCTTACGTTGATTTTGGCGGCGAGAGCTGTGTTCCCCTTACAAAGAAGTACAAAAACCTGCTGGTCACCCAGACCTTTTCAAAATCCCGCTCAATGGCGGGCGCAAGACTTGGCTTTGGCATAGGCTCACCTGAGCTTATCTGTGACCTGCGGTCAATAAAGTACTCAACCAACCCCTACAACGTGAATTCCATGACAATGTGCGCAGGTATCGGTCAGCTTGAAGACGAGGAGACCACCCGAAAAAACTGCAGGATTATCGCCGAGAATCGCGATCATCTTACAAGCGCGCTTCGCTCACTGGGGTTTGACGTGACCGATTCAAAAACCAATTTCGTGTTCGCGAAATCAAGCAAAATAAGCGGTGTGGACCTCTACTCTGCTCTCCGTGAGCGAGGAATTCTCGTCCGTCATTTTACAGCCGAGAAGATCGCTCAATACAACCGCATAACGGTCGGAACCCGTGAGCAGGTTGACGCACTGATTCAAGCAATAAAGGATATTTTATCATAAAGGAACGGATAAAAATATGAGAACATCTGAAATCATTCGCAAAACAGCGGAAACGGAAATAAAGCTTTCCCTTGACCTTGACGGCACGGGTAAGTGCGACATCGACACGGGCTGCGGTTTTCTTGACCACATGCTCACACTGTTTTCCCGCCATGCAAGATTTGATTTGGCGGTAAAATGCACAGGCGACGTCAAGGTAGACTATCATCACACAGTCGAAGACATCGGAATATGTCTCGGTACAGCTATTGACGAAGCTCTGGGTGGCAAAAAGGGCATCTGTCGTTACGGCTCAATGATGCTTCCCATGGACGAGGCGCTTATTACCGCCGCGCTGGATATTTCGGGCAGAAGCTATCTTGCATACGGTCTTGATATTCCCGCCGAAAAGGTCGGAGATTTTGACACCGAGCTCTGCGAGGAATTCTGGCAGGCATTTATACGCACGTCCAAAATCACCCTGCACGTAGTTCAAAATGCCGGCAGAAATTCCCACCACATAATCGAGGGCACGTTCAAGGCGGTGGCACGCGCACTCCGCGCAGCTGTCAAGATAGACCCCGAGCTTGGTGACGAAATTCCCTCAACGAAAGGCGTTCTTTGATGATAGCAGTTGTTGATTACGGCGTAGGAAACCTCTTTTCCCTGGTCAGCTCTCTGGCTGCCGTCGGTGCCGATGCCGTCGTTACGGGAGACGCCGACACGTTACGCAAAGCCGACAAAATAATCCTTCCCGGTGTGGGAGCCTTCGGCGACGCGGCGGCAAAGCTGCGCGCAACGGGACTTGATAAAGTAATAATCGAAGAAGCCAAAGCGGGAAAACCTCTGCTTGGAATCTGCCTTGGGATGCAGCTGCTCCTTGAGCGCAGCTTTGAGTACGGCGAGCACTCAGGGCTTGGACTTATCGAGGGCGACATCGTGCCCATTTCAAACGTTATCCCCGCCGACCTAAAAATTCCCCACATCGGTTGGAACGCTCTGACATTCACCGAAAACAAGTCCCCTCTGTTCAAATATATAAACGAGGGCGACCACGTTTACTTCGTCCACTCATACTACGGTGCAAATTGCGAAAAGAACACTGTCGCCGTTTCGGAATACGGCGCGTATCTGACCGCCGCCGTGGCGAAAGACAACGTAATGGGCTGTCAGTTCCACCCCGAAAAAAGCGGCACGGTAGGCTTAAATATTCTCCGCGCCTTTTGCGAATAACCCAAAAAGAGGTACAAAATGTTAATTTTCCCCGCAATAGATCTGTACGGCGGCAAGGCTGTACGCTTGCTTCACGGCGACTACGATAAAATGACTGTCTACTCTGACAATCCGCCCACTTTAGCAAAGGATTTTGCTCTGAAGGGCGCAACCTGTCTCCATTTGGTGGACCTTGAGGGCGCACGTGACGGCACGACGCCAAACCTTGAAACAATAAAGAAGATAATTGCCGATTCGGGTCTTTTTACCGAGGTCGGCGGCGGTATCCGATCAATGGAGACCGTTGAAAAATACCTGTCGGCGGGCATTGACCGCGTGATCTTAGGCACCGCCGCCGTAAAGGACCGCGCTTTCCTGCTTGAAGCACTGAAAAAATACGGCGAAAAGATCGCCGTGGGCATCGATATAAAGGACGGAAAGGTGGCAATAAAAGGTTGGACCGAGACCGCCGATATCACCGCCGAGAATTTTTTTTCAGACATGGAAAATATCGGAGTTAAAACCATAATATGCACGGATATTTCAAAGGACGGTGCCATGCAAGGCGCAAATCACGGTCTGTACCTTGCTCTGTCTGAGAGATTCAAGGTCAACATCATCGCGTCAGGCGGAGTTTCCTCAATTGAGGACGTGTCCCGCCTGCGAAAAATGAATATGCACGGCGCGATCATCGGAAAGGCTTATTACGTTGGCGCGATCGATCTGGCAGAAGCTATCGAGGTGGCAAAATGATAACGAAAAGAATTATCCCCTGTCTTGACGTAAAGAACGGACGGGTAGTAAAAGGTGTAAATTTTGAAGGGCTGGGCGATGTGGCTTCACCCGTGGAGCTTGCCAAATTTTACAGCGAGTGCGGCGCCGACGAGCTCGTTTTCTACGACATCACCGCATCTGCCGAGGGCCGCGAGCTTTTCACCGACATTTTGCGGGATCTTGCGCGATCGGTGTTCATTCCGCTGACCGTCGGAGGCGGCATAAATACTCTTGCCGACTTTGACCGCGTTCTCAAATGCGGTGCCGACAAGGTAAGCGTAAATTCGGGCGCCATAAAAAATCCCTCGCTCATAGCCGATGCGGCAAAGCGATACGGCGACCAGTGCGTGGTGCTTTCCTGCGACATAAAGCGTGTTGACGGGGTTTTTCGCGTGTTTGCCAAGGGCGGACGTGAAAACACAGGCATGGAGGCGATCGAATGGATCCGCCGCGGCGCCGAGTCCGGTGCGGGCGAGATCGTGGTGAACTCTATCGACACCGACGGTGTCAAAGGCGGCTTCGACCTTGAAATGCTCGATGCCGTATGCAACGCTGTCAGCGTTCCCGTTATCGCATCGGGCGGCGCGGGCTGTATGGACGATTTCACAAAATTGTTCAAAGCCCTCCCCAAGGTCGATGCAGGTCTTGCAGCATCAATTTTCCACTTCGGAGAAGTTAAAATTAAAGACCTCAAGGAAGAACTTAAACGAAACGACATTCCCGTAAGAATTCTTTAATAGGAGATTTTATCATATGTTAGACATCGAAAAGCTGAAATTTGACGAAAAGGGACTCATTCCCGCAATAGTTGTTGATTCCGTTACAAAAAAGGTGCTCACTCTTGCATACATGAACCGCGAGAGCCTTCAAATATCAATGGAAAAGGGCTTGACCTGCTTTTGGAGCCGTTCACGTAAGGAGCTTTGGCTGAAAGGGGAGACCAGCGGAAACTACCAGCACATCGTTTCCATCACCGCCGACTGCGACTGCGACGCGCTGACGGTGGTAGTTGAGCCCGACGGTCCCGCTTGCCACACAGGTTCATTTTCCTGCTTTGAAAATCCCGTTTGGCAAAGCGAGGAGCTTCATGAGTTCTCCCTGCAGGGTCTTATGTCTCTCATCGAGGGCAGAAAGCTGAACCCTCAGGAAGGCTCCTACACCACATACCTTTTCAGCAAGGGGCTTGATAAGATACTCAAAAAGGTAGGCGAGGAGTGCACCGAGGTCATTATCGCCGCAAAGGCAGAGGACAAAAAGGAAACTATCTACGAAATTGCAGACCTGGCTTACCACACCTTGGTGCTCATGACCGAGGCAGGGATCTCGGTTGAGGATATTCACCGCGAGCTGGCTTCCCGCCACGTCATCGACCACAAGGTAAAGCAGGAGAAAATGACAAAATGATCGGACGCGATCTTCACTGCCACACCGCCTTCTGCGACGGAAAAAATACTGCAGAGGAAATGGTTCTGGCAGCCATTGAAATGAGGTTGTCCACTATCGGCATATCCGAGCACGGGTACACGTCCTTTGACACAAGCTACTGCCTGTCCCCCCAAAAAACCGAGGAATATAAGGCGGAATTGCGCCGATTGAAGAAAAAATATTCGGGCAAGATCGAAGTGCTGATGGGCATTGAGTTTGACGCCCTCTCCGACCTTGACACGTCGGATTACGATTACGTCATCGGCTCGGCTCATTACGTCAAGTGCAGTGACAAATATCTGCCCGTCGACGAATCTCCTTCGGACTTTGAGCGCATTTGCCGTGAATATTTCGGCGGTGATTATTATGCCTTCGCCGAGGAATATTACCGCACCGTAGCGACACTGGCAAACAAGAAAATCGATATCGTCGGACATATTGACCTCATAACGAAGTTCAACGAGGAGAATCGTTTTTTTGACATGGAAGACCCCCGTTATCTTAAATCCGCGCAGAGTGCTATCGACGCGCTTTTACCCTTGAACATTCCCTTTGAGATAAACACGGGTGCCATCTCTCGCGGCTATCGCTCCGAGCCTTACCCCTGCAAGGCTTTGCGCCATTACATAAAAGAAAAAGGCGGCACTCTGATTCTTTCAAGCGACGCCCACTCAAAGGAATTTCTTTGCTATAAATTTGAGGAACTTATATAAAAAACACCGCACGAAGTGCGGTGTTTTTTTAATTATCAAGTCCGAAATAATTATCAAATATAGCCTTTACGGTGATTCCCGCGTCGGTACCGTTACTTCCCTGCTCGATTATGCAGGTGCTGACGATCTCGGGGTCGTCGTATGGTGCAAATGCCGTAAAAATAGCGTTGTCACTCATTTTCTCGCTGACCTGCGCCGTTCCCGTCTTGCCGCCGATGGCAATAGGATATTTTGAGAAAATTCTCTTAGCCGAGCCTTCTTGAGTCACGCTCTTCATTGCGCGACAAATGGTGTTATAGGTGCTGTTCGAGATCTCGATCTCGTCAAGCACTACGGGCTGATATTCGTAGATCATCTCGTTTGTGTAATAGTGGCGAACGCTGGAAAGAAGGTGCGCCGAATATCTGGTCCCGCCGTTTGCAATCATGGCAATATAACAGCTTATCTGCATGGGGGTAAACAGGTTATCCGACTGTCCGATAGCCGCCTGCAGAGTGTCGCCGGGGTACCATTCAAGTCCCTTTGAGTCCCTGTATTCCTTTCCCGCCAGAATTCCCGTATACTCGGGAAGCTCAATTCCCGTGCTCACGCCCAGACCGAATTTTCTGGAATACTCGTTCATCGTCTCAATGGTAAGCCGTCTGCCCACATCGTAAAAGAAATAGTTGCAGGAGACCTCAATAGCCCCCACTACGTTTATTGCCCCATGAGTGCCGCCGTTCTTAAGATAGACCCAGCAACGGGGGCCGTTTTCGTCATAATAGGTATAGCGGCCCTTTGTGACGATAGTGGTGTTAGGGGTGATTATCTTTTCCTCCAACGCCGCCGTGGCAACGCCTATCTTGAAGGTGGAGCCGGGCTGGTAAAGACCCATAGTCGCTCTGTTTAGCAGAGGTTTGAGCTCGTCTTCCCTCAAAGAGGAATAATTTTCATTGAATGTTTCAAGATCATAGGTTGGATTTGACGCCAGAGCGTAAATGTCGCCGTTGTTTGCACCGATGGCGGTAATTGCTCCCGCCGACGCGTCCTCACCGTCAAGGCTCCCCGCCGTCTGGTTTGCCTTGTCGCGGATATAAAGAATATTTTCCTTTAACGCGTCCTCGGCTGTGATCTGCATATCAATGTCGATAGTAAGCCACACATCGTTGCCGGGAATCGGCTCCTTTATGACCTTTTGGGAGAGAATGTTTCCGTTCTCGTCCTCCTCGATGAGCATTTTCCCGTCGGTACCGTGAAGGTATTGTTCAAAAACCTGCTCGCAACCCGAAATGCCCACGATAGCGTCCATATCGTAGCCAAGCTCTTTATAATACTCCCAGTTTTCGGCGTGGATCTTGCCCACCCGCCCCAAAATGTGAGACGCGTAACTCGGGTATTCGTATTTTCTTGACGTCTCAGTCTTGATCTTAACACCGCGAATATTGGATTCCTCAAAATAGGTCAGTATCTTTGCATCCGCATCAGCGGCAAAAACGTAAGGCTCGGCGGTGCTGAACTTTCTCAGGTCCATGGCAAAGCGCGCGCCGATAAGAAAGTCCACTTGGTTGGCAGTATAGACGGGCTCGCCGTCCTCCTCGGCGTCAAGAGCAAAGCGCTTGACGTAATATTCAGCCAGCTCGGATGCACGGATATCGCTGTCCATCTTCTTTTCCTTAAGCGTTTTCGCAAAATCGGACATATATGCCGCGTCAGCCAGCTTGCGCTCGTCATAAATAAGGTTTGGATAGCTTCCCAAAAAAATACTGTCGGCGGAAAAATTGTTTTCAAAATCCCCAGCTTCCTCCAGCACCCGCTGTGCCTCAAGGATTGTAGCGTTTGACGCGTGGGCGCCGTGCGGCATCGACCCGTAATCAAACACCACGCTGTATTTATACTCGTTGGTTATAAGAGGCTTTCCGTTTCGGTCAAAGATCTCGCCTCTGTGGGCGGGGATAACTTCCGTGCGGGAGTTGGCGCTTACCAAAATTCCGCCGATGTATCTGTCGCGGTCTACCACCTGTATCCGCATGAGCATGACCACGTAAAAGACAAGCATAACCGCAAGAAAAACGCCTACCGATGCTATTCGCAACAGATGGTGGGTCTTTCTCTCACCCTGTCTTTTCCCTTTCATTCGGACCGCCTCCTTTCGTCAGATTTAAAAATTAATATCAGCCTTCCATTTCTCTGTTGTCAAAGAATCTGTGCCAGATAAGCCTCGTCAGGGCGTAAAACGGCAGCGAACAGACAAAGGAAGAAAATATATATTTAAAGAATGTGCCTCTAAGATATTCAAAAAAAGCCGCGCCAACGGTCAAAGCCGCGTAAATGGCAGAGACCACACAACCGATTGCCAATGCCACGACCGTGGCAATGACCCAAGACAAAAAGTCGCGGCTGAGCACAGAGTAAGTCAGAAACGCGGCAAAAACAGCGATCAGCATATAAACAAGTGCCGACGCGGAAAATCCGCCCGTGCCGAGAGAGTCGATAATAAGACCTCCCATAATACCGCAAATGGTCGCCGACCGTTCGCCGTCATGAATGGCGATAGCCATAACGCAGGGAAGCACTATTTCCGGCACGACCCCAAAGGGCTGATACCGTGCAAGTATGCAGGTCTGCACAAGAGATATGGCAAACAGCCACAAAAACCACACTATGCTCTTTTTTGTCAACTTCTGCCAGGTAATGGGCGATCTTTGGCTGTTCATGCGCTTCCTCCTTAGATTTTATTTTTCCGTATCTGCAGGCTCCTGTATGTAGCCCGCAAAATCCTTTACTACCATTACCCGAGAAACATCCTTTAAGTCCACCGCAGGTTTTATACGCGCGCTGAGAGTTCTGCTTGCTTCGTCAGGCACGATCTCGGTGACCGTTCCGATAAGAAGTCCCCTGGGATAGACCACGCCGATGCCGCTTGAAACTATCCTGTCACCCACCTTTATGTCCGAGTCGGCAGACAGATATGACATCTGGCAATAGCCTTGATTTTTAAGGGAATAATCCCCTTTGACAACTCCTATCTCACCCGAGCGCTCAACGTAAGCCCCCACCGATGTAGCAGTTTCAATAAGGGTTGACACCTTGCACCAGGTCAAGCCCACCTCGCCCACGTAACCTACGATACCGTCGTCGGTTATAACGGGCATATTCACCTTTATTCCGTTGGCGCTTCCGCAGTCAAGGGTCATGACGGTCATGTAGTTGCCCGCCTCACGGCCGACCACGGTTGCCGTCTCCAGAACGAAGTCGGGATGTATGCGGCTGAGCCCCAGGTAATCGTAAAGCCACTCGTTTTCTTCTCGTATGGCCTCCGATCTCGCCACCTTCTCCTCAAGCTCCTTGAGCTTTGCGCGCAAAGCCTTGTTCTCCTCGTGCATCTCGTCAAACTCGCGAAAATACATGGCAAAGCCCTCAAAGGCCTCCTCGGTCTTGGTTATGACGAAGCGAAAAGGCGTAGCTATTACGTTCAGCGCGTTGCGCACAACAAAGCCTTGTCCCATAAGGGAAAGCACAGTGGGTACGGTCACTAAAACGATAGCTAAAAGCAACGCAATAATAAAAAATTTCGATCTTAAGAATCTCGCCACGGCGAAGTCTCCTTTTTATCTGAATTTATCTTCGAAGTACAACGTGACGCAAAAGTCTGGGGTCCTCGATTCCCATACCAAGTCCCAGAGCAACGCAGTCAAGGGGACGGTTTGCCACGTTTACGCGCAAGCCCGTACGCTCGGTTATGAGGGTGGGCAGACCGCGCAAAAGCGCACCACCGCCCGCAAGCGTGATTCCGCGGTCGAAAATATCCGCCGAAAGCTCGGGAGGTGTCCCCTCAAGTGTGTGCTTTATGCAGTCGATGATCTTCTCGATCTGCTCCTCCATGGCATATCTCATGTCAGCGGAAGTAAGGCGCAGAACGCTGGGAAGTCCCGTGCGCAGGTCGCGTCCTCGTATCTCGGTCTCCTCAATGTCTGATGACGGGTGGACCGAGCCGATCTTCTTTTTCAACGCCTCGCCCGTAGACGTGCCGATAGCTACGCCGTACTGACGGCGGACGTAGTTGACGATAGCCTCGTCAAGCTCGTCCCCCGCCGTTCGCAGAGAGCGCGCCGTAACTATGCCGTCCAAGCTTATGACCGCCACCTCTGTGGTACCGCCGCCGATGTCAACTATCATGTTTCCCCTCGGTCCCGCTATGCGAAGTCCCGCGCCGATAGCCGCCGCCATGGGCTCCTCAATCAGATCAACAGACTTTGACATTGCATCATACGCCGCATCCTCAAACGCCTTTTTCTCAACCTCGGTAACACCGTACGGTATGCAGATAATAACGCTGGGACGGTCGAAAAATCCACCTGTGTTTATTTTGCGGAAAAACTGGTGTATCATCTGGGTCGTGACGTCAAAGTCCGCGATAACGCCGTCCTTTAAGGGCTTGAACGCCGCTATCGTTCCGGGAGTCTTACCCAACATCTTCTTTGCGTCCGATCCCACCGACACGACCTTTCCCGTCACGCTGTTCTTGGCTACTACCGAGGGCTCGCGCAAAACGATCCCCTTGCCCTTCATAAAGAACAGGGTGTTGGTGGTGCCAAGGTCTATTCCGATCTGTTTATTCATTGCCATTATGTAATTTCCTGCCCTGTCGGACGTGCCGACAGTTTTTCCTTCCTGCGGAATTTTTATTTTATTTGGTCGATCACTTCGATACCGAATGCGCTTTTGAGCAATCGGCAAAGCTTTGAGGTGGGTAAGCCTACCACGTTAAAATAACAGCCGTCTATCTTCTCTACCCACATGGAAGCGTGCCCCTGTATAGCGTAAGCTCCCGCTTTGTCATCGGGCTCACCGCTGTCGGCATACCACTCTATCTCTTTTTCTGAAAGATGCGAGAATCGCACAAAAGTTTCCTCGTACGCACCCGCTGTCTCGCCGTTGTATTCAACGTAAAGTCCGCTGAGGACGCTGTGGTCCCTGCCGGAAAGCAAGCGCAGCATTCTTACGGTGTCGCGGCGGTCATGAGGTTTTCCGAGGATCTCGCCCGCGCAAGCCACAACCGTGTCACAGGCAATAATGAGTGTGTCGGAAAGGTCCTCGCCCGCCTCGCGCAGGCTGTCTGACACAGCCCGTCCCTTCCGGGCGGCAATGGACATTACCACCTGCCCGGGCGCAAGTCCGTCCTCAACCTTTTCCTCGCACTCGCTGACCCTTATCTCAAAATCAAGTCCCAGCGAACTTAAAATTTCCTTTCTTCTGGGTGATTTTGACGCTAAAATTATTCTCATCACTTGATACCCGTAGAGCCAAAGCCGCCCGCACCGCGCTCGGTCTCGTCAAGCTCGTCGCACTCGATAAGCTGCGCCGCATACACAGGCATAAACATAAGCTGAGCTATTCTGTCGCCGCGCTCGACCGTGAAATCGCAGTTGCTTCTGTTATAAAGCCCCACGGAGATCTCTCCGCGGTAGTCGCTGTCGATTATTCCGATGCCGTTGCCCAGGCTTATTCCCTTTTTGATGCCGAGACCGCTTCTGGCGGCAACGACCGCCACCACTCCGCTATCTTCGGGGGAAATGGAGATCCCCGTGGGCACGGATATGGTCTCGCCGGGGTGTATGACAAGAACAGTTCCCTCGTCGATAGCGGCGCAAAGGTCAAGCGCCGCCGAGCCCGAAGTTGCATATTTGGGGAGACTCATGCCGCGGCTCAGTTTTATTTTAACGTTGATATCGTTCATTTTAAACCTCATTTTATCCTTCTCACCCGACTGTCTGCGGGCGGTGTATGTTCTTTATAGCGTCGGATAACTCCGTCAACTTGCGCGGACGTTTCGTCCGAGAAAATAAAGTGTCGGCTTATTATCCTGTTCTTTATCAAATCATCTTCCCTGTCCGCCATGTAATTGGGGAAGGAATTGTAGATGACGTTTCTATGCTCCGCCTCACGAAAAACCGGAAATTTTATACCCTTTCGGTCGGTCAGGACAGCTTTTCCCTGTGCGCAAGAGTTACAGTCTGCCACTTCCCGTATGACACATTTTTCAAGTGTCATCAGAGGAATTCTGCCGTAGACCACGGCAGAGCCGCCGATGTCGCGAGTCTGCGCCAAAGAAAGCTCGGGAGAACAAATAAATTCGTTTATGCCGAGAGCCTCAAGCTTCCTCGCCGCCGCGCCGTTAAAGACGTTGAGGCGAAGATCACCTCTCACTTCAAGTCCGTTTTTACGGGCAAGCTCCACATGTCCCAAATTCCCGACAAGGGCAAATTTAGCGCCCTTGTCTGCGGCATTTTTTATGAGTTTAGCCACCGTTTCAGTCTCCGAATCGGTAACTACCGCGGGAATTATTACTCCTACCTTGCTCTCGCCGCCCGCGGGCATCTCAAAGCCGTGCGCGGGAAGATATATCTCGTCGAAATATCCAAGTGCTGTCTTTGTCACCTGCGACACGGACAAAAATCTCGCACTTTTCTTTTCCGATTGCATAGCAGGCTTGTCTTCGGGAACAAATTTTATCTCCGTTTTCTCCCTTTCGGGAGAGCCCATAAGTGCCTCCACAGCTCTGCGGCGAAGCTCGTTAACACGGGATAGCGGAAGCATTACCCCGCCGTCAACAGAAATATCCACCGACACAGCTTCATACGGGGTATTTCCCAGCTTGGTGAGATTTTTCTCGATAGCCTCGGGGGATAACGGCGCGTTTATCGCCCTTTCGGGGGCTTGTCCCGTAACCTTCACCTTCCGCTCGCCGCATTTCAGCTCAAGCTCGCAGGGACGTCCCGCCTCAAAAGATGCGGTCATCTCCACGGGAATCTTTCTCGTAATTTTATCAAAAGAAGTCAGCAGTCGGCTGTCCTCCTTGTTTTCTTCACGGCGGACACCAAGCATCTTGCGCGAAATGTCCGAATTGAAATAGCCGTCGGTAAAGCCGTCGCGGGAAAACACGGATGCAAGATATTTCATTTCATCGACGTCCGCACATCTTCCCTCGTCAAGAAGCTTTCTGTAAACGGAGGTCACCGCACGCACGTATTCTGGGGACTTCATTCTACCCTCAATTTTAAGAGATGCTACTCCGCTATCAATGATCTGCGGAATATATGGTGCCAAGCACAAATCCTTTAAGCTCAAAGGGTATTTTTCCTTGCCGCCCACATTGTACGGAAGTCTGCAAGGCTGTGCGCACTCCCCTCGGTTGCCGCTTCGACCGCCCACAAGCGAGCTGAAAAGGCACTGTCCCGAATGGGAAACGCAAAGGGCGCCGTGGACGAACATTTCTATTTCAACGGGTGACTTTTCCACCACTGCACAAATGTTTTCATAGGACAGCTCCCGTGCACATACAACCCTTGAAAATCCAAGCTTTGAAAGCTCAACAGCCCCTGCCGCGCTGTGGCAGGACATCTGCGTGCTTGCGTGTAATTCCAAGTCGGGCAGGTATTTTTTCAGATACGAAGCCGCTCCAAGGTCAGCAACGATAGCCGCGTCAGCCCCCATGCGATATATCTTTTCGGCAGTGCGGATAAAATTCTCCGCCTCGCGGTCAAGCACCAAAGTATTCAAGGTAACGTAAGCCTTAACTTTGTAAGCGTGGCAAAGCTTGAATGCTTCCTCAAGCTCTCCGTCGGCAAAGTTTTGTGCGCGAATTCGGGCATTGAAATCGGGTGCGCCAAAATACACTGCATCTGCTCCGCCGTCAATTGCCGCCATAAGCGATCTAAGCGACCCTGCTGGCGCAAGAAGCTCGGGCAGCGTTCCTTTTGCGATCTTCATCTTCTTGTGCGCAGGCGCGCAAGCTCGTCGCGCAGACGCTCGATCTCCGCTTTCTGTTTTTCGTTTTCCGCAGTCAAACGGTTAAGCTGTGCGTTTTTCAGAGCTATCTCCGCATCATATGTACGGTTCTTCTTTGTGAGCCGCACTTTATCCGAGCAGTAATCAAGCGCGCATAAGAACGCCGCCTCGGTCTTTGAGCAACGGCGCGACGAGCTGTTGATCTCGCGCATCTTGCGGTCGAGTATTCCCACTATCTCGTCAACAAATTCCGGCGCCTCGTCCGTGATCACGTTCATTTCGGTTCCCGCTATGGTTATTGTGTATCTTTGTTTCATGACAAGTCCTCCGGAAATTTTTTGTTGCTTTTTTCGCTTGTTTGTTGTATAATAACACTGTAAGCTACAATAAGCCTTATTATATATTATAATACATTTTAAGTTATTTGAAAAGGGGTTACTTAAAAATATTTTAAAAAGCTTTATTTTTTTCAAAAAGCGGGAGAAAAGATGAGAAGTATAAAAGAGAAAAAGCGCAGAGGGTCCGAAATAGTCGAAGCCCTAAAAAAAATATACCCGTCCTCGGAATGTGCCCTGGAATACCAAGGCGAGCCTTGGAAACTGCTTGTCATGGGCAGGCTGTCAGCCCAGTGTACCGACGCACGGGTCAATATCGTTTGCCGCGAGCTTTTCAGCGTTTTTCCCACCGCATCTGCCCTGGCGGAAGGCGACCTTTCGGAAATTGAGCGGATAGTACGCCCCTGCGGGCTTTACCATACCAAAGCGGAGAGCATAAAAGCAGCCTGTAAAATGCTCGTGGAGGACTACGGCGGCGTTATTCCCGCTGACATGGACGAGCTGTTAAAATTCCCCGGAGTTGGAAGGAAAATTGCAAATTTGCTTCTCGGCGACATTTACAAAATGCCCGCAATAGTTGCGGACACCCATTGTATCCGCATCTGCGGGCGCCTGGGCTTTTACGCCGAGACCCTCAAGGACCCGATAAAGGTCGAAAAAGCTCTCGTGCCTATAATCGAGCCTACCGAGCAGAGTGATTTCTGCCATAGAATAGTCATGTTCGGTCGGGAATATTGTATGGCGCGTGCCCCGCGCTGTGATGAATGTCCCATATCGCACATTTGCCATAAATACACAAAAACCAAAAAGGAGAAAAATCATGCCATCTGACATTAAACCCTTCCGCCTTGCGGGAAATATTTATTTCGTCGGAACCTACAAGGCTTCCTCCCACCTGATAGACACAGGCGACGGACTGATCCTTATCGACACGGGATATGAAGAAACTGCGCCTATAATCGAAGAATCGGTCTCTGCACTGGGATTTGATATTCGGGACGTGAAGTACATTCTGCACTCCCACGGTCACTACGACCACACCGACGGAACCCCGAAAATGCTCGAACTGACGGGCGCAAAGACCTTTCTTGCTGAGCAAGATATAAAATACATAAAGGGCTGGACTCCCGACGAATTTTATTTCGACGGGCAGGTCATTTCCCTTGGAAATACGAGCATTCTCTGCCTCGCCACACCCGGACACACGGAGGGCACCTACTCGTTTTTCTTTGATACACAGGTGGACGGCAAGATTTTACGCGCAGGAATGTTTGGCGGCGCGGGAGTAAATCAGTTAAAGAAATCCTGGCTTGATAAATACGGCTGTTCCTGGCTCAACCGCGGACTTTATTTTGAGTCGGTTGAAAAATTAAAGCACGAGCACGTCGATATTTTTCTTGGAAATCACGCTTGGAACAACAACACAAAGGAAAACTCCGAAATCATGGAAAAAACGGGCGAAAATCCCTTCATTGACGACACAAAGTGGCTCGCATTTCTGGATAAATGCGAAAAAGATGCTTGGACGATGATGGAAAAGGAACGCGCCGAGCTCTTTGTAAACTATGCTCACCGCGGTGCCAGCCAGTACGCTCCCGAAAACACATTCATCTCCTTTTATACGGGACTTTTCATGGGCGCAAACGGCATTGAGACCGACGTGAGAATGACCCGCGACGGACAGCCGGTGCTCTTTCACGATGACACCGTCACCCGCATGACGGGCGCAAGCGGTGAAGTTTCCGATTACACCCTCGATGAGCTCAGACTTTTCACCCTTGAAAACAACGGGCTTACCGATAAAATAGTGCTTTTTGAAGACTTTCTTCGCCAGTTTTCCTTCCGCGACATCACCTTTGCAATCGAGATAAAGCAGGCAGGAATCGAATCGCAGGTAGCAGACCTCATCTGCAAATACGGCATGGAGAAAAAGACAGTCGTGACCTCGTTTATCTTCGACAGCATTCGCGCCGTCCGCGCTTACGCACCCCAGCTTCACACAGGACTTCTCTGCCGCAACGCAGACGAGGATACCACGCGCACCTTGCTTGAGTTGGGCGTTGAGGAGCTTTGTCCTTCCGCGGAGGAGATAAGTGCCGAAAAGGTTGCCAAGTGGCACAGAATGGGCTTTAACGTCCGCGCTTGGGGCGTAAAAGACGAGACGCTTATGAAAAAGGTCTACGACGCGGGTGCCGACGGCATGACCGTAAATTTCCCCGACAAGCTTACAGAATATATAAAAGAAAAGGCTTGACCCTGCGGTCAAGCCTTTTCTTTACATCATTTTGCAAATCCAATAAATGACCCCGTAGAGTGTACCCGCCAAGGTAGCGTAAAGCAGAACGGGACCTGCCACGGTGAATATTTTTGCTCCAACGCCCAGCACAAGCCCCTCCGCCTTTGTATCAATAGCAGGCGAGACCACGGAATTGGCAAATCCCGTAATGGGAACGAGGGTTCCCGCACCTGCGTGCTTTGCTATCTTGTCGAAAACTCCGATACCTGTCAAAAGTGCTGCCAGAAATACCAGCGTCACAGAGGCAAGAAGCCCCGAATCCTCCTCGTTTAAGCCCCAAACGCTGTAAAGGTTGGTCAAAAGCTGAGCGAATACGCATATTCCCCCGCCGAAAAGAAATGCCTTGACGCAGTTTTTCACCACAGGCGACTTGGGCGCGTGTCCTTGGGCATATTTTTTGTAGGTTTTTTTGTCCATATTCATGATCTTCTACCTCCACGGCTGTTTTTTACTGAAATTTTCCCCGAATCTAAGAATTTTATTCGTTTTTATGTTTACTTTTTACTTTGCAGGCGGTATAATTAAAACAGAAAAGCAAAAAATAACACCGATAAATACACAACGGAAAGGAATGGTCACAATATGTCAAAATTCGATGAATGTGCAAAAAGTGCGGGGAGAGTAGCAAAAAAAGCAGCCGAAGGCGTAGCAAAGCTCACCGACAGTGCGGCAACCGCCGTTAAGATCAAGGTCGAGGAGTCAAAGCTTAAATGCGATCTGGCGGAATTGGGCAGATTGAGTCTGGATTATTTCAAGGATGCCGTCAGCGTTCCACAGAGCATCGCCGAGCAAATTGATGAGATCGATGCGCAAAAGGCGCTTATCAAGAAGCTCAAAGAAGAAGCAAAGAAATAAAAGCAGAGGGTCTGGGACCCTCTGCTTTTATTTCTTTGCCACTTCTGCCGCCTTGAGCGTATTCTTCATAAGAATTGTGATGGTCATGGGCCCCACACCGCCGGGAACGGGGGTGATGAAAGAAGCCTTTTGCTCCACCTCGGCAAAATTCACGTCACCCGTCAACTTGCCGTCGGCACGGCGGTTGATACCAACGTCGATGACCACAGCTCCCTCTTTTACGTACTCCGCGCCGATAAAATCTGCCTTTCCAATAGCGGCAACGAGAATGTCCGCAGTACGGCAGATCTCAGCCAGATTCTGCGTCTTTGAGTGGCAGACTGTCACGGTGGCATCAGCTTTAAGCATCAGCATAGCTTGAGGCTTGCCCACTATGTTGCTTCTGCCAACGATAACGCAATGCTTTCCTCTCGTCTCGATCCCGCTGTAACGGAGAAGCTCCATAACACCGTAAGGGGTGCAGGGAGCGATGTCAAAATCACCTATCATGATGCGTCCCACGTTGTAAGGGTGAAAACCGTCCACGTCCTTTGCGGGGTCAATTTTGAGCAGTATCGCGCTCTCGTCCAGGTGCTTTGGCAGGGGAAGTTGAACTAAAATTCCGTGAATCTTTTGGTCAGAGTTGAGCTTGTCAATAAGCGCTTCAAGCTCTGCCTGCTCGGTCTTTTCGGGCAGACGGTGTATCTCTGAATAAAATCCGACCTCGTCGCAGGCGCGGCCCTTGTTGCGCACGTAAACGGTGGAGGCGGGGTCCTCGCCGACGATAATTACCGCCAGTCCCGGCGCGTATCCGCGTTCAGCCACAAAGCGTGCAGTCTCTTCCTTAATTTCTTCTCTGATTTTCGCAGATATGGCTTTTCCGTCAATTATCTGTGCCATTTTTATCTTCCTCCGATTTGATTTTCACAGCTCTGCCCTCGAACATAGAGGGGGAGTTTTTCTTTTTTTGAAGCATGTAGGTCAGCGCCACCGCCGATGCAAGGAATGCAACAAGTCCCACAAGCTGGGATATTTTTACGCCGCCCACACGCAGGCTGTCCGCGCGTAAAGCCTCAATGAACATTCTTCCAAGTCCGTACCAGCCGATGTACATGAACATGACCTGACCGTCAAACTTCTTCTTTTTGTA
Organism: Eubacteriales bacterium; assembly: GCA_045651985.1. GTDB lineage: Bacteria > Bacillota > Clostridia > Oscillospirales > CAG-272 > SIG710. The sequence goes on from JAZRTK010000023.1 coordinate 18,270, forward strand.
AAGGGCGTTGATGATAATAAATCCGATGAGATTCCACACCGATTCGTAAAGAAAAGTAGGGTGGACGAGCACGGTATCGTAATCGGACGCATAGGAATTGACCTGCATTATCCAAGGAAGCTTTTCCGCGCTCGGGGTCTTTGCCACCAGTCCGAAGAATTCGAATTTGTCCGTGTGACCGAACGCCTCGCCGTTGAAAAAATTCCCCCAGCGACCCACCGTCTGACCGATCATAACGGGCAACGATGCCATATCAAGCGCGCGCATAAAAGGTATTTTTTTGTAAAGACTGACGCCAATTACCGCCGCCGCGCCGAAAATAATACCGCCGTAGATTCCAAGTCCCCCGTTCCAGATGGCAAACATCTCGCCGATGCTGTCGTATTGGTCAAGGGAGGTTATAACGTAATAAAATCTCGCGCCGATAACACCCGAGATCACCGCGAAAAGAAAGTAGTCAAGCAGACTGTCGTCGTCGATACCCTCCATGTGGGCGCGAAAGCGGGCGTAGAAAAACGCCGCTATCATACCCGTAACGATAACCAGACCGTACCACCTTACCTCAAGTCCAAAAAGCGAAAACGCCACGGGGTCAAGGATAAATTCACTTATTCCAATGTTGGGAAATGCTATTTTAACCATACATACTCCTTATTTATCAAAGGGATAGACTACCGACAGGGTGAATAGATCGTCGGTCATGTCCGTGCGGAGCGTCTCCATCACCTCGTGGTAGGTAAGGGACGCGATAATGTCTGCGTAATCGAACATCTCGATGCCGTCAAAGACGAAAGCAATAAGATTGTTTGCGATGTCGTCGGTGGAATCGAACTCACGCACGAAAGAGGAATAGAACACCTTTCGGCATCTTTCAAAATCCTCGCGCTGAAAACCCTCGCGGCGCATTTTTTCAACATATTCCCGCACACGGTCAAACACAGTCTCAGGCTCGTAGCTCTCACCGCTTACAGAGTGGAAAGCAAAGCTCTCGGAAATGGTGTAGGAGCTGCTCAGGTCGGGAGAGATCAAGCCTTCTTCGTAAAGGCTGTTGTATAGCTCGCCCGTCTGGGAAAAGAGCAGGTCGTTTATCATTGACATGATAGCGTCCCGACGAGCTCTTTTTGCGGGCTCGGCAGGAATATTTACGTCCTTGATTCCTATTGTAAACAGGGGCTTTGCCACCTGCATCTTACACTGTACCCTACGGGAGCAGATAGCCCTCGGCTCAACGGGGTGCCGTCTTTCAATAGCTTTGCCAACCCCGAATCCGTCCCCTATATTTGCGCTGACAAGCTCGAAAACCTTATGGGGGGCAACGTCGCCGCAAACGACTATCGCCATATTGGGCGCGCTGTAAAAAACCTCATTACAGCGGTAAAGCAGTTCGGGGGTTATGCGGGAAATACTCTCCACCGTGCCGCAGATGTTATTTCTGATGTGGCATGACGAATAAAGCCCGCGAAGCATACCGTAATAAGATCGCAAGGAGGGAAAGTCGTCTGTCATGCGGATCTCCTGAGCAATTATTCCCTGCTCCTTTTCCACCGTTTCCCGTGTAAAATAAGGGTGCGTGACAAATTCTATCAGCTCGTCAAAGCACTTTTCAAAATTTTCGCTGCAGGAAAATAAATAAACTGTCTTGTCGTAGGACGTGTACGCGTTTGCGTCCGCGCCGTAAAGGGCAAAGCGGTCAAAGGCGTCGCTTCCGTCGGGGGCTGTAAACATTTTGTGTTCAAGGAAATGGGCGATTCCCAGGGGAACTTCGGTAAATTCACCGTCGCCCTCAAGTCTGAAGCTGTTGTCGATAGAGCCGTATTTGGTGGCAAAAAGTGCGTAAGTGTTGGTCATTTTCTTTGGGAACACGTAGACCTTCAAGCCACATTCGCAGGTGTACTCATAGTACTTTTCGCGCAAAAGAGGGCTTTCGTGGGTAATCCTTTCATTCTTCATCGAAATCCGCCTCCTCCCCCTCAAGCTCGCCGCGGACAAAGCCCACGGCCTGAGTGCCAAAGCGCTGTGCGACCGCAACCACGTCGTCTACGGTTACCTGCTCGATCTTTTGCGCTGTCTCCTCTATTCCGTCTTCACAGCCGCACAGGATCCTGGTGCGGAAAAAGCTTTCGGTTGCATAAGCCGAGTCGGTTACCTGACGGTAGCCGCTGACAAGTGCTTTTTTTGCCGACTCAAATTCAAACTGTGAAATATTCCCCTTTTTAATGTCCTCAAACTGGTGCAGGATCTCGTCCCGCGCCCGTTCATAGTTCTCGTTTGAAATTCCCGAACGAACGAAAATAACGCCCTTTGTAAAATCGTAGGACGAGCCGCAGGAATAGCAAAGGCTCAGCTTTTCGCGCACGTTTCTGAATAGCTTTGATGCGGGCGACCCTCCGAAAATGTCGTTGAAAACAAGGGCGGCATAAACGTCACGGTCACCGATAGAAACGTCACTTCGCAGACCCAAGGTCAGCTTGCCCTGATTTACCGCCATGCTGTCAAATCCGACCCTCATCTCGCCCGTGCAGGGTTTTACGAGAGTATCCGACACAGGAGCACTCTCGCCCGTAAAAAATGACAGCTTTTCTCCCACAAGCGCGCTTATTTCGTCCTCATTTCGAGGGCCTACGTATATGTAAATAGGGGAGGAAATAGACAAGCATTTTTTGTAATAGTCCGCCAGATCCTCATTTTTGATGCCTTTTATCTCATCTTCGCTCAAAAAAATTCTCTGCCCGTACCGTTCGCCCTCAAACATAAGATTTTGGCAGATAAGGGACGACCGAGCCTTGGGATCGCTGTTTGCCGAACGGAATCGGTCAAGGCGAGCCTGCTTTTCGCCCTCCACGTACTCTTGACGGAAAAGCCCGCTTTGGTTGGTGAGGGGATCGATCATCATATGTGCTGCCACGTCAAGAGCGCCCGACAAAACGTCTGTACCGTCATGTATAAAATCACGGCAAAGAGTCTCCACCGTGACCCCGAACAAAAAACTGTCGCCGTTTGTGGAGCAGCCCATAGTTATATTTGCGTCGTACAGGTCGTCCAGACGGCGGTTGATATCAGCCGTTGAGGGGTATGCACTGCACCCGCGCTTTAACACGTTGCAAAGCAAGGAGCAAAGCCCCGTATCCCGACGCTCAAAGGGTGCCGATTGAGTCACCGTCAACAGCTCGGTCTTGAACTTGTCGGTGTGAACGCAGAGAAGCTTTCCCTTTCCTGTATTAATCATTTTCATATTTTATCTCTCCCGAGATCAGCGCGTCTGCCACCGATCTGTGCAAGTATTTTGTCGCCTCGTCAAGCTTTCCTTCAACCAAAAGCTCTCGGACTGCCGTTGAGCTTATCTGCTCCATGCCGTCCTCGGCATACAAAAATTCTGTTTTAAGCCCGGGCACACGCGCCTCGTTAAATTGAGCCATTCCCTGCTCGTATTGAAGGTCCTTTTCGTTGCGGATACCCTTGATTATGAGCTTGCATCCAAGCTCGCGAGCAAGGTCCGCCGTATACCCCTCGGAATAGACCACAGTCACGTTTTTAAATTCAGCGCATGAAAGCTCGGCTATCTTTATTCTGTCCTCTGTCGAAAACATATACTTTTTTTGGGGATTTACAAGCAGTGCCGCAAAGACCCTTTCGTAAGCCTCCGACACCCGCCTTATAACGTCAAGGTGCCCCTTTGTCATAGGGTCGTAGCTGCCGGGCAGCAAAACGGAAATTTCATTCTTCATTCTTTGGTCTCACCCTCAAAATATTCACGTACGCCGCGCCGTAGCGGGTACTTTTTACCACTTCAAATCTGCTCTCAAGCTGTGTGTCACCGCAGAAAACGTCCTCGGCAGACCCGCTTTCACAGACTATAAGCGTGGTTTTTTTCAGCAGATCTCCGTGCAAAAGCTTTTCAAGACAACGTGGCAACAGCTTCTCGGCATATGGCGGGTCAATAAAGACTATGTCAAAGGAAAGCCCCTTTTTCGCCGCGCCTTCAAGCCATGTCACGCTGTCGGCACAGACTGTCTCCGCGCCCTCAAGTCTGGTTTTCACCGTATTTTTCTTTATAATTTCAACTGCAGATTTTGCATGGTCGACCATTGTGGCAGACCGTGCCCCGCGGCTTAGTGCCTCAAGCCCCATCTGACCCGACCCTGCAAAAAGATCAAGCACTCGCCTGCCCTCAATGTCAAAGGCAAGCATTGAAAAGACCGCTTCCTTTGTACGCTCAGCGGTAGGTCTCGTATCAAGCCCGGGGAGAGTGTCAAGGCGCACTCCTCTGGCTTTTCCCGTAATGATTCTCATTTTTACCTCAGTTTTTGTGAAAATATTCGTAGATCCTCTGCCCGTCGGATCTTGAAATGCCCTTGACGGCAGAAATCTCCTCGGCACTCGCCTCTTTTACCGCCGCAAGTCCGCCAAAATGTTTTAGCAACGCTCTGGCTTTGGCATCTCCGATGCCATCTATCTTGGTCAAAGTTGAGCTTGTGAGGGTCTTTCGCTTTGCGCTGTCCATTTTTGATACGCTGAAACGGTGGACCTCCTCCTGCAGTCGGTAAACCAAGGAAAAGACCGCGCGGTCGCGCGCTATACTTATCTCACTTTCCTCATCGCACAAGGATCTGGTCTTGTGGAAATCGTCCTTGACCATGCCGAAAACGGGTATATCGATCCCCATTTCGTCCATGACAGCACGAATTGCCGAAACGTGCCCCTTTCCGCCGTCAAGCAGGATAAGGTCGGGGACCGATGCAAAGGAGCCCGCACCGTCACCAAGATGTGAAAGCCTGCGGGAGATCGCCTCGCGCATTGACGCATAGTCGTCTGTGCCCTCCACGGTCTTGATGGTGAATATCCGATAGTCCGACTTTTTCAGCCTGCCGTTTTCCATAACCACCATTCCACAGGTCTTGTGCTCGGCGCCCAAGTTTGAAATATCGTACGCCTCAATGCGCTCGGGCAAGACCTCAAGTCCCAGCATTGAAGCCAGCTTTACCAAGGTCTCGTCGTCCTTTTCGGCATCGATCTTATACATCTTCGCCTTTTCACGGGCGTTATCGTAGACCATTTCGCACAGTGCTTTCATCTCACCGCGCTCGGGTGTTCTTATTTCCACGTTCCGCCCTGCCATGCCCCAAAGAGCATCTGTCATCAGAGCTCTGTCATCGTCTGAAATATCAAATGACAAAAGCACCTGATGGGGAACGTATTCGCGCTTTAAATAATAGTCGCAGATGAACGCAGGCATTTCCTCCGCCTCGGCTATCATGTCCGCACCAAAGCAGAATTCACTCTTGTCGGTCAGAGCGCCGCAGCGGATATTGAACACCGAGATGCAGGCACACTGCTCGTCCGAATACAGCGCAAAAACGTCGCGATCAGCATCGGGAGCTGCCACCACCTTTTGCTTTTCGGACAGCTTTTCTAAAGCTTGCATGGCGTCGCGGCACCGCGCCGCCGCCTCAAACTGCTCGTTTTCCGCAAAATCAAGCATCTGAGCCTCAAGATCGCGACGGGCTTGCGACGTGTTCCCCCGCAAAATATTCACAGCACACTTGATGATTTCAGCGTATTCATCGGGTCTTACCTTGCCCGTGCAAAGACCTACGCACTGTCCCATTTGATAATAAATGCAGGGGCGCTCGCGACCGATATCACGGGGGAAGGACCTCTTGCATGAGGGTATCCCCAGTGTTTTTTGCAGAAGATTTATTATAGAAAATACCGTGCTCACGCCCGAATAAGGTCCGAAATATTTGGCTCTGTCAGCCACCCTTTTACGCGAGTACATGATCTTGGGGTATGGACCGTCGGTGACTTTGATATAAGGATAGTTCCTTGCGTCCTTTAATTTGATATTATATTTGGGTGAATGTTGCTTTATTAGCCTGTTTTCAAGGGTCAGCGCTTCCATTTCCGTATCGCATAGAAAATATTCGAAATCCTCAACGAGCGATACCATTTTCGCAGTCTTTAAATTCTTTTCTCCGCTCTGAAAGTACTGGGAAACTCTGTTTTTAAGCTTCCGCGATTTGCCTACGTAGATGACCTTCCCCCACTTGTCGCGCATAATATAAACTCCGGGGCAGAGAGGCAGCGTATTGGCCTTTTCAAGCAATCTTTGAAGTCTGTCCATATCCTGCTTTAAACCTCTCCTTTCGTTATATTGCACCTTTTTTTGCAAGAGTAGAAAAACGGCGGTCATGCAAAGCACCACCGCCGTCCTTCTGCACCCGTAAATGCGGGTTATCAGTATGTGTTTTTATTCAGCGAGACCCGAGTTGATAAGCTCAGCAAGTCCGTCAACTGCCTCGTTTTCGTCCTGTCCGTCAGCGATGAGGGTAATATTCATGCCCTGAGAAATACCCAGAGAAAGAATACCGAGTAAGCTCTTTGCATTTACTCGTCTTTCGTCCTTCTCCACCCAGATTACACTTCTGTAGCTGTTCGCCTTCTGTATAAAGAAAGTGGCGGGTCTTGCATGGAGACCTACCTTATTTGTAATGCTGACTTCGCGAGTGATCATAATTTAGTTGACCTTACCTTTCTTTTGCGTAAAATAGGGACTGACACCCCATTTTCCACAGGGAATGTTCCACCATTATAATTATAATTAGTATAACAAATTTTTAGCTCAAAATCAACAGGTTTTATATGTGACAAATGACGAATTTTGCGTTTTTTTCATAATTTCATAGTGCGTTTTGAACAAAACGGGGTAATTATGCGTTGTATTCGCTTATTCCCGTAATCAAAATCGTAACCTGAATATGCCCCGTGTAAATGTCAAGCTTTCTTCCAGGAGACAGGAAAAAGCTGCCCGATGCAAAGAAGCCGTTTTCGGTCACAGCCCCCTCGGCGATGATCGTTCCCGTAATATCTATCTTGGTTCCGTCGGGGTAATATACCTTTTCAAAGGATCCGTTACCATTGTCAAGGAATTCAAAGGCAGGGCTGACAGTGTCAATGCCCTCAAGCTTTCCGATATAAGCGTCATTCAGCTGCGAAAAAACGCTGTCGCCGGCAACGAGTGCCTCGCGGGAGCCGTCGCTTACGTTTGTAATAAGGAAGGTCACTCTGTATTTTGTGTTCTCGGTGCCGGACGCCATCTCCGAGGTACGGATAAAGCGGAAGCCTATCATGGCAACGCACAGAGCAAGCACGACCACGATAACAAGATCAAGAGCGTTAAAACCGAGCCTTTTCTTTGTAGTCATGTCACTCCACCTCCCTGATAGATACGCACCAGCCCTCACCCGAATACCCGGGGGACCATACGTCAAGCGGTTTTCCTACCAGCACCTTGATGCCGCCGAAATAATACCCGCGCTCGTCCTTTGTCGCCTCTCCGCGGACGGTCACCAGCATATTGGTGTAGCCCTCCATTTCAGCCATAACGCCGCCCTGCTCTCCGTTAAGGAGAAGGAGCTCGGAATAAGGCTCGTAGAATACCTCGGCAATCTGACCCATGGGGGCTTTGGAATTGGCGTCGCGGATAACGTCGCCCTCGGCAAGATTGCCGGTGCCCGAATCGGGTATCTCCTTAAACAGGACCGTAAACTCCACCTGTATCTTATCCGCACCCGATTCTGCAGGCTTATTACCGCCCAGCAGCTTATTTACCACGAAGAACACCGCAACTATTATCGCCGCGATAGCAAGAATAAGCACAAGGTCGACTATATTAAATTTTCTCTTTCTTTTTATTTCTGCCATATTAGCCTCCGATTTACCGCTTTTTAATCCTCAAAGCGTGAGTTGCCGTATTTTCTTCCCACCATTGCCGTCACACGTACCATGGCAAGGACGAACCAGAAGGTGAAGAACACCCTGTAATTGTACCAGATATGATCCGTAAGTCCCTGTAGTAGCGCACCTGCCGCCGCACTTAATGCCGCAACACAGACCGCTCTTTCACTCTTTGCGCGCGGACCGCCGAAACGGATCAGCTCAAGCCCGCTTTGAGTGCAGAGGAAGATACAGATAAAGAATACGAAAAGCGCAGGAATTCCCAACTCCGCCGTTATCTGCAGGAACATATTGTGGGAGTGCATAGCGTACTCCGCGCCCGACTCCGCATATTTTATATAGACGCGGGAGAAGGCATCGCTTCCGATGCCGATACCCATCAGCCAGTTTTCTTCAATGATTTTGAGCGTTCCCTTCCAAATGCTCAGTCTGTAAGCCGAGGAGGTGTCGCCCACCGTGAAAATACTGGTAAAACGCGAGATGAGATTCAAAAACAGTCCGCTGCCTCCAAGTTTGTCCCAGAGCAGAGTGAGGGAAAATGCGCCTGTCGGTATAAGCAGAGGGATTATGGTGTGGCTGTAAAGAGCGACGAAAACTAACGCCGCAAATATCAGTCCGAGCCATGCGCCGCGCGACCACGTAAGCAGGGTGCAGACACCCATAATCATGCAGGCAAAAAAGCCGTATGCGCGAAGACCGCGGGATTTTGAGCCGAACAGAAGCGCCATGGCAAAGGGAAAGACCATAACCAGGAAAACTCCCGCCATGTTGGCGTTTCCGAAGGTTGAAGTAATTCGTCCGCTGATTCCTCCGAACACCGCCGAGTCAAGAGTCTCCGCTTCAAGATTGCCCGTCACAAGCTGGTAAAATCCCGCCAGCGACACGACAACGCCCGATGTGACGAAAGCTATCTGAAGTCTCTGCAAAAGCTCTCTTGTTCTCACCAGCAGAACGGTCAGAAAATATACGCCCATAAGGCATACGTACATAAGACCCGATGTAAGAGATGCTCCGACTGAGACAACGCCGCCCATGCCCATGGCAATCAGAAAAATCAGAACGAAAACGTCCGCTATTTCAATGGACATTGAAACTCTGCCCAAAAATATCTTTATCAAAGTGCATAAGACCGTGTAGATGACCATAGCCGAAAGAAAAAGTGTCGGGCTGCCCACCAAGGAAAGCAAGGGGCAGATAAGGACCATGCCCAGCAGTCCTATCTCGGGTCGGATAAAGACGAGCACCGCCGCCACAGCCGCCGCGATACCAATGCAGACCAGCATCGGGGAAACGAGAAGTGCCAGACAGCCGATCAAAGCTCCGAAAAGCGCGCCTCTGAAATATCCCGCGCTCTTTGAAGTGTGCTCGCTTACCGCCTTAAGCTCTCTTGGGGTAAAACCCAGCAGATCGTATGTGACCGTTCGCATAATAAGGCTTGAATCAATAGCCGAGCCGAGCGTCCGCTTGGACAGGATCATAGGAAATGACGAGCAGACAAGCACAAATGGTACGGCAAAATCCCACATGGAAAAATCACCGATCAGCGCCGCTCTTTTGATTATGTTCATCACCGCCATGGAGATGCCAAGGTAAAGCAGGAAAAATCCGTAAACCCGCAAATAGACCGACAGCAGACTGTGCAGACCGCGGTGCGCAGATTTTAAAAGAAAGCTGTCCTCAACCCCCGCGATAATTGCTCTTCTTGCCCGAGACAATGGATTTCGCTCCCAGCTTTCCCCTGCTCTGTCAGACGAGCCAAAGGCCTTTGCCACGGCACCGTGAGCGAACTTCCTCTGGATCACGGAATATCCCGTCAAGATCGAGCCGAAAAAGCCCGAAAAAAACATGTTATATATTTTTTTGGAGAACCGCATGACAAAGCTGCCCTCGAACAGGTCGCCCGTCGGCAAAAATCTTCGTCCACCGATTTTCTTCTTCATAGGTACCTCCATTCCACCTAAATAGGCAAAACCGTACATTAAGGACTGTTTTAGTCCTTATCCGAGAGCAGATCGGGGCGGAGACGCTTCGTCTCCTCAAAAGCCCTCTCGTATCTCCATTTTTCAACCTTTGCGTGGTCGCCCGAAATAAGAACATCGGGGACCTTGACTCCATGAAATTCATAGGGGCGGGTGTACTGAGGATATTCAAGCATACCGCAGGCGATGCTCTCGCTCTCGTAGCATTCCTTGTCGGAAAGCACACCGGGCAAAAGCCTTGAAATGCAGTCGACCAAAATGCAAGCGGGAAGCTCGCCGCCCGTAAGCACGTAATCTCCTATAGATATCTCCTCGTCGATTATCTCGTCCACGATCCTTTGGTCGACGCCCTCGTAGTGACCGCAAAGGATTATGAGGTTATCAAGCGCCGAAAGCTCTGCCGCCTTGCTTTGAGTCAGCACCTTTCCCTTTGGCGACATATAAACGACCTTGCGTTTTATCTCGCCCTTTTTTAAAAGTGCCTCATCAGCTGTTTTCTTTACTGCCTCGTAGCAGTTGTAGATAGGTGGTGCCGCCATGAGCATTCCCATACCGCCGCCGTAGGGAGTGTCGTCAACCCGACGGTGCTTGTCCTCCGAGTAGTCGCGGATATTGTGAGAAAATATCTCCACCGCGCCGCTCTTCTGCGCCCTGCCGATTATGCTTTCTCCCAGTATCCTGTCGGTCATGTCCGGGAAAAGCGTCATTATGTCAAATCTCATTTTTACACCGGGTCGTCAAACATTCCCTCAATGGGCGTGACGAAAATTCCTCTTTCTATGTCAACAGATTTTACAAATTCCTTTACGGCGGGCATCATTCGTTCGCCTGCATGCGTGTCCACCACGTATATGTCCGAAGCTCCGCGGTTCATGACCTCTCGCAGCTTTCCGTATTCCTTTCCCGTGTTCATATCGATTACGGGCAGACCTATCATGTCGGCGATAAACACCGCGCCCTCCTCGATAGGCAGGTCTTCACGGGCGGCGTAGATCAAAGTGTTTTTCAGAGCCGCCGCGGCGTCAAAATCGGAAACGCCCTCAATTTTAAGCAGCACGAACTGTCCCATGACCGAGCCCGAAAGCACCTTCACCTCACGGTACTGTTCACCGTTCTTGAAATATATTCTTTTCAGCGACGCTAAAATTTTCGGGGTATCGCAACGGTTTTCAACCTTTACAGCCCCCATGACGCCGTGAGTGTTTATTATCTTTCCGCATTCAAGATAGAGATTTTTCATTTTTTCTCCGTTCGCACATGAAAAAATAGTTATACATTATATATTTTACCACATTTTAGCCATATTTTCAATACTTTTTGTCTTTTCGCCCTCAAAAAAACCAATTTTTCAGTAAAAAGTCTTGATATTATGAAAAAAATATGTTAGAATATCCGTTGCCGCTGAGCGGTCATTACTAAATAAGGATCGGATTTTTGATGTTTTCTTTGTTCATGCCGGACTATATGTTCCGCTCATACACCGAGGTGACCCCCGAATTTCTCGAGTCGGCGGAGATCAAAACGGTGCTTGCAGATATAGATAATACCCTTGCACCCTACGAGATGCCCGACCCCGACGAAAAGATAATCGCTTGGGCAAACTCGCTTGCCGCCGCGGGAATAACCCTCATTCTCGTCTCAAATAACCACTCGGACAGAGTGGTAAGATTTGCAAGGCCCTTGCGCGTCCCCGCTTACTACGACGCAAAAAAGCCCTCGACCAAAAGCTACCGACACGCCCTTGCACAGTCGGGTCAGGACATAGCCGATGCGGCAGTGCTTGGCGACCAGGTGTTCACCGACGTGCTCGCAGGAAAACGGCTTGGGGTCAAAGCCATACTCGTTCCGCCCATAAAGGACAAAAAGACCTTATTCTTCCGTTTCAAGCGTCTGCTTGAAAAACCCGTCTTGAGACAGTTCAAGCGTGAGCAGGTCAAAAAGCAGTTTTATACATGACAAACTCACGGTCGGATTTCCAAGGAAATTCGACCGTTACTTTTAAAAAAGAGGTACGAAATGAAAAGAGCAACATTCGGGCCGGGCGGTAACAGCGAAAGCTTCTACACCTCAGGCATGAAATCAACCCTTCAAGCTCCCGGCTGGCTCAGCCGTATGGGACTTGACGCATACGAATACCAGGCAGGCAACGGTTTACGCACAGGAGAAGCGACACTTCGGTCAATTGGTGAAAAGGCAAGGGAGCACGGCATACTCATGTCCCTGCACACCCCCTATTTCATCTCCCTTTCGGGTGTTGAGCAGGAAAAGCGTCTCAGGAGCCTTGATTATATCCGCGAAAGTCTGGCAGCCGCCGAGCTGCTGGGCGCGGATACCATAGTCGTCCACAGCGGCTCCGCCGCAAAAATTTCTCGCGATGAAGCCATGGCGCTGGCGCGTGACACACTTGAGCGTGTCGCCGACGAAATGGGCGACACCTCTATCCACATAGGACTTGAGACTATGGGTAAAATAAATCAGCTTGGAACGCTTGACGAGGTACTCGACCTTTGCAAGGTTGCAAAGTGCTTCTACCCCGTAGTCGATTTCGGGCATCTTAACGCCCGTGAGTTGGGATATTTCACAGACGCCGATTCGTATAAGCGTATTTTCGACCGCATAGGCGAGGTCCTGGGCGACTTTTACGCACAAAACCTTCATTGCCATTTTTCGAAGATAGAATATACAAAGGCAGGCGAGAAAAAGCACCTGACCTTCGACGACACCCAATACGGACCACAATTTGAGCCTCTTGCCGAGGTCATTGTAAAATACGGACTTTCACCCCGTATCATCTGCGAATCTGCCGGCACAATGGCAGAGGATGCACTATACATGAAAAAAGCCTGCTACGGCGAATTTTGAAAGGATATTGACGTATCATGAAAACAGCAAAACAAAGACTTCTGGACACCATCGCCCCCGAGGTAGACGGTGTGTTCGTTTCCTCCGAGCTCAACATTTTTTATCTTACTAATTTTGATTACACCGACGGTTTTGTTCTGGTGACACGCAACAAATCCTACGTTATAACCGACTTCCGCTACGCTGAAGCCGCAAAGGCAGCGGTATCAGACGAGTTTGAGATCGTTGTGCCAGAGAACAGAATGCTTGCTAAGATTGCGTCCCTCCTTGAGGAAAACGGCGTTAAGAAGCTCATGTTCGAGGACGGCTTCGTTTCCTGCGCCGACCACGCACGCTTTGCCGACGTTTTCAGATCCTGCGAGCTCGTTCCCGGCGGCACCGATGCCCTCTCCACTCTCCGAGAGGTAAAGACCGAAGCAGAGCTTGAAAAGATCAACGCTGCCCAGAAGATAACCGACGCGGCATTCGCGCACATTCTGAACTTCATCAAGCCCGAGATGACCGAGCTTGAGGTAGCGCTGGAGCTTGAATTTTTCATGCGTCGCATGGGTGCACAGTCCACAGCATTTGACACCATCGCGGTTTCGGGCTCATCATCCTCTCTGCCTCACGGAGTTCCACAGGCAAGAAGGCTTGAAAAGGGATTTTTCACCATGGATTTCGGCGCACGCCTTGACGGATATTGCTCCGATATGACAAGGACCGTCGTTCTCGGCAGTGCAGACGAGGACATGAAAAAGCTTTACAACACCGTTCTTTCCGCACAAACAGCGGCACTTGAAGCAATATGCGAGGGATCAGAAAACGCAAAGGTTGATAAGATCGCCCGCGACATTATCGACGGTGCAGGCTATAAGGGTTGCTTTGGTCACGGTCTTGGTCACGGCGTAGGTCTGTATATCCACGAATCCCCCCGCGTTTCCTCGGGCGTAAAAGAAGGCGTAACGCTTGTTTGCGGCAACGTTGTGACAGTGGAGCCGGGCGTTTACATCGAGGGCAAGTACGGCTGCCGCATCGAGGATATGGTGGCGGTCACAAAGGACGGCTGTCGCAATTTTACCCAAAGCCCCAAGGAATTGATAGAACTGTTCTGAAAAGCAAAAAAAACAGGGGAATTTCGCCTCCGTCGAATATTTTTCCTCGCACCTCATGCGAGCTGGCTCCCGTACGGGAATCTGAACCCTCGTTTGCGTTAACATTCGCTTAAACCTATAGCCCTCACATCGCAAACCATTCCAATTTGCAAAAGCAAATTGGAGTGGGTTCGATTGCGGCGTTATCAAAAAACAAAAGAACACCACTTGCGTGGTGTTCTTTTGTTTTTGGTGACCCGTACGGGAATCGAACCCATGATTTCAGCGTGAGAGGCTAACGTCTTAACCGCTTGACCAACGGGCCTTTCATTTCGGCAAGTGGTATTATATCACATGTTTTTCGATTTTGCAAGAGTTTTTCGAAAATTTCTCAAAAAAATTTTTTTCATCTCCAAAAATCCGACAAATTCGTTCTTTGCCATAATATTTTGACCAAAAAATTCTTCACAATCATCAAAAGTTTGTTACTTATTTTTCGACAACTTTCTTTTTTGCTATTGACTTACTTTTCTCACAGTGGTATAATTCTACTCGTTTGAGCAAAATTTTGTAATATTATATAAAGGAAGAAAAAATCATGTCTCAGATTCAGACACTTGTAACTTTGGCAACCTGTATGCTGGTCGGCCTCCTCATCACCCGTATTTTCCGACGCTTCAGCCTGCCTGACGTAACCTCATACCTTGTGGGCGGTGTCCTTATTGGCTCATACCTACTGGGAAGCTTCGTTATCGGCGGCTACGCCTTTGGTTTTAACGACAAGGTGGCACCCGTCGGCAGCTTTGAGATCATATCCTCGGTAGCTCTTGGCTTTATCGCCTTCGATATAGGAAACGAGTTCCGAGTTTCCGACTTGAAAAAGACGGGTAAGCAGGCAACTATCGTAGGTATTCTCCAGGCACTTGCCGCAACAGTTTTGGTTGACGCTGCCCTCATCGGGCTGCATTATATACTGCTGTCCGCAACGGGCAAGGATATCCTTTCGATCCCCGCCTGCATTATTCTTGGCGCCGTTGCTACCGCCACTGCTCCTGCAGCTACTCTTATGGTCGTCCGTCAGTACAAGGCAAAGGGGCCTCTTACAAACATTCTGCTCCCCGTAGTTGCCCTTGACGATGCGGTAGGTCTTATAATCTTCGCCGTCTCCTTTGGAGTAGCCAAATCCCTTTACAGCGGAACCGTTGACGTTCTTTCTATTATCGTCGAGCCTCTGTGCGAGATCGTCTTCTCTTTGGTGCTTGGTGCGGTGCTGGGCTTCATTCTGTCCTACGTGGAGAGCTTTTTCCATTCCCGTTCCAACCGTCTGACCCTGATGATCACCTTCGTATTCATCGCCGTTGCCGTTTCCATGCTCAAGTTCAACGCGGGCGGCTTCCACATCGGATTCTCTTCCCTGCTCACTTGCATGATGCTGGGCACTGTATTCTGCAACGTCTGCGACTATTCTATAGAGATGATGGAGAGAGTTGAAAGGTGGACCAAGCCCCTGTTCCTGCTCTTCTTCGTTATCAGCGGTGCGCATCTTGATCTTTCCGTTTTCAAGAAGCCCGTATTTGTGCTTATCGGTGCGGTCTACATAATCGCCCGTTCGCTGGGCAAGTATTTCGGTGCTATGGGATCCGCTAAAATGGCAGGCTGTGACAAAAACATTGTAAAATATCTTGGAATCACACTTTTGCCTCAGGCGGGTGTTGCTCTCGGCATGACCAGCACGGTCGTTGCCGACAAGACCTTTACAGGCAGTAACGTGGGCGAGACGGTAAACTTCGTGGTCCTCTTTGCCGTTCTCGTATACGAGATCTTCGGTCCTATGCTGACAAAGTGGGCGCTTACAAAAGCAGGCGACATTACAGCCAAGCCTGCAGACAAGACCGCAAGAAAGAAGAACGACGAGATTGCATAAGATTTTCTCCGATTTTTCAACATTTTTCGCGTAAAACTCTTGAAAAAGTAAGAAAAAAATGATAAAATCATATCGTAACAAAAATAACGGAGGATTTTTCTCACATGGCAAAGAAAAGTACATTTTTCCAGGATTTTAAGAAATTTATCGCTCGCGGCAATGTAATGGACATGGCTGTTGCAGTCGTTATCGGCGGTGCATTTGGCAAAATCGTTACTTCCCTTGTAAACGACATCATCATGCCTCTGGTGGGTATGGCAACAGGCGGCATGAACTTCGCTGACATGAAGTACGTGCTTGCAACAGAAATTAATGAAGCCGGCGAAGAAATTATTGTAAACTCTATCAACTACGGCAACTTCATTCAGATGATCGTTGATTTCCTCATCGTTGCTTTCTGCATCTTCTGCGTTCTCCGCGTTGTCATGAACGTACAGAAGAAGTTAGAAAAGCCCGCTGAACCCGAGGAGCCTGCTGCTCCCGCCGAGCCTGTTGAAACAACAGACGATATTCTCAAGGATATCCGCGAGCTTCTCAAAAAGTAAAAATCACAAAAAAGAGGTGCGGTAATACCGCACCTCTTTTTTTAAAAGCATCTATTTCTCCGCGTACTTTTCGTAATGAGCCTTTATGGCATCAAATGTACTGTCGCTTATAACGTGCTCTATTCTGCAAGCGTCCTCGGCGGCAATTTCGCTGTCAACGCCAAGGCTCATTAGAATTCCCGAAAGCACCATGTGCCGCTCGAATATCTTCTCCGCCAGCTCCTGCCCCGCATGGGTGGGAGTAATGAAGCCGTTTGCATCGACCTCAATATAGCCCTGCTTTTTGAGCAACCCTACGGCTCGGCTGACACTGGGCTTCGAAAAGCCCATGTATTCTGCCACGTCCGTAGAACGCACGGACGATTTCTCACAGCTTAAAACGTATATTGATTCAAGATACATCTCGCCCGACTCTTTCAGTGACATGGCTACCTCCGTGATTTGTTGATTTTTATATATTCCGTGTCTTTTATTGTACCACAAGTGAGCAAAATAGTCAATAATCAAAATTATCAGGAAAAATATTCATTTTCTACTTGACAAAACCCGAAAAAACGGATATAATGTTCACAGTTAGCAACTGCTAACACATATTTTTTCGCATCAGTTAGCCAAAGCTAACTTTGCTGAGGAGGAATCGGTCATGACGCTGCAAGATGCCGTAGAGGGCAAGGAATATACAATAACCGCCATCGAAACAGACGACGAGGAGCTGGACGCCTTTCTTTTCTCTCTCGGTTGCTACTCAGGAGAGAGTATCACGGTGGTCTCTCGCAAGAAAAACAACTGCGTCGTCTCCATAAAGGACGGAAGATACAGCATCGATAATCAACTGGCTCAAGCCATCATAATTTGACCATCAGCAAGACAGTCCCATACTGAAGGGCAACCCCTCGGGCTGTGGGCTGTCTGCATTATTTTGCACAGCAGTTAGCCGTGGCTAACCAAAAAAAGAAAGAGAGTATTCCAACTTATGAAAATCGCATTAGCAGGAAATCCCAACTCCGGAAAGACCACAATGTTCAACTCCCTCACGGGAGCAAGTGAAAAGGTGGGCAACTGGGCAGGTGTTACCGTCGAAAAGAAGACGCAGGCCATCAAAAAAGTGTATGTCGGCGCAGAGAACGTTATCGCAGTTGACCTGCCGGGCGCATATTCAATGTCTCCCTTCACAAGTGAAGAAAGCATCACAAGCGAGTACGTGAAAAAAGAAAATCCCGATGCCATCATCAACATAGTGGACGCCACAAACCTGAGCCGAAGCCTGTTCTTCACAACTCAGCTCCTCGAGCTTGGTGTGCCCGTTGTTGTGGCTCTTAACAAGGCAGACCTTAACAGAAAGAAAGAGAACACCATTAATACAGCAGCACTTTCCGAAAAGCTCGGATGCCCTGTAATCGACACGGTCTCCACATCGTCAGAGGGCATAAGGGAAGTCGTTGAGGCAGCCGTTGCGCTTAACGGCACAAAGCAGGCAGCTCCTTATTCCCAGGGCGACATTGATCTCACCGACAAAAAGGTGGTTGAAGCGGCTGACCGACGTCGCTTTGACTTCGTAAACAAAATCGTCAAAGCCGTTGAAAAGCGCAAGGTACTCACAAAAACAAGAAACATCGGAGACAAGATCGACGATATCCTCACAAACAAGTGGCTTGGCATACCGATCTTCGCTCTCGTTATGTGGGCAGTGTTCTGGATCTCTCAGGCAGGTCCCGGCGTATGGCTGGCTGAGGGCTACGACATTGGCGACACCCACCTTTGGGGTCTGGTCGACTGCATCGGCTACCTAAAGGAGGCGGTTGCGGGCTGGTTGAGCGGTGCGCATCATATCCTCAGAGCAATCATCCTTGAGGGAATCATTGAGGGTGTTGCGGCAGTAGTCGGATTCCTGCCTCTGGTTATGGTAATGTACTTCCTCATCGCTCTTCTTGAGGACTGCGGATACATGGCTCGCGCAACGGTGGTCCTGGACCCCATCTTCAAAAAGGTCGGGCTGTCGGGAAAATCGGTAATTCCTTTTATTATCGGCACGGGCTGTGCCATTCCGGGCGTTATGGCTTGCCGTACTATCAGAAATGAGAGAGAGAGACGCGCGACGGCGATGATCACTCCCTTCATGCCCTGCGGCGCCAAGCTCCCCGTTATATCTCTCTTTGCGGGTGCCTTCTTTGAAAACTCCGAGTGGGTAGGCGTGACCATGTATTTTGCGGGTATACTGATCATTCTGCTATCTGCCCTTCTCATCAATCAGCTCACAGGCTACAAGTTCAGAAAGTCCTTCTTTATCATTGAGCTTCCCGAATATAAGTGTCCTTCCCTGCGGCTGGCGTTCGTCTCTATGTGCCAAAGAGGCTGGGCGTACGTAGTAAAGGCAGGTACGATAATTCTGGTCTGCAACTTCGCAGTCTACATGATGCAGACCTACGGCTGGAATCTGAAGATAGCAGATGACCCTGCAAGCTCTATTCTTGCCACCATAGCAACTCCCGTTGCCTACGTTATTGCGCCCATCGTGGGAGTAGTCCTCTGGCAGCTTGCGGCGGCGGCAGTTACAGGCTTTATTGCAAAGGAATGCGTAGTATCCACACTCGCCACAGTATTTATGTTTGAAAACCTTATCAGCGAGGATCTTGCGCTCATGGAGGGTGCCGCCGTAGGCGCGGCTCAGTTCGGAGGGATCTCAGCCGTTGCGGGCCTTGCATTCCTCATGTTCAACCTCTTCACGCCCCCCTGCTTTGCGGCGCTTGGCGCAATGAACGCCGAGATCAAGAGCAAGAAGTGGTTCTGGGCAGGCGTTGGTCTTCAGTTTGCAGTTGGCTACACGGTGGCTTTCCTCGTTTACTTCTTTGGAACTATTATCACCGACGGTTCCTTTGGAGCAATTTGGATGCCCGTTATCGGCTGGGCGATAGTTCTTTGTATCGCAGTTATATTTGGCGCTCTTATCGTCGGAAAGGAAAAGCGGCTCAGATCTGAGTACGCCCTGTGTGAATAATGGTTGATATTATCATAGTAGTTGCGATAGCTCTGTCGGTCGGCGGCGCACTGTTTTACATTATCCGCTCGAAAAAACGAGGGGATAAGTGCATAGGCTGCCCTTATTCAAATCAATGCGGAGGCAACTGCGGCAGCAATAGTAACGAAAAACAACAATAAATTCATTTTGGGAAGGTGCTTTTTAGCACCTTCCCCTTTTTGTTATAGAAAAAGGCGACTGCAAATGCAGTCGCCTTAATTTTTGATATTCCTTTTATTAGCCGAGCTCAGCGAAGTACTTGATCGTACGAACCATCTGGCTTGTGTAGGAGTTCTCGTTGTCGTACCAGGAAACAACCTGTACCTGATATGTGTCGTCATCGATCTTAGCTACCATTGTCTGAGTAGCATCGAAGAGAGAACCGTAGGAGATACCGATGATATCGGAGGAAACGATCTGATCCTCGTTGTAACCGAAGGACTCGGAGGAAGCAGCCTTCATAGCAGCGTTGATGCCGTCAGCTGTGATATCCTTACCCTTAACTACAGCCACGAGAATAGTTGTAGAACCTGTGCAGGTAGGAACTCTCTGAGCGGAGCCGATAAGCTTACCGTTGAGCTCGGGAATTACGAGACCGATAGCCTTAGCTGCGCCTGTGGAGTTAGGAACGATGTTCTGAGCGCCTGCACGTGCACGGCGGAGGTCACCCTTTCTGTGGGGACCGTCAAGGATCATCTGGTCACCTGTGTAAGCGTGAACAGTTGTCATGATACCGGACTGAATGGGTGCGTAGTCGTTGAGAGCCTTAGCCATAGGAGCGAGGCAGTTTGTTGTGCAGGATGCAGCGGAAATGATCTTGTCATCGGAAGTGAGAGTGTTCTCGTTTACAGAGTAAACGATAGTCTTGAGGTCCTTACCTGCGGGAGCAGAGATAACGACCTTCTTTGCGCCTGCGTTGATGTGAGCCATGGACTTCTCTGTGGAG
Organism: Eubacteriales bacterium; assembly: GCA_045651985.1. Lineage (GTDB taxonomy): Bacteria > Bacillota > Clostridia > Oscillospirales > CAG-272 > SIG710. Next base: position 38,349 of record JAZRTK010000023.1, read on the forward strand.
CAGTAGAAGCCTGTGCACTCGAGAACAACGTCAACGCCGAGCTCGCCCCAAGGGCAGTTAGCAGCGTCCTTTTCAGCATAGATCTTGAGGACCTTGCCGTCTACTGTGATAGTGTTAGCCTCATCGTCGGAAGCAACGGTGTGACCGTCGTAGCGACCCTGAGCTGTGTCGTACTTGAGAAGGTGAGCAAGCATGGAAGGCTTTGTTAAGTCGTTGATAGCAACGATCTCATAACCCTCTGCGCCAAACATCTGGCGGAATGCGAGACGACCAATGCGGCCGAATCCGTTAATAGCAACTTTAACTGACATTTTTGGAATCCTCCGTTTTTATTTAATTTTAAAGCAAGGCATAAGGCCATTCTTTTACACATATATTTTATCTCAAAATTTCCCAATATACAAGAGGTTTGGGAAAATTTTATCATTTTTGGGGATTTGCACAAAATAGACAGATAAAAGACTTATTTTTGGTAATTTTATATAAGACATATCCTTCGGAGACATAAAACCACACATTGTAGTGGCAACCTCCTATACCCCATAACAAAAACGACGGCTGAACACCGTCGTTTTTGCTTTTCAGTTTGAGCCGGTATTTAAAGCGTTGCAGCCATTACGGCTTTTATGGTGTGCATTCTGTTCTCCGCCTCGTCGAAAACGATGGACTGCGGTCCCTCGAATACTTCTTCGGTAACCTCAAGGGCTGCAAGTCCAAACTTCTCACCGACCTCTTTTCCAACCGTCGTTTCGTGGTTGTGGTATGCGGGCAGACAATGCATGAATACAGCGTCTTCTCCCGCGTTCTTCATAACTTCGGCTGTCACCTGATAGGGCGAAAGGTCGCCGATGCGCTTCTGCCAGACCTCAAAGGGCTCGCCCATGGATACCCAGACGTCGGTGTAGATTATGTCCGCACCTTCGGTGGCCTTTACCACGTCCTCCTCAAAGGACAGCTCCGCTCCCGTCTCCTTTGCGATCTCCATGCAGGTGTCAATAAGAGCCTTGTCGGGGAAATACTCGGCAGGAGCGCAAGCTACGTATTTCATGCCCATTTTCGCGCATCCGACCATGAGAGAATTGCCCATATTATACCGTGCGTCGCCCATGTAGACGAGCTTTTTGCCACGGAGCGTGCCGAACTTTTCTTTTATCGTGAGGAAATCCGCCAGGATCTGGGTAGGGTGGAACTCGTTTGTCAGGCCGTTCCAAACGGGAACAGGCGAGTATTTTGCCAGCGCCTCAACTATCTCCTGACCGAATCCGCGGTACTCTATACCGTCGTACATACGACCGATAACCCGCGCAGTATCGGGGATAGACTCTTTTTTGCCGATCTGCGATCCCGTGGGATCAAGATAAGTCACGCCCATTCCCAGATCGTGCGCCGCCACCTCAAATGCACAGCGAGTACGTGTGCTGGTCTTTTCAAATATGAGCGCAATGTTCTTGCCCTGGCACAGACGGTGAGGTATTCCCTGCTTTTTCTTGGCTTTAAGTTCAGACGCCAAGTCAATAAGTCCCTCTATTTCTTCGGGCGTAAAATCAAGAAGCTTGAGAAAATCTTTTCCTTTTAAATTCATAGTTCTTTATCCTTTTTTCAAATCTTTGCAGCCTCGCGCATAATTGAAACGGCCTTTTTGAGCATTGAATCGGGTATGTTCAAGGCAGGCAAAAGTCTGATCTTATTTTTTGCCTTGATGACCAGCAGTCCGGCGTCCATGCACTTGGCAATATAATCTGCGGCGGGCACGTCGGTAGCAAAGCCTATCATCAGACCCATACCTGTTACGTCGTGAACGCCTTCCATTTTGTTAAGCTCCGCAAAAAGGTATTCCGACTTGCTGCGTACCTTTTCCAGAAGATCTTCATCGATTCTGCTTAAAATATTCAGTGCTCCTGCGCACGCAACGGGGTTTCCGCCAAAGGTGGAGCCGTGA
>JAZRTK010000024.1:0-118432 GCA_045651985.1 Eubacteriales bacterium
CTTTGCGGTTTCAGGTTTCGGTAACGTTGCATGGGGTACCGTTAAGAAGGTTACAGAGCTTGGCGGTAAGGTAGTTGCCATCTCCGGTCCCGACGGCTACGTTTACGATGCTGACGGTATCAACACCGAAGAAAAAATTAATTATATGCTTGAGATGGGCTCGTCCGGACGCGATAAGGTTCAGGATTACGCAGATAAGTTTGGTGTTCCTTTCTATGCTGGACAGAAGCCTTGGTGCCAGAAGGTTGACATCGTAATGCCTTGCGCTACCCAGAACGAGGTTAAGCTTGAAGACGCGAAGAATATCGTTGCAAACGGCGTTAAGTACTATGTTGAGGTCTCCAATATGCCTACGACTGCAGACGCTGTTGCATACCTTAAAGCAAACGGCACGGTAATTGCTCCCTCCAAGGCAGTTAACGCAGGCGGCGTATCCGTTTCGGGTCTGGAAATGAGCCAGAACTCCATGCGTTACAGTTGGACAGAGGAGGAGATCGATGCCAAGCTCAAGCAGATCATGGCTAACATCTTCAAGAACTCCTTTGAGGCTGCAAAGAAGTACGGCATGGACGGCGATCTGGTTGCAGGCGCTAACATCGCGGGCTTTGAAAAGGTCTACAATGCAATGAAGTGGCAGGGTCACGTTTAATTAATTACATAAAGAGAAGCCGATGCGGAAACCCGCACCGGCTTCTCTTTATGTAAAATTATTTGTTGTGGATAATAACTCCGCTTTCCCAAGGACCGTAGGGACAAACGGGAACGTTTCCGACTGTCATAATGGTGTAAACTCCGTTGGTCTCGGTAAAGCCTGTCTTACCCGACTTGCCGATAATATCGTTGGTCTTTACCTCGTCGCCGACTTTAACGTTAATGGAATCAAGGTGCAGATACCAGGTCTTCAGTCCAAATCCGTGGTCGATGACTACCATCTTACCGCCGTATACCGTCTGGTCTGCGTAAACAACCTTGCCGTTGTTCGAAGCGGGAAGGTCTACGCCTGCGTTGCACTTAAAATCAACACCGATGTTTCTGTAGCTTTCCTTGGTGGAGGAAATGGTGCGCATGTGACCGAATCCGCATACGATAGTCGCAAGACCGATACCGTCGGGCTTGGGCTCGTAATCGATGAACTTGCCGTCGAAATACTTTGTTTCGGAGCTGGTTTCGCACAGTTCGGCAAAGATCTTGTCAAACTCGGCAAGAGCTTCCTCGGAGCGTCTGTTTGTGGCAATAAGCTCGCTCATGGTGTGAGTCTTGTTGCCGAACTTCTTTGTTCCGATTTCGAGGGTGATAGGCTGGGAAACGGAGCCGTAGGAAAGAGTGAATTGATAGGACTTGTGCTCGAGCTCTGCCTTGATAGGAACGAGAGCTACCACCTTGTCGCCGTCGCGGTAGAAAGTAGGAGTAAATCCGATGTCGGGCTCACTTGCAAAGGTCACGCGAGAGGGATCGCCTACGTTGTAGCCTGTGATGGTAACGAAGTCACCGCGGTCTATCTTGGTCTCGCCAAGATAGAACTCAGCACCTGCCAGCAGCGCTGCTTTGAAATTGTAGGTTGCGCTTCCGTGGTAGGCTCTGGACTCGTCTTCGTACCAGTGGGCAGTGATCATAAGAGTGACCGTGCCGTTGTCGCCCAAAGCGACCTCGGAGAGGTCGGTGACACCCTGCTGCTTGAAGATCTCTTTGGAATCTTTGTCAAGAACTATAACGTCGTAATCGTCTGCGGGAGTCTTGAAATCAAGAGAGATACCGCCCTCCATGTCGTATGAGATTATTTCATCGGTGGTCTCAAATCCCTTTATTGCAATGGGATTTGCGCCGTCTGCGTTGTAAGTCCACTCAACAGAAGCGGGAGTGATCTGCTTGGTGCCTGCCGCCGTGTAGAGCAAGGGAAGGGTGATTTCCTCGTTTGTTGCGTAAAGGTAGTTTGCGTAAGGCGTTGCAAGAAATTTTAGAACGTCCTCGTTTCTGAGCTTATATCCTTCACCTTTTGCGCTGACGTAGTAGCTCTGATCGCCGTTCAGCTTCAGATAATATTTACATTCCTCGGTAACGCTTCCGCTGTAGAATGTGACCATGAAGAATTTCTCGTCTTTTAAAGGCTCGGGGAGCTCGGACACGGGTGTTGCGTTTTCATTGAGCGCAATGACCGCCTCAACGTCCTCGGGGCTGTCCTTTTTGATGACCTCAAAAATATTTTCCTCGTCGTAGCTGATCTTAACTTTCTCAACGTATTTAGTAGATATAGGCGCATTGTTTGTGACAACGTAATTCGCGATCGCGATATACGACGGTATGAAAATCAAAAGAACTGCGATAATGGCTATTATTGTCTTCTTCATTTGCACAATCTCCTTTTTGGAAAATCATTATACATCATATATTATACAACAAAATTCGCGTAAGGTCAAGTATAAATTTTCAATACCATGTTACACGGGGACATTTATTAGCCGCATCACAAAAACTTCTTCAACCTATTGACTTGAATTTGCAATTATGGTATAATTGCCCTGAATGCAGATACATTTAAATCCAAAGTGAAAGAGGAAAAAAATGAGTAAGAATTTTTTCAAAGTTTTGACGGTTCTTGTTCTCGTTCTGGCTTTTGTGGTTGCCCTTGTCAGCTGCTTGCCCGAAAAGAAGGAAGAAGGCAAAGAAAGTGAAACCGAGGCACCTGTGACCAATAACGTAGTCACACTGGACCCCAATGCCGCACTTTCTTTTGCAGACTATAAGATCGTCCGTGCGGACAAGACGACCGCCGGTGTAAAGGAAGCCGCAACTCTGCTCCGTGACAAAGTAAAGGAGCTTACGGGCGTTACTCCCAAGCTCGGAACAGACTTTGACGGCGCGGTCGATAAGGAAATTCTCATCGGTAACACCAAGAGACTTTCCGATAATACTCTCCGTCTTAGTAATTTCAAGATCGTAAGAGAGGGCAGTAAAATTGCTATTCTCGGCGGAAGCGACGAGGCTCTCCTTGAAGGTGTAAACTATTTCATAGAGAACTGCATATCCGACAATGGTTATCTTTGCGGAGAGGGCTATTCCTACTTGGGCGGTGCATCTTATGATATTACCAAGTTTGAGGTTGCAGGCAAAGAGTTTACGCAAATATATGTCAGATCTATAATTGCAAACCAGAACTACGGCAAGAATCTTTCCGCTCTTTTAGAGGAGAAGACGGGTATTCCTTCCGACACAACGAGGGACAATAAAAAGGGTAACATTGTCATCACAGACGATAATACATTCGGCTTAAAGGAAGGCGAATGGGCGATGGTAGTAAAGAACGGTATTCTTTACATTGTTGTAAGTGATGATTACTCCCAGAAGGCGGCGTATGAGGGAGTTATTTCGCTTCTCAGTACCACAAAGGGGGAATTGACGTTCAAGGACGGCGAAAACAAGCGCGTGAAGTTCGAAACCAAGGAAGACTTCTATAAAAAAGAACAGCTTGTGATCTACGATGAATTCCCTACACAGATAAATCGTAACTATGACTACAAGGTAAGCGTAACACAGGGCGATCAGACTCATTCTATCCCCGTTTACAACCATACAATGGAATATGATCCCTCCCGCGGTATCGGAGGCGACTGTTACAGACGTTTCTCTCAGTTCGCATTCTCGGGCAAGCAGGTAAGAGTCGATATCAAGGTTGGCTTTGATTTCAGCTCGTACTCTGTGTTCCCATCTGCAAAGAATTTTAAGAGCGAGTTCCGCGACGGCGTTATTTCCGTATACCTTGACGAGCCCGATTACTTTGGCGTCCGTCTTGACGACGATGATAACACCATTCTTTCCGTATTTGCGGACCTTCCCGAGTATCCCTTTGACATTCCCGTAAAGGGCGACGAAAACGTAACTTACGTTGAAGGCTGGATGGACGTTGAAAACGGTCTTCTGGAGATCAAGAAGCCAAACTCTATTCTCTATATCGCACCCGGTGCGGTAGTAAACGCAAGAGTTAAAATTGCAAGCACCGCAAATCACTCCAAGGTTCTTGGACGCGGCGCGATCCTTGATGCATTCTCTGATATCTATAAGCATGACATTCGCGAAGGCGGTACGGAGGGCAGTGGCTGGCAGCTTTGTATGCTTACCGCTACCGGCTGTACCTTTGACGGTCCGGTGCTCATGGACGCACGCTGCTTCAACCTTCTCATATATGGTGACGATGCCACAGTAAGAAACTATAAGGCAATGTCCTCCATGATGACGACAGACGGTATTACCGCAGGTGCTTCAAACTGTACCTTTGAGCACTGCTGGATCTACTGCGGCGATAACGGTCTGGTTATCAGCTGGAGCAACGACCAAAAGTATCGCGATATTACGATCGGTACAACCTGTGCGGCAGTGTTCCCCCAGGGTAACACCAACAATATCGAGATCGATGATCTGTATGTGTTCCGTGCAAATGACGGTGTCGTAAACAACTGGTACAACGCTCCATATACGAAATCGATTACGGCTTCCGTTACAATGCGCAACATCGATTGTATAGACCTTATGGCCTGCACACGTTTCTTTGGCGGACGTAACATGGGTACTAAGGATAAGACATTCATTTTCAAAAATATCAACCTTCCCGAGATCTCGGGAACAATAAGTATGCATACTTCCAAGGGCAACAGTAATGTCAACAGGGTAGTTCATCTTGAAAATCCCAGTGAGTTGTTTACGGAAAATTATACCCTTAAATTTACAAACGTTTATGTTAACGGAAAAGCCATTACCAGTGCTAATCAGGTCAAGGTTGTCAACAACTGGAATAACGTTATCAAATTCGATAACGACGGTACGTATACACCTGCTAAAAAGAATATAAACAATGTTAACTGGAGCGCGCCCGGAAAGGTATTCTTAGGTGACCTGCAGGTGATGTTTGCATCTGACGTGATTAAGGAGGGAAGTGATCTTCTCGTTCCCGCTGATGAATTTATCAAGGCGGCTCGCGCAAAGAACGACGCTCCTACCACGGAAAAGAACGGCATCAAATACATCAAGTCCTCCGATCTTACCAAGCTTGACACGGTACAGTCTGCAAAGGTTACAAACGGAAGCCTTTACGTAACTCTTAAGGCTCCCGACGGAAATTTGTTCCTTCCCGATGAAGGCATGGTCAGCCAGATCGCAGAGAACATTTGTTATACTGTTGACCTGGTAACCGAGGATAATGACGGCGACTACGTTTACACCTGCTACGTTCACGATGAGGGAGATGTTAACGGCGGTGCTTCTATTAAGATCACCGAGGAGATCAAAATGTACGGTGCAGGCACTTATACCTTCTCATTCCAGATGAGAGGCTCTAACAACGGAGGCATTAAGTACGGTTGGACCATGGACGATGCGGCAAGCACCAAGAACAATTACATAACAGGGTCTGTGGAGAGCACGTGGAAGGATTATAAGATCACTATTAATGTAACTCCCGACATGGTTAGTTTCGCTGATTTGTTTACTGTCAAGTTCAGCGGATCTACCGCAGACCGGATGCAGTACTTCTCAATAAGAAATCTGGAACTCAAAAAGAATTGATTGTATGCAAAAAGCACCCTTTGGGGTGCTTTTTGTTTTTGTTTCGTGTTGACTTTAATGTGAAAATATGTTATAATTTTAAAAATTAATTATTTACAAGAGGTAAACGTGAAAAAGTCAAATTATTTATTGATAACAGTTTTGGTGATGGTATTTATGCTCGTGACTCTTTGGGGGTGCAACGAGCCCTCGGAAGACGAGGTAATTGTAGAGACAGATAACATCGTCACCTTGACAGAGGAGGAAGCTGTTTCTTTGTCGGGCTATAACATCGTCCGCGCCGACAGCTCGGGCGCAGTTATAAAGAGCGCGTCAACGACACTTCGCAATCATATCAAGGATATTTGCACTTTAGATATAAAAATAAAAACCGATTTTAACGGCGCATCAGAGAAGGAGATACTTTTGGGTAATACCAAGAGGCTGTCCGATGATTCTCTCCGCCTCGGACGCTTTAAGATAATCAGAGAAGGTGAGCGTATAGCGATCTTAGGCGGAAGCGATGAGGCTGTGCTTGACGGCGTCAATTATTTCGCTGAAAATTGTCTGACGGGCAAAGGAACTCTTTGCGGAGACGGTTACGTTTACTACGGCGGAAAAGATTATTCTGTGACCGCTTTGAGAATTAATGGCAAGATCCACGACAGCCTTTTCGTCAAATGCGAGATAAATGGTGACGAACATTCCCAAAGGCTCGCTGATGCAATTGAGGAATACGTCGGAATGAAGTCCGGCGTGACCAAAGATAATGACAAGGCGGGCGTGATCCTGACCGACGACACAGATAAATTCCGTTTGAAAAAGGGTGAGTGGGCGGTTGCGGCCAAGAATGGAATCCTTTACCTTGTTGCCGACAATGAATATGGTCAAAAAGCAGTATGCGATTACTTTATTTCGCTTCTTTATAACACGCAAGGCACTCTGGATTTCAAAAAAGGTGTAAATCATAGCGGAAAAATAGAGACAAAAGAAGAATACTATCAAGAGAAGCAGCTTGTCATTTACCCCGAACTCCCCATGCAGATAAGACGTAATTTCGACTATAAAGTAATCGTAACACAGGGAAAAGAAACTCACCAAATCCCCGTTTACGACCACACAATGGAGTACGACCCCATAGACCGCGGTATCGGTGGCGATTACCACAGACGCTTTTCGCAGTTTGCCTTTGCGGGTGAGCAGGTGAGGGTCGATATCAAGGTGGGATGCGATTTTGAATCCTATTCCGTCTTTCCCTCAGCAAAGCAATTTGAAAGTGAGTTTAAAGACGGCGTGATATCCGTGTACTTAAACGAGCCCGATTATTTCGGAATCAGACTTGACAATGATGACAACACCATTCTGTCCGTCTTTGCCGATTATCCCGAATATCCCTTTGAAGTCCCTGAAAAGGACGATCCTGACGTTATTTACATAGAGGGCTGGCACGAACCCGAGAACGGACTTTTCGACGTGAAAACGGAAAATACCGTGCTCTACATAGCTCCGGGTGCCGTGCTCAATGCAAGAGTAAAGCTGTTCAGCACCGCTTCCTATTCCAAAATTCTTGGTCGCGGTGTTATCCTTGATCCGTTCAGCGATATCTATAATTACGATATCCGTGTCGGAGGTACCGAGGGCGCAGGACACAGTCTTTGCTCTATGACGGCAAAGGGATCGGTATTTGACGGACCAATACTTATGGACGCAAGATGCTTTAACATTGTTACCGGATCCTCTGACGTTATAGTAAGGAATTATAAAGCGCTTTCTTCAATGATGACCACCGACGGAATCACCGCGACGTCCACTAATTCGCTCTACGAGCATTGTTGGATCTATTGCGGCGATAACGCACTTGTTATCAGCTGGTCCCAGGACCAAAAGTATCGTGATATTACGATCGGTACAACCTGTGCGGCAGTATTCCCCCAAGGAAGCACGACAAATATAGAAATTGACGATCTTTACGTCTTCCGCTCAAACAGCGGCATTATAAACAACTGGTATAATAAACCCTATACAAAAGATGTGGTTGCCAGCGTGACCATGCGCAACGTAGACTGTATCGATGCCACGTCTTTTACATACTTTTTCGGCGGCCGTAACATGGGTGTAAGTGAAAAGGTGTATAATTTCATCAATGTAAATCTTCCGTCGATTACGGGTCAGGAAAACCTGCATAAAACCAACGGAATGGGTCGTGCAAATCTGCTTGTCCAAATGGATAATCCCATGGAAATGTTCACGGAAAACTATACGTTGAATTTTACCAATCTTTATGTCAACGGTGCGGCTGTAAAGAATGCATTGCGTGTTTTTATCGCTAATTCCTGGGATAACGAAATAAACTTTTCAAACACCGGAACGTATAAGCCGGTGAAGCAGCACAAGGAGCGTGTCAAATATAAAGCGCCCATGAAGGTATACGTTGGAGAGCTTCAGGTGATGTTTGAATATGATCTGATACGTGACGGCGCTCGGCTTCTTGTTCCCGCGGACGGCATTTTACGCGCCACCCGAGCGATTGACGGGGCAAAGATTGTTGACGTAGACGGAATAAAGTATATCAAGTCCGACGATATCAAGCTGCTCGATACTGTGAAGTCCATAAAAGAAAGTAACGGAAGTCTGTTTGTTGAGTTAAAAAAGCCACAGGGGAATTTGCTTCTGCCCGATGAGGGTGAGATCAGCCAGATCACAGAATCTACCTGCTATACGGTGGATCTTGTGGTTGAGCAGGACGGAGACGGGACGGTCTATACTTGCTACACTCATGGGAACGGTTCTACAAACGGCGGCGCTTCGGTTATCATCACAGATGAGATCAGATCCTACGGGGCAGGTGAATATAAGCTTTCTTTTAAGGCGAGAGCCTCCAACAACGGAAACGTTCAGTACGGATTTGCTATAGACGACGCCATGTATTACGGCAGGCATTATACGAATGTGACCTTAACTCCCGAATGGCAGGAATATGTTTATACTATAAACATAACCGAGAAGATGCTGAATGACGCGGAGCTGTTCGCTATAAGAATTGAGGGAACTACCGTTAACCAAATCGAATTCTTCTCATTCAAAGATCTCTCACTTACCAAAAACTGAATAAAATCCCTACAAGGGGATTAAGTTAAAAACCTCCAAGCCGACGGCTTGGAGGTTTTTCTGGCCCGCCCGGGGGGATTCGAACCCTCGACCCACAGAATCGGAATCTGGCACTCTATCCAGGCTGAGCTACGGGCGGATATTGGTATTTTACCATAAAGCGTTAACTTTGTAAAGCACTTTTGATAATATTTTTGTTCTTTTAAAATATGGGAGAAATATTTGCAATTTTTTCCTGTATTTTTTTGAAAAAACTATTGACATTTGGGGAATAATCTGTTATAATAGCTTTCGTTGCGATGGGGCATCGCCAAGCGGTAAGGCAACGGACTCTGACTCCGTCATTACCTAGGTTCGAATCCTAGTGCCCCAGCCAAAAAAGAAAAGGATGACAATTGTCATCCTTTTCTTTTTTGTTGAGATTCATAATTCGAACCTACTCAAATTTCGCTATAGGTTCAGAATCCTAGTGCCCCAGCCAGATAAAAAAGATCCATCACAGTAAGAAGATCGCGTCATCTGCTGCTACGATAAAATAATAGGCACCCATGTGCCTGTTATTTTTTTGTTAGTTTGTTAAGAAAAGTTTTGAAATATGAGGGCAAGGGGCTTTCAAATTGGACAAGCTGTCCCGATTTTGGGTGGATAAAGGAAAGCTCCTTTGCGTGCAGACACTGCCCGCGGAGAATTTTTGCGTTTTGTTCCTCAAATTTCGTCCGTCCGCCGCCGTAGACCGTGTCACCCGCCAGCGGGTGTCCTATACTTGCCATGTGGACTCTTATCTGGTGGGTCCTGCCTGTTTCAAGAATGCATTTCAGATAAGTAAAGCCTTCAAATCGTGAAATGACTTCAAAATGTGTGATCGCTTCTCTTGAACGTGCTCCGAAATCTCGTATAACTGCCATTTTTTTGCGGTCGGAGGGACTTCTTCCGATAGGCGCGTTGATCGTGCCTGAATCTTCTTTAATATTGCCGCAGACAACAGCGTGATAAACTCGGCTGACCGTGTGTGTCTTCATCTGCTCGGAGAGCGCCAAGTGAGTTTCGTCGTTTTTGGCAATGACCAAAAGTCCGCTTGTATCCTTGTCGATTCGGTGGACGATTCCGGGACGGATAACTCCACCTATTCCCGAAAGACTGTTGCCGCAATTGTAAAGCAGGGCGTTTACGAGCGTGCCGTCGGGGTTGCCTGCCGCAGGATGTACCACCATGCCTTTTTCCTTGTTTACAACCAGAAGGTCCTCATCCTCGTACAAAATATCAAGAGGAATGTTTTGGGGAACGGCCTCCGAGGGGACGGGCTCCGGCAAAACAATCTCAAAAATCATGTTTTCCTTGATCTTGAGGTTTTTGGCTATCGCTTTTCCATTAGATTCAACGTTTCCGCTCTCAATGAGTTTTGCGGCGCTTGAACGGGATATTTCAAGCTTCTCCGAGAGAAAAACGTCGATTCGTTTACCGTTGTCCTCCGAAAGGGCTGTCAAACTTACAAATTCATCCATTGTTTTTAACCTCGGATTTTTTTGTTTCCTTACCTTCAATGAAAATAACGTAAGATATCAGAAGCACAGCGCCCACGCATACAAAGGAATCTGCAATGTTAAAAACGGCGAAATTTATCAGTCTGAAATCAATAAAATCCACAACGTATCCGAGAGCCACGCGATCGATCATATTTCCGATACCGCCGCCCAGAATGAATGCCAGAGAAAGCTGCGCAAGCTTGTTATTAGGGGCAAATTTAATCAGATAAATTATGATTCCGATAATCGCAACGGAAGAAACGAGCAGGAACACCCAACGGCTGTTCTGCATCATTCCGAATGCCGCGCCGGGGTTTTCGACGTATGTCAGATGCACTGCATCTTTTATTATCGGAAACGTTCCGATGGGAATCAGATATTTTACTGCAAGCCATTTTGAGACTTGATCGAGTATTACCACCACAGCGGTGGTTAAGATCCAAAATAACATATTTAACTCCGTTTTTAAATGCGGGGTTTTCCGATTATGGGAAACCCCGCATTTTATTATTTAGAGAGATTCAACGATCTTCTTGCAACGGGGACAGATGTGTCCGTCCTCGTTAGACTCGCAATCGGTGAAGTAAGCCCAGCAACGGTCGCATTTTTCACCGTCAGCCGCTTCAACCTTTATAGCAATGCCGGATTCTGTTTCGGCAAATGCATCTGTGGGAGCGTCCGCGTCAAGAAGCGTTACGCCCGAAACGATAAATACTGTCTTAAGCTCATCTGCAAAATCGGAGAGAGTCTTGTATGCATCGCCTTTTGCGTATATGGTGAGCTTTGCGTCAAGTGACTTACCGATAAGCTTTTCGGCTCTTGCAAGCTCCAGTGCCTTCATAACGTCGTCGCGGAGGTTAAAGAGCTCGTTCCAGCGGTCCTCGCTGTCAAATTTATACTCCGCATTGACTGTGGGCATAGGATTGAGGAAGATACTTTCCACAACGTCGTCTGCAACGTGAGGCATTGCCTTCCAGATCTCCTCAGCTGTAAATGAGAGCATGGGAGCAATAAGGCGAGTGAGCGAGGAAAGGATAATATACATGGTGGTCTGAGCCGCACGTCTGCCCTCGGAATCCTTCTTGTCTACGTAAACTCTGTCCTTTGTAATGTCGATGTAGAGCTTGGAGAGAGTGATGGTGCAGAACTTGTTTACCTCGTGGTAAACGGAGTGGAAGGAATAATCGTTGTATGCCTTTGTGCAGGTATCGACCAGACGGTTGAGGTTGGCAAGCGCCCAACGGTCGATATCGTAGAGCTTATCAACGCTTACCATATCCTTATCGGGGTTGAAATCGACAGCAGGATCACCAAGGTTAGCCATGATGATTCTGGATGTGTTTCTGATCTTTCTGTAAGTCTCGGAAAGCTGCTTGAAGATGTTGTCGGAAACGCGAACGTCAACCTGATAGTCGCTGGAAGCAACCCAGAGACGAACGAGATCTGCGCCGTACTTTACGATAACTTCCTCGGGAGCGATAGAGTTACCAAGAGACTTGTGCATAGCCTTGCCTTCGCCGTCAACTACCCAGCCGTGGGTAAGGACCTGCTTGTAAGGTGCGCCCGCGCCCTTTGCGCCAACAGCGGTGAGCAGGGAAGACTGGAACCAGCCTCTGTACTGGTCTGCGCCCTCAAGGTACAGGTCAGCGGGCCAAGTTTTGTCGTCGAGGACGCTGAAATGAGTAGATCCCGAGTCAAACCAACCGTCAAGAGTGTCAGTCTCGGTGGTGAAATGAACGCCGCCGCAATGAGGACACTTGAATCCATCGGGGAGAAGCTCGGCTGCGCTCTTGATATACCAAGCGTTGGAACCTTCGGCACCAAAGATCTCGGAAACCTTTTCGATAGTTTCGGGGGTACAAACGGGCTTCTTGCAGTCCTCGCAGTAGAATACGGGAATGGGGAGACCCCAATGTCTCTGTCTGGAAATACACCAGTCGGCTCTTTCACGAACCATGGAGATGATTCTGTCGCCGCCCCAAGCAGGGAGCCAGTCAACCTTTTCGCAGGCTGCTGCCGCTTCGTCCTTGAATGCGTCAACCGAGCAGAACCACTGGGGTGTTGCGCGGAAGATAATGGGATTCTTGCATCTCCAGCAGTGAGGATACTGGTGAGTAATGTCCTCGGATGCAAAGAGTACGCCGCTTTCAACCATATCGTTGAAGATTATGTCGTTGGACTTCTCGTAGAAGAGACCTGCATACTTGCCCGCGTCCTCTGTCTGATAACCCTTGTCGTCAACGGGAACGATAATGTCCATGTTGTAACGGCGGCCTACAAGATAGTCGTCCGCACCGAAGCCGGGAGCGATGTGTACGAGACCCGTACCGCTTTCCATTGTAACGTAATCAGCGTTTACAACGAGAGATTCGCGGTCAAGGAAAGGATGCTGAGCCTTCATATACTCAAATTCCGAGCCTTTCATCGTCTTTACGATCTCAAAGCTTTCGATGCCGCCTGCCGTCATGGTCTTGTTTACAAGAGCCTCGGCTGTGATATAGTAATTTCCGTCGGACGCCTTGATAACTGCGTACTGCTCGTAGGGGTGCATAGCGATTGCAAGGTTGCCGGGCAGGGTCCACGTGGTCGTTGTCCAGATGATGAAATAAGTCTTCTTGGTATCGCAGACATCTGCTAGTTTGCCTGCGTCGTCGATAAGATTAAACTTGACGTAAATAGACTTGCAGTCGATGTCCTTGTACTCGATCTCCGCTTCAGCCAGCGCTGTCTCATCGTGAGGACACCAGTAAACGGGCTTGAGACCTTTGTAGATGTAGCCTTTTTTGTACATTTCGCCGAACACCTTGACCTCAAGAGCTTCGAACTCGGGATTCATAGTCAGGTAGGGGTTCTCCCAGTCAGCGTTGACGCCGAGACGAACGAACTGGTCGCGCTGGACCTCAACGAAATGCTGAGCAAACTCGTGGCAAGCAGTTCTGAACTCGGGGATAGACATCTTCTTGCGGTCGAGCTTGTTCTTTTTTATGATGGCACTTTCGATAGGCATGCCGTGGTTGTCCCAACCGGGGGTAAAGGGAACGTGGTGACCCATCATGTGCTTTGACTTGTTGATGAAATCCTTCAAGATCTTGTTCATGGCGGTTCCCATGTGAATGTTGTTGTTGGAGAAGGGAGGTCCGTCGTGAAGAATAAAGGGCTTCTTGTCCTTATTCTGCTCAAGCATCTTTTCATAAAGTTTGATGTTCTGCCAGTATTTGATTGTGTCAGGTTCTCTCTGAGGCAGGTTTGCTCTCATTGAAAAGCCCGTTTGGGGCAGGTTCAAGGTACTTGTATAGTCCTTTGGCATGGTAGTTGTCTCCTTAACTTATATGTGGTGTGGATTTATTGTTTTTTACTTTATTGTTAATACCCTCAAGGGTATTTTTTACCTTGGAAAATTCACTTTCGGGTCTTTTGACCTCATTTATTGCAGAGTGGAAGGGAATTATAGGAATTTCCGCTATGACGGGGGGCTCGTTTTCGTCGGGGACGCCCACCTCGATAATTTCTTCAACGGAAGGGCTCTTTTCCTCTATAACAGGCTCTTCCGCAGGCTGTACTGCCCGAGTTTTTTCCTTTTTTGCGTTTTCTTCTTTCTTCAACGGCACGATCTTTGCGGGTTCCACGTCCTTCATTTCAAGTTTTGCCAAAATAAGAGCAATATCTTCACGAATTGCTTCCTTAAAAGCGGCAAAATCTCCTTCAAGACGGTTTAGCTGTGCGTTTTTCTCAAAAATCTTCGCATCAAATTCGGCTATAACAGCGTTCTTTTCGGCTTTTGTCTTTGCTATTATTTCCTCGCTTTGCTTTTGCGCGCTGTCTGTGATCTGCTGTGCCTTTTCGTTTGCATCGGCAAGAATGTCAAGCGAGCTTTTCTTTGCCCGTTCGATCATATCCTTTGCCTCGCCGTACTTCTGACGATAAGCATTATAGGTTTCTTCGATCTTTTTGAGCTTTTCCGTGCACTCCGCAAGTCTTTGTTTCAAGTGCTCGTTTTCGTCCTTCAGATAAGAATTGTCGTCTATCAGACGGTTGTTTTCCTCAGCAAACTCGCGGTTTGCGCTTTCAAGCTCGTCGCAGTGAATAACAATGGCATCAAGGGCAGCATCGACCTCTTCGGTGTTGTAGCCGCGAAGTGCTTTGTTGAAATTTCTCTCAAAATAAATTCCCATACTGCCTCCTGTTTAAACGTATTTTTCGGCTCTTAACCAGAGCCTGCCTTTTTTTGTTTGATCGCTTATGTCTTTTACAGAAAATTTTCCGTAGCCTCTGACCGCAATCACGTCGCCTGCCTCAACTTTCATGTCAGTTTTTGAGCATGGGAGGTGGTTAAGATCCACAAGCTCGGAAACTATCAGGTTTTTTGCTTTTTCCCGGCTCTCACGCGCCAGCGCGGAAACTACGCTGTCAAGTCGGGGAGAGGCAACTGTGTCCGACACGGGGACGGTCTTTTTTTCGTAGGTGAAGTCCGACAGATCTCCGTAGTCGGTTATCTTTACCTTGTCAGCCCCAATTTTTTCCAGACTTGTCATAAGAAAATCAAGAACACTTCTTTGCAAAAAGACCACGCAGGAATAGTCGTCGAGCGGGCAAATGTCCCCCAGCGTATCGCGGTCGATTCCCATGTTGAGAAGCGCGCCCATATAATCTCTATGCGTAAGCTTCTTGTACCCGCTTCCGTTTATCTTTGCCGCACCCAGCTTTTCTTTTACGTCCTCGGTGCAATACTGCGCCAAGGCATCCTTTCCGTCGGATATGTCGACAAAAGAATCATAAAAGTCGGGGACGAAGAAAATGCATTTTCTCTCGGCATCGTTATATCCGCCAAAGCTGAAAAAGCGTGAATAAAATCCGTCGCGGGTCAGCTTTTCTGCAAGAACTCTGTGCTCGCCGGGGGTAAGAAAAGAAGTGCTTGTAACGAATCCTTTGCTGCTCTGTTCCAAAAGATCGTCGGCACGGGAAAACAGATATGAAAAATCCGTCATTTGACCCCACCGCCGAGAAGTCCCGAAAGTATGCTGAGAAGTATATACGCAAAAAGAAACGACATATCAAGCGGGAAGTTTGTAAATAGACCAAGCTTGTCAAGCAAAGCTCTTATAGGGAAGATAACAGGCTCTGTGATCGATTCGATGAAGATCAGGAACTTGTTATCGTCGTCAAGAGGAAACCAGGAAAGGACTGCGCGAATCAGCATACAAAATTGCAGAGCACAAAGAAAATAGTACACAATGCTCGTGAAAACATATACGAATTCTCCCATTAAAGGACCTTTCCTTTCTCCTGTGATAATTTCAAAAGTAAAAAACGACAGCAACAAAGAATTACCGTTGCAGCTGTCGTTTTATTTCAGCCTCGAAAATCGAGTTTGGGGTTTAAGTATTAGTAACCGAAATAGCCTGTCTGGGGTGCAGGAGCGGGCTCGTTGGTTTCTGCTGCTTCAGTATTTGCGGTATCGTTGGAGATCGCAACGTTCTGAGGAGTGATAACGTAAGCGTTGTTTGCAACCTTCTTGATCTCGCCGCCGATAGAGTAAGCAACACCGAAGAGGAAGTCAATAAGTCTTCTCTGAGTGTCCTTATCAGCTTCTTCAAGGTTAAGAACTACAGTGCGCTTGCAGAGCAGGTGCTCAGCGATAGCGGTGCCGTCCTTAAATTCTGTGGGCTTAACGACCTTCAGCTCGATAGCCGCGCCGTTGAGAGAAACGCCTGCGGTTGCAGGAGCGGCTGTCTGATAACCGAATGCGGGAGCGGGATTATATGCAGGAGCGGCATCTGCCTGTACTTCCTCCTGTACGGGAGCGGCATAATCGTCGTAGCTCTCTTCGCCTTCGGGCGCGTAGTAATCGTCGTAACCGTCATTGTAGTTGTTTGCGTTGTTCTTTCTGAACTTATCAAGCATTCCCATTTTTTAATCCTCCAAGATTATATGTAATTTTATTTTTTGAAAATTGAGCGACCGATCCGAACGTGGGTTGCTCCGCTGAGGATCGCCTCCTCATAGCTTTCGCTCATACCCATAGATAGGATCATCTCACTATTATTATGACTTATAATTGTCCAAATGTCAAGAACAAGTTTGCAAGTTTCTTCAAAATATTTAAAATAATTTAATTTATTTTCACATTTCGGCGCCATTGTCATAAATCCGCGGAGATTTATCGAGTCAAATTTCTGAATTTCGAGACAGAACCGCATAGCGTCCTCGGGAAGGATACCGCTCTTGTTTTCCTCACGTCCGCTGTTTATCTCCACCAAGACGTCCATTGTGATGCCGTGTTTTTTTGCCTGACGGTCTATCTCGGCGGCAAGCTTGAGTGAATCCACCGAGTGAATAAGGCATACCTTGTCGATGATGTATTTGACTTTGTTTGTCTGAAGCGAGCCGATAAAATGGAGATTGACCTTTTCTGTGTCAATAAAGTCTATGTGTTCCAGCAATTGCTGAACTCGGTTTTCTCCTATATCGGTGACCCCCGCACACTCGGTCAGATAACGTATTTCCTCGCCGTCGGCGTATTTTACCGCCGCGACCATCACAGGGGATACGTCAAATTTCGATTCCTCTGCCGCTTTTTGTATTTTCTCGCGTATCTCCGCGAGATTTCTGTCTATATAATCAAAATTTCGATCGTCCATATCAGTAAAATACCATTTCATGCTTGATATCTTTGCCCGAAACGATGATAGAATCGTACAGCTTCAGATATCCGTATTTGTCAGCTCCCGAGGCATTTTCTATATCCTCGCAGGCGGCAACGTAATAGCCGTCTGTGTCGTTTTGAATAATGTGTATGCGCTTGAATTTCACGGTGCTTCCGTCAAGTGTAAAAACACCCTTGATTCCGTCCAGCACTCGCAGGGCGGTGGTCGGTATTCTGAAGCCTTCGGTCTCACCCGTGCGGATAGTTACGATCTGTGAGCGCTTATAATTAAATCCCTCGGGCATATCGCCGCAGGAGAATACCAAAACCGTTCTGTCGGATGCCCTTTCAGTTGCAATTTTCTCGAGCTTCATTTTGAGAAGCATATTAAAATTGCCGGGTAAAATCACATCGTATTCAAGCCCGGTCTTGAAATCGTGCTCGGGCTTTTTCTCAAGGGGGACGGCAATATACCACCGATAGCCGGAGACGATCTTTCCCACGGCATTTTTGTTGCCGTCTGTGTACTTGGTGCCAAACAGGTCGAACATTTCGTCAACCGAAGAATTCAGAATTTTGTCGGGGGCGAAAAGATCTTCAAAGCCGTCGGTGTTGCAGAAAAAATATCCGCTTTCGTTTGAAACGACGCTCTCATATCTTCCCGAAATACTGCTTGAGAGTAAACTCTTTCTTGCTTTCAGGCTTTCTATTGTTTTTTCAAGGTCTTTCGCTTCGCCTGTTATAATATCTTTTTTTGTAAGCTCTGAAAGAAAATCATCGGAGGAACTTAAAGCAAAATCTATCTTGCCTTGTGAAAGTCTCGAAAGTATAAGCATGTAGGAATTTGAAATATTCCGACTTATTGCCGAGATGTTTCCATCTGTTCCCGTTTTTTCTATGCAGGATTCAAGCAGGGAAATTGTCTTTTCTATTTCCGAGATCTCAAGCCCCGCCGAATATCCCGAATTGTCTGCAAACGACTGGGCGACAGCCGTGCCTATCGAGATCTTTTCGCCGTCCTTTACCGTGTAATTTACTGTTCCGGTGTATTGGGACGTAAGGCATGTCTCGTCCCTGAAAAGAAAGCAGTCGGCGGTGAGCTCGGTCTTGTAGGAGTTTTTTTCGGCGAGGACTGTGGTTATATCGGTGGAAAATCCATTGTAAAGGTGGTAACCGATGTAAAATATGAAGAACAGGGAAATGATCGCAAACACAAGCGTCTGAGCCACTTTTTTCAGATAGGCCGTGTCCATCATATCCCTCCTTTAACTCAAATAAATTTCCGCCTCGCTGACAAGCTCGGAAAGGGCTCTTATACCACACTCGCCGTCAACGTACAGCTTGTAATAATTTTCTTTTGCGCCAAACCATGTAATTTGGCGCTTTGCGTATCTTCTTGAATTTTGCTTTATTTGGTCAGCGGCTTCGGACAACGTGATGCGACCGTCCAGATAACCCAACATTTCTTTGTATCCGATAGCTTGTCCCGCCGTAGTGTCAGGTAAAAGCTCTCCGCCGTCAACGAGCCTGCGCACCTCGTCTTCAAGTCCGTTTTCAAGCATTATATCTACCCGTCGGTTTATCCTGTCGTAGAGAAGTTCACGGGATTTGAAGCAGAGATATATTACCTTTGCATCGTATTTGGATTCTACTGTTTTTGAGAGTCTGTCAAGCTCGGTCTTAGTCTTGCCTGTCATGTGATAGACTTCAAGGGCGCGAATGACTCTTTTCAGGTTGTTTTTGTGGATAGAGTGTGCCGATTCGGGGTCTACTTCTGCCAGCATCGCGTGAACGTGACCGCTTCCACGCTCGACGGCAAGCTTTTCCATTTCGGCGCGGAATTTTGGATCTTCGTTTGCTCCGTCGTCGCGGACGCCCCGCAGAACGCAGTCAAGATAAAGCCCTGTACCGCCGCAGAAAAGAGGTGTTTTGCCTCGTGAAATAATGTCGTCGATACATTTTTCAGCCAAAAGTGAATAGTCCTCGGAGCTGAACGATACGCGGGGGGCTGCTACGTCCAGCATGTGGTGCTCAACGCCCTGCATCTCCTCTTTTGTCGGCTTTGCGGTTCCGATATCCATTCTGCGGTATATCTGCATTGAGTCGCAGGAGATTATTTCGCAGCAATGGCGCTTTGCAAGCTCTATCGAAAGTGCGGTCTTGCCGCTGGCGGTAGGACCTACCACGGCAAATACCTTCTTTTTTTCATTTGCCACGGTTTTTCCACCTCTTTCGATATATATTTAATGAATTATATCACATTTCTATCTAAAAATCAATACTTTTTAGAACAAAAAACGCACGCAGTAAAATTTCTGCGTGCGTTTTTTGTTTGGATTACTTCTTGAGATTTTCCTCAAGAATTGCAAGTTCGTCGTAGAGCTCAGAGGGAACTCTGTCGCCGACCTGTGCGTAGAAATCCTTGATGTTTGCAACGTCCTCAAGCCAGGACTCGTTATCAATTGTGAGAAGCTCGCGGATAGTGTCAACCGTAACACCCTCAAGTTCTTCGATGTTGATGTCTTCAGCCTTTGGTATAAAGCCGATAGGAGTCTCAACTGCCTCAACCTTGCCTTCGCAACGAGCGAGGATCCACATAAGAACTCTCATGTTATCGCCAAAGCCGGGCCAGATGAAGTTGCCGTCAGCGTCGGTGCGGAACCAGTTAACGTGGAAGATCTTGGGAGCGTTGGGGATCTTCTTGCCCATATCAAGCCAGTGACGGAAGTAGTCGCCCATGTTGTAGCCAACGAAGGGACGCATAGCCATGGGGTCGCGGCGAACAACGCCTACTGCGCCTGCTGCAGCTGCCGTTGTCTCGGAAGCCATAATAGAACCAACGAAGGTACCGTGCTGCCAGCTGCGGGATTCGTAAACCAGGGGAGCGGTTTTTGCACGGCGTCCGCCAAAGATGATAGCGGAGAGCGGAACACCCTTGAGGGAGTTAAACTCGCTGGAGATGCAAGGGCAGTTTGTAGCCATTGCTGTAAAGCGGGAGTTGGGGTGAGCACCGGAGGTGTTGACCTTATCAGCCTTGTCGTACTTTGTATAATCCCACTTCTCGCCCTTCCAGTTGAGAGCGTTCTTGGGAGGATTGTTGTCAAGACCTTCCCACCAAACTGTGTTGGTGTCCAGATCGTGGCAAACGTTTGTGAAGATACAGCCACTCTTAGTTGTAGCGAGAGCGTTGGGGTTGGAGTGGTCGTTTGTACCGGGGGCAACTCCGAAGAAGCCGTTCTCGGGATTGATAGCATAAAGACGTCCGTCTTCGCCTACGCGGATCCAAGCGATATCGTCGCCGACAGTCCAAACCTTGTATCCCTTCTTGCCGTAGATCGCGGGAGGAATGAGCATTGCAAGGTTTGTCTTACCGCAAGCGGAGGGGAATGCAGCGGAGATGTACTTAACCTCTCCGTTGGGGAACTCGACGCCGAGGATGAGCATGTGTTCAGCCATCCAGCCTTCCTTTCTGCCAAGGTAGGAAGCGATTCTCAGAGCAAAGCACTTCTTACCCAGCAGTACGTTTCCGCCGTAGCCGGAGTTGATGGACCAGATAGTGTTATCTTCGGGGAAGTGGCAGATGTATCTGTTTTCCTCGTCGATATCCTTTCTTGCGTGGAGACCCTTGATGAAGCCAGCACTGTCGCCGAGAGCGTCGATAACGTTCTTGCCGACTCTTGTCATGATGAGCATGTTAAGAACAACGTAGATAGAATCTGTCAGCTCAACGCCGATCTTTGCAAAATCCGAACCGACTACGCCCATGGAGTAGGGAATTACGTACATGGTTCTGCCCTTGTAAGAGCCGCGGTAGAGCTTGGAGAGCTTTTCATAGCACTCGTTCTTTTCCATCCAGTTATTAATGTTGCCTGCGTCTTCCTTCTTGGAAGTGCAGATGAAGGTCCTACCCTCAACGCGGGCTACGTCGTTTACTGCCGTTCTGTGGAGATAGCAGTTGGGAAGTACGTCCTGATTAAGCTTGATGAGCTCGCCTGTTGAGCAAGCCTCGGCTCTCAGCTCCTCTGCCTGAGCCTCGCTGCCGTCGATCCAGACGATCTTATCGGGCTGAACCAGCTCAGCCATCTCGTCGATCCAGGAAAGTACATGCTTGTTGTTTGTCATGGTAATTTCTCCTTGATAAATATATATTTTATTTTTTTGTTTTAACGCAAGAGGATAAAGAGTTGTAAATACCCAAATTTTCCTATTTTAATGATACCATAAATTGGTCTATTTTTCAATATTTTTTGATCTTTTTGTAGAAAGGTTACACTTTGTTCACAAATCAACCAAGAACGTTCGTTCACTTGCCCAAAAGGGCAAAAAAAAGCATGGATTTTTAATCAAAATAAAACAAAACGCCAACTCTATTCGCTTGCGGCGAGTTATATTGCTACGCAGTGATATTTGGACTTCGTCCAAGAAGAAAAATATCACGTTGTCAAAGACGGCATATCACCAAAAACCATTGGGAAGTGCGCATTTACTCACCACCGAATGCGGCGGTGCAATAGAAAAAGCCGATACGGAATTAAATCCATGTCGGCTTTTTCCTCTTTTAGCACCCGAGACGTAGGCTTCGGGTGTTTTTGCTTGTTTTTGTTTATTTACTTGACCTCTGTGAATCTGTATTTTTTGGTCAAGAAGTCGCCCTTTGGGAAGGATGCAACGAGGCCGGTATTGTTCAAGGTGGATCCTTTGATAGTACGGTTGATGACGGAAACGTGATAGTATTTGTCGGGATCAAGACCGCGAACGTTCAAGCGGGTGTACTCAACGTTTGCTCCGCCCATACGTCTGTAAACTGTGAGAAGCGCGTCGGTCTTGTCCTTGGAGACCACCATAAATCCGAAGAAATTGGAATCGAGAGGACTTTGAGTGCGGTAGAGATCGCCCTCAAGTATCAGAGATTCCATGCCGTGATATTCTGCAATCTGGGCGGCAACTGTAGCTTTGTCCTCTTCGGTGAAGGTGGTAGAGTCGAGCTCGTAACCTGTCGCGCCCAGATGAGCGATGTCGGCGCGGGTATCCATACACTCCATTCTGTCCGTCTGATGGTTGGGCAGCGCGGAAACGTGACAGCTCATAGAGGAGAGGGGATAGACGAGGGAAGTACCGTACTGGATTGTGGTTCTGTCCTCGGCATCGGAGTTGTCGGACGTCCAGATCTGCGGAAAATAGTAAAGGATAGCGGGATCAAAGCGCGCTCCGCCGCCGCTGCAGCCCTCAAAGAAAACATTGGGATTGGTCGCAACTATTCGATCGAACAGATCGTAGAGACCGAGGGCGTATCTATGAGAGAACTCAGACTGACGCTCCGGCTCTCTGCCGATGGAGTAGAACTCAGTGGCGTTTCTGTTGAAATCCCATTTAACGTACTCGATGTTGTGATCGTGCAGTATCTTGTTCACGGAGTCGACTATGTAGTCGCGAACGTCCGCGCGGGTGATGTCCATCTGGAACTGATGGCGGGAATAGCAGTGCGGGCGGTTGGGCGCGCCGATAGCGAAATCGGGATGCGCGCGGTAGATATCGGAGTCCTCGCTGATCATCTCAGGCTCGAACCAGAGTCCGAACTTCATGCCGAGACCGTTGACGTACTCGATAACGTCCGTAAGTCCCCCTTCCATCTTCGTGGTGTTTACCACCCAGTCTCCAAGACCGGAACGGTCGCTATCGCGTTTTCCGAACCAACCGTCGTCGAGAACAAAGGTGTCGATGCCCGTGCCCTCAACGGCTTTTGCGATAGCTCTAAGCTTGTCGTTTGTAAAGTTGAAGTAAGTGCCTTCCCAGTTGTTTATAACGAGAGGACGGGGCGTTTTCGCGTGTCTGGGCGCGATCAAATGGTTTCTGTAAGCGTCGTGGAAGGCGCGGCTCATACCGCCGATACCCTCGGATGAGTAAGCAATAACCACTTCGGGTGTTTCAAAGCTCTCCCCGCTTTCAAGTATCCAGGAGAAATCAAAATCGTTTATGCCGCCGGTGACTAAGGCGCGTCCGCAGTTTACTCCCTCGGCTTTAAGGACGTAGGATGATGAATAAACTAAATTAAAGCCGTATACGTTACCCTTGTCTTCGTCAGTTCCCCGCTCGGCAAGCGCCATAAAGGGATTGAGCACCGCAGAGGATGCGGCTCTCTTGGAGTCTATGGAGACTACGCCGTGATGCATGGGGATACGCTCTATCTTTCTTTCCCTTGCCCAGCCACCGTAAAGGGATATGAAATCGTAGTTCTGTGACGGAAGACCAAAGCTGAAGGAATAGGCTCTGTTCAATGTGACCCGCAATTTCCCGCCGTTGATGTACACTGCCCTGCGGGCGATCACGTCCGTGTCGTCGTACACCGTATAGTAGAGATCACAGGCGAAAGCAGTCACTTTGTCCTTAAGGTGTACGACCAGCGTCTCACCGCCTCGAAGCGAGGGCATACCGTTTATTTTAGGTTTTTCGGAGAGTATCTCATATCCGTCGTACAGTAGTTCGGTGAGACGGTCGCCCGCAGGATTGAGCAGCTCCACGGCGGGTTCGCGGTAGTCACCCGTGCCGAAAAATGCCAGCTCGGAAGGGAAGTAGTGGTAGCTGTTTATTCCGTCCCCGTCATAGCCGGGGACGGTAGCGTCACGGCTTCCGCAACCACAACCGCGAAGGTGGGTAAGGTCGTCGTGACCGATGCTGTTACCGTAATAAAGATGCTCGGCGTAACCGAACCTGTTAATAAAAAAAGCGTAGGTCACGTTTTTTCCGTCGAGATAGAAGGTGTTCGTTTCTTTTATGAATGTGATAGACATGATTTTTGTCCTTTTTGTTTTGGAGATTTATTTTTCGAAATTTTTTCTTGTCAGAACAACGTTCAGATTAGCGTTTCTTGCTCTGATCTCGTCGATAAGGTCCTTGCGTTTTTCAACGTTTTTGATGTTTATGGTGTAAGTCAGTTCACAGAGAGTACCGAAATCGGCAGTCTTGATAGAATCGAGATCATAGCGCTTGCAGTATTTTTGGAGAATTTCGTCGAAAATACCGTAGAAATTGATGTCCTCGGGAATGGTTATTTTCAGGCGCATTACGCTTGATTTTACCTTGCCAAAATTGATAAAAGAGATAAGGATAGAGATCACGCAAATGATGGCTACCGAGTAAAGCGCAAGACCAACGAGACCCGTTCC
This sequence comes from Eubacteriales bacterium, assembly GCA_045651985.1. Classification (GTDB taxonomy): domain Bacteria; phylum Bacillota; class Clostridia; order Oscillospirales; family CAG-272; genus SIG710. The sequence continues at coordinate 23,970 of JAZRTK010000024.1, forward strand.
GCAGGCAAGACCCGAAGCTAAAGCGACCAGAATGTGAGTCAGGTCGCGGGGGTCCTCAAGAGTGCTTCTGTAACGGATAAACGCAATACCGCCGCCAATGCTTATGGCTCTTGCGGCGCTGTCACCAACAACGAGCATAATAAGGCATACAGCGGGTGCGAGTAACATAATGGAAGAGACTACCGAGGGACGGTAACCCGTATTTCTGCGCGCGATGATGTATGTAAGAGAGACCATGACCGCACAAGCCACGGAAACTCCAAAGATCTTAAAGAAATCTATGAGCGGAAGCGACAGAGTGGGAATAGACCAGATTGCGTTATACATTTTGTGTTCCTTTCTCGTCTGCTGATCTCAGCAGGTTTTTGTTAAACTCGTGACCGATCTTGGAAAAGCTACCGATAGCAAGTCCGAAATCGGATAACAGGTGAGAAAACCATAGCGGGATACTTCCCGAAAATTTGATCTCAATTATCATTTTGTCATTTTCGAGCAGGGGCTCGCCGTGATCACCAAGCTCAAGGCGCAGATCGTTCCGCCTTGAAATTATATCCGTGTCAAATGTGATCCTGAGGTCAGGGTCGTCCTTTGAATAAAAGGCGTAGCGCCTGTATGAAACGTAGGTTTTGGGGCTTACGTGATAAGTTTCAATAAAATAAGCAATTTCGCGCAGAACCTGACGGTTTATGTAGCTTTCGTCCTCGTCAATGGTTCCCGTATTCAGAAAATCGTACACCTTTTTGAGCGGCAGAATTGCGCGGCGCTTTGTGCCGACCTTGTCCGTTTTTCTCTTTATTTCAAAGAAAACCTTGTCGTCAAGTGTAGGGGTACCGTAGCTTCTCAGACGAAGCTTTGCCTTGTATTTTGGCTTTGAAACAGAATTTCTTATAACGTCGCCGCGATCGTTGTCAAAATAGATGTTGCATATATCGTAAGGCTTGCTGCCTTCATTGTGCTTGTCGGGAACAAGATATTCTTTTATTTTTTCCGAGAAGGCAGGGAAGTCCGATTTATTTATTATTATCTTTTTTTCTTTTCTTTCAAATGTGTTGGTGTTTTTTTTCAAGATCCCACCCCCATTCTGGGACATTATATAATACTTTTGTGACAGATTTATGAACATCTTACAATAAGTGACAAAATAATTGTGATTTATGTAAATCGTACAAAAGCAAACAGATATTTTCAGAGAAAAAAAAGATTTAAAAGGAACAATAAAAAAGAAAGGAGGAATGTTATGAAATACAAAATTTTACCATTTACGGCGCTTGTTTTGGGAATCGCAATACTTTTTACAATTGCATCTGCAGCATCATCCGAAAGCTTTAACAGCTGGTATTGCAAAAGAATGAAAGATCATTTGCGCCCATCACTGGATCCGCAGATGACTTATATTAAAGACCTGGGAGGATATTATATTGACGAAAAGGTGGCAGACGACAGCGACGATAAGGTCGTATATCTTACCTTTGACGCGGGATATGAAAACGGAAACGTATCAAGGATTCTTGACACTCTCAAGGAGCAGGAAGTTCCCGGCGCGTTTTTTGTTTTGGGAAATCTGATTGAAAAGAACGGCGATCTTATTCGGCGAATGAAAGACGAGGGACATCTGGTCTGCAACCACACCTATTATCACAAGGACATGACACGGCTTAGTGCAGGGGAGATCCAAAGGGAGATAGACTCACTTTCCGATGCATATGAGAAGCTTACGGGTGAGGAGATGCCGAAATATTTTCGTCCGCCCGAGGGAAAATTTGACCGAAAGAGCCTTGAAGCAGTGAACAACATGGGGTATAAAACGATTTTCTGGAGCTTTGCTTACGCCGACTGGGACAACAGCCGTCAGCCGTCTTACGAGTACGCAAAGAAAAAGATAATCGACAACGTTCACAACGGTGCGGTCATATTGCTGCATCCAACATCCGAAACAAACGCATCGATTCTCGATTCGGTCATTTGTGAGCTGCGCGATATGGGCTATCGTTTCGGTACGCTTGATGAGCTGGTGAAATCGTGAAAAAGACAATCGCCTTTTTGATAGTATTGGTTCTTATGGTTGCGCCCGTCCGTGTTTGGGCGGCACAAAGCAGGACGATCTTTCACAGCGAGGACTGTCATGATAAAATGATTGCTCTCACCTTTGACGACGGACCGCACCCGCGCTATACGGGGCAGATACTTGATATTCTCGAAAAATACAATGTAAAGGCAACTTTTTTCTTTGTGGGGCAAAACATTGAATACTACCCCGACGCCGCCCGTGCGGTAGTGGATGCGGGTCACGAGATCGGAAATCACACCTATACTCACAACCGTGTAAAAAGAATGACCGAGGACGAGATATTGAGCGAAATGACCCGCTGCGATGACATGATATACAGTCTCGCCGAATGTCAGACGGTACTTTTCAGACCGCCCGAGGGTGCCTTTGGAGAGGCAGTTGAAAAGAGCGCCGAGATGCTTGGATATTCTGTAATTTTGTGGTCTATCGACACCCGTGACTGGGCACATTCATCTCCTTCGGAGATATTCAAAAACGTGACCCAAAACGTCGACAGCGGAGATATCATCCTCATGCACGATTACGTCAGCTACAACAGCCCGACTCCGCAGGCGCTTGAGCTTATAATACCCGAGCTTCAAAGGCAAGGGTACAAATTTGTCACCGTAAGCGAGCTGATAAACTAAAAAACCGAGGCGACAACGTCGCCTCGGTTAAAACTTATTCGCCAATTTGTTCCTTGATTATGGGGTCTATCATGTATTTTTGAATGCAGGGATACGCTGTGTACACAGATATAAACGATGCAAAGGATATGAAATAGAAAAGCGGAAGGATCAAAGGAACAACGATTCCCATGGGCATAAGGAAAATTATCAGTGCAATGTTCAGCGCCGCCATAAGCAGGATACCCAAGCCCCCGAGAATGTTTCGTTTAATCCCGATAGTTGTAAATATCAGCGCGTTTTTGAGCAGCTTCCAGCAGCTCAGATCAAAGGTGATGAGCATTATGTAAAGATAGAAGCGCATGAAAACGTAGAGAAGCGCAAGTCCCACCGTGCAAAAATACATAACGTCCTGGGCAAATGAGCCTGTATTGCCCGAGAACCACATAATGTCAAACGTGAGTACCGCGATAATGACGAAATCAATAATTCCGAAAATAAAGCCTTGCTTTAAATTCTTTTTTATTGCGTAAAAATAGTCGGACCATATGTAAACAGGCTCTGAGCGGACTATGGAACGGAGAACGTAGGTAGAGCCAACGTTCTGCCAACCCCAAGTGAGAGCCAGAAGCGCACCGATGCCGATAATTACGGGATAGACCGCAGAATTATGAACAGGAAGCATGAGGCGTGTAGAAAATGTGTTTTTGAGCAGTTCTGTGGCAGGTGAGCCTATGATAAGATCCGCACCGTGAAGCGTGGCGTAGAGGGGACTTGTCACAGAAGGCGTTGTGTCGCCCTGCAGATAAACGTAAAACGCTGCGATCAGAGGAAGGACCATGAAGAGCATCATAAGGTTCAGCGAGATAAGGGCGCCGAAGTTCCTCTTGAGTAATTTAAAGAACATTTTTATGCCCTTGGGGGCGTTTCTTTCGGCTTCGACCTCCTCGGGGGTTATGTCCTTTTTTTCTTTCTTTTTGAAAAGTTTAAACTTCTTGTCGTTTTCCAAAACGTTTTTCCTTTCTCAGATGTATGTAGATGGGGAAATAAATTGAAAAGTCAAAAACAGCAGGTTTATAAGTACGGTTATTCCTGCGCTTGACAATGTTATCAGAGCGTAATTTGCGGATTCAGGGGACGAAAGGGGACGGGCGGACCTTCGGTAGATATCCGAGTATTTATATGAAAAATCCCGTGCGCATATCGTAATAAAAATCACCGCGATAAGCACGCATAGCTTGCAGATCGCAAGATATGCAAAAGTCGCGCCTCCGCCCGAAAGCTTGCCCGAACCGATAAGTATTTGCCACAGGTGTGAGAAGCAAAAACCGCTTTTGGCACCCATATATGCAAGGCAGAAAGCCGATACGGGAACAGCAAGCATGGTGTAGCCCGAAACAAGAATTATTAACGCGAGGTAAAAATCGGGCGAAGAAAAAGAAAATGTCTGCTTTAAGTAATAAATGAACCCCGAGTCCTTAAGTTCGGCGCAGAAAAAGTCGCTTACGGCGCTTTTGGTGTTTTCTCCGATGACTGTCAGGTATCCGACGCCGAAAAAAAATATAAAAAAAGCACAGAAAAGCAAAAACAATCTAAACGCCTGTCCTATCACGACTGCATTTGTAAAATTAAATTTTCTTATTCTTGAAAAAAGCTCCGAGCGATAATTATCCGTCATACTCCGTCCTCTTCTTTTTTTTAAAGTATATGAAAGGGACATGGGATAAATTCCTCTACATAATAACACAAATTTATTAAGAAATCAACATCAAAAACAAAAAACTTATACGGTCTTGGCGACTTTTGTGTGCGGACTCATAGGCTGTGTCAAGCTTTTCCCTGATTTTTGAAAAAGCGCGACATATCACCTATCGAATATCACAAAAAAGGTTGACATACGCCGGTGTGCGTGATAATATTTTATGTAGTTACGGATATTTTGGAGGCGATGAAATTGGAGAGACCCCTCAATTCCGAGGCGGAATATAAACGCATGACCGAGCAATCGGTCACAAAATTGGTAATATCCTTATCTCTGCCCACCATTTTGAGCCAGATGATAACTTCCATATATAATATGGCGGACACGTTCTTCGTCACAAGCTTGGGAGACAGCGCTATCGGTGCTGTTTCTATCGTATATGCTTTGCAATCCATACTTCAGGCGATCGGATTCGGTCTTGCCATGGGCGGCGGAAGTCTGGTTTCAATGAAATTGGGTGAAAAGGACGAAAAGGGCGCAAATAAATACGCGTCCTGTGCGGTCTTGGCTGCAATTTTCCTCGGACTTTTGCTGACATGCGGCGGCTTGATAAATCTGCCGAGGCTTCTTCGTATCTTCGGCTCGACGGATACGATATTGCCTTTTGCCGTTGATTACGCGTTCATCGTTTTGCTGGGCGCTCCCATTATGTGCTCGTCCTTCGTTCTCAATAACATCATGAGGGCGGAAGGCAAGGCAACATTTTCGATGATCGGTCTGACAGCCGGCGGAGTTCTGAACGTCTTTCTTGATCCTATCTTTATTTTTACGCTTGATATGGGAGTTGCGGGCGCGGCTCTTGCAACCGTGCTCAGTCAGTTCATAAGCTTTTGTATTCTCGTGTCTATTTACGTTTCGGGGAAGAGTATAGTCAAGCTTTCCTTGAAAAATATCAGCTTTAAGATCCGCGATTATTGGGTGATAATAAGAACGGGGCTCCCCACCGTGTTCAGACAGGGGCTGAGCAGCCTTGCAACGACTCTTCTGAACGTACAGGTGAAGCCTTACGGCGACGCGGCTATCGCAGCCGTTGGAATTGCAAACAAGCTATATATGCTCCTGCGCAGCTTTGTTCTCGGTATCGGTCACGGATTCCAGCCCGTTGCGGGATACAATTATGGTGCAAAGAAAAATGACCGTGTGAAAAAGGCGTTTTGGGTCGCCACTGTTCTGGGAACTGCCGTTTCGGTTCTTGCGTCTCTTGTTCTTGTGTTCTTTTCGGAAGAACTTGTTGAGCTTTTCCGTCCCGAGACGCGCAAAACTGTGGAGATCGGCGTGCGTATGCTCTTGTTTATCAGCGCGGCGCTTCCGTTCCTCGGATATTCTACATATGTAAATCAGCTATATCAATGTTTGGGATTCGTCCGCGGAGCGACCGTTTTGGCATCGCTTCGGCAGGGAATATTCTTCGTCCCGCTTATCTTTATTCTGCCCGTAATATTCAAGCTTGACGGGATACTCATGACTCAGCCCGCGGCAGACCTGCTGACATTCTTGGTTTCCATCCCCTTCAATATATACTTTTTGAGGCGCAATTTGCCCTGCGATAAATAAAAATATCCGTGCAGATTTTCTGCACGGATATTTTTATTCTGTATCTTTTGGGGATGTCTTTATATTTGCCAGAGGATTGCACGCCATGGCATCTTCCATATTTTTGTTGCTGACGTGAGTGTATATCTGCGTTGTGTTCAATTGCTCGTGACCCAAAATATCTTTTATCGTGCGAACGTCCACATTGCCCGACTGATACATGAGGGTGGCGGCGGTGTGGCGCAGCTTGTGCACCGAATACCCGCGGTTTTCAAGTCCTGCGAGAGACAGATATTTCTTTACCATCCACTCGATCGTTTTTACACTGATCGGTGAGTTCCTGCCCCTGCCGCTGAGGAACAGGTGCTTGATATCAAGCTTCAAAAGCTCCTCCGTGAGCCGTATCTTCAGGTAATCGGCAAGCGCCGTTTGGCAGGCTTGATTAAAATAAACTATTCTTTGCTTGCTTCCTTTTCCCGTTATCCTCACAGAGCGAAGCTCCGAGTCGATGTCACCAAGCCGTATTCCCGCAAGCTCGGAAAGTCGCATTCCGCAGTTCAAGAAAAGGGTGATAATGCAGTAGTCTCGTTCGGTGTTCTTTGAATTTGTGTCGTTTTTGACCGCTTCAAGCAGCTTTATGCTTTCTTCAAGGGATAGGACTTTGGGAAGAGTTTTCTTCGGCTTTGGCGATTCGATGTCAATGGCGGGGTTTACTTCTATCAGCTTCTTTTTGTTAACGTAGTATTTATAAAAGCCCTTGATCGCGCTGAGCTTTCGTGCCTTTGCGCTCCATGCATTTGTGCGCTTGTCTCCCGCATACATGAGGAACGTCATCACCTCGTCTGTTCTCACCGAAGCGGCGAGAGTCATGTCAACGGCTGAAATACTGATCTTGTCAAATTCCTCCGTGTCGGTGGGGATGCCGTTTCGAGTGGCGATTATGTATTTGAAAAATGTTCGGAGGTCAAAAAGATATTCTGTTACGGTCTTGGGAGAACACCCCTGAATACCGCCCTTGTACGCGGCAAACTCCCGCAGCGGTTCGGGTAGATTCTGCATCTCAAGCTCTTTTATCATTTATTATCACCTCCAAATGTAAATTTTTTTGCTCTTATATTGCAAGAAATGGGAAAATATTGTATAATACCTTGTGCCCGAAGGGCGGAATGGAGAAATCATGGGAATAAAAAAGTTTTTTGGAAATTATTCATATCATTGCGTTAAAATATTCGTGGACCAAATCGCAATTGCGGTCTTCGGTCTGGCTCTTGCCATAACCACGGCAAAGGCAAACAGCTCAGCCGATCCTGACAAAATTCAGCCTATGACGGTGGCGGTAAGCGTGGGCGCAGTCATCTTTTTCCTTGTTATGGCTGGTCAGATCGCATTTCGATGCGGCGTCGAGGACAGGGAGAAGATAAGCCTTGGAAGGTTTCCCAAAAACAACTATACCGGATTTTTTATGGGGCTTGCGGCTAATATCCCCAATCTGGTGCTTGCGGTTATGTATGCCGTTTTCGGTCTTTTTGAAACCACGAGCGGAATTGCGGCGTTTGCAAATCTTACCATGAAGCTGATCTACGGTGAATATCTCGGAATACTGTCTATCCCCATAAACGGCACCAAGCTCGGTATGATGCCCCTCAGCTTTTTTTTAATAACTCTGCCGTCTGTTGTTGCCTGCGGTATAGCATATTATTTGGCAGTAAACGGAATTATTGAATTCAAACCCACAAAGGACAAGCTCGAATAATGAAAAGGGAAGTGCGACGGCGCACTTCCTTTTCTTTTACAGCTTTTTGTCCTTGAGTGCGGATTCGGTGTTTTTTATTGCCTGTACCGAGTTGTCGTAGTCGTTTGCGATTATATAGGTATAAATTGCGTCGAAGATCGTCAGCTGTGCTATTCTCGAGCTCATTGCAAGGATCGAGTGCTTGGTTTCGTCGGATTTCGTGAAAAGACGAATGTCGGAAATATTTTTCAGGGGCGATTCACCGTAATTTGTGACGCAAATAGTCGTGGCTCCGTTAAGCTTTGCCAGCTTCATGGATTCCACGATGTCTTCGGACTGACCCGAATGGGAGATACCGATAGCAACGCAGCCTTCGTCCATGTGGCTGGCGATGATACATTGCATATGATTATCGGAGCAAGCCGTTGCATTAAGACCGAGACGAAGGAATTTATGCTGAGCGTCGTTGGCGACGGAAGCGGAATTTCCCAGTCCGAAAACGACGATGCGCTTTGCCTTCATAATTGCCTGCGCAGCTTTTTCAAGTTCTTCTGCACCGAGCACCGATCGCGTAAGCTCCAAAGCAGATTCTATGTCGTTTATTCTCTTTGTAAAGATCTCAAAGCAGGAGTCCTTTAATGTGATCTTTTCGGGCATTCTTGAATAGGATGAGACCTCGCTTGCCACGGCGATCTTCAGCGCCTGGTAACCGTCAAGACCTAATTTTCTGGAGAAACGAACCACAGTCGCGTCGCCGCAACCGATAGACCTTGCAAACTCGGTGATGCTGTCCGACAGGATAGATGAAGGTGACTCGATAAGCTTGTCCGCGATCAGCTTTTCGGCGGGACCGAATTCCTTATATTGAGATTTGATCTTTAAAATAATAGATTTCATGAACTTGCTCCAAATTTTATATATTTTTCTCCGAATTCTCGTTTTTTCAAAAAAAGTGAAAAATATTTTCACAAACCTATTGATTTATTTTTACTTTGTAGTATAATGTATCTTGACAGGGGATTTTGTCACTGCAAAATCGACCGCTGTCACCATTATAACATAAAAAAATGAAAAAATAAAGGGGTTTTGAAAAAATGGACTACAAAATCAAAATCGGTCTTGTTCCTATGAGGCGCAATACCACTAACCGTCCCGCAAAAACCTTCCTTACATGGGTATCCGCAGAGGAAAGAGGACACAGATTCGTTGACTACATCGAGAAGCACTTCGCAAATGAGAACGTCGAATTTGCTGACACCAAAGGTCTTGGTTGCAACGACCTTATTTTCGATGAAGATTCCAAGAACGACGTGGTTGCTCGTTTTAAGGAAGAGAAGGTTGACGCAATCTTCATCATCAACACCAACTTCGGAAACGAAGAGGCAGCAGCCGACCTTGCAAAGGAAATGGGTGTTCCTTGCCTCCTTTGGGCTCCCCTTGACGACGAGTACTACGTTGACGGTATGAGACCTACAGACTCTCAGTGCGGTCTGTTCGGTGTTTCCCGTCAGTTCCAGAGATTCAATATTCCTTTCTCACATATCCCTTGCTGCCGCGTTGAGTCCGACGAGTTTAAGAAGAACTTTGATAAGTTCGTTCGCGTTGCCTGCATGGTAAAGAACTTCAAGGGTCTCAGAGTCGGTCAGGTGGGCGCACGTCCTCAGCCCTTCTTCTCCGTAATCTGGAACGAAGGCGAGCTGATGAACCGTTTTGGCATCAAGATCATTCCCGTAAACTTCGCCATGTTCGAGCAGAGATTCAACGCTGTGCTCGAAAATGAGAAGGACGAGATAGCAAAGTACGTTGAGATCTTCAAGACCAAGTACGAGTCCGACGATCTCACTCCCAACTACTACGAGCGCATGGCTGCTCTGGTCGTTACATATATCGGAATCTTCAAGGAATTCAACCTTGACATTATTTCAGCAGAGTGCTGGACGGCGACACCCGTTATGAGCGAGGGGCTTGCTCCTTGCGCAGTTTACGGTGTCCTCAACGACCTCGGTTACGTCGTAGCATGCGAGAGCGATATGCACTGCGCGCTCACAATGAACCTTCTTGACAGTGCTTCGCTTGGAAAGGCTCGTCCTTTCCTCGGTGAATTCACCGTTCGTCACCCCGAGAACAAGAACGCAGAGCTTCTCTGGCATTGCGGTCCGTTCCCGCTTTCCGTTAAGGCTCCCGACTCCAAGGCTCGTTTGGTAAACCAGAGAGAGTGGTTCCGTGCAAAGGACGGCGAGTACACGGTCGCAAGAATCGACCAGGACAACGGCCAGTACATGATCTTGGCAGGCACTTGCCACACAACCGAAGGTCCTCAGACACACGGCACATATTTGTGGGGCGAGTTTGATGACCTGCAGGCTTGGGAAGACAGACTGCTTGACGGTCCTTACATTCACCACTTCGTTGAGATCGAGGGTAACTACGTAGAAGAGCTTCGCGAGTTCACAAAGTATTTCCCCAATCTCGCAATCGACAAGACACTTGATAAAAAATAATTTTACATAAAAAGGAGAAAACCTATCATGATGACGAATGCATTTCTTGATGCGATGATTCTGACAGAGCTTGAAGACGCTGTCGGAAAAGAAAACTGCTCCACAAGAGAGATCGACAAGCTGACTCACAGCGTAGACTACTACTGGCTGTCCCGTATGTGGTCGGACAGAGGCTGCAGAATGCCTCAGGCTGACTTTGTCGTTGCTCCTCTTGATGCAAACGAGACCTCAAAGGTCCTCAAGATCGCAAACTACTACAAGATCCCCGTAACCACATGGGGCGGCGGCGGCGGAACCCAGGGCGGCGCTATTCCCGTTGCAGGCGGTATCGTTATTGATACAAAGAGAATGAACAAGATCTATGAAGTAAATACAGACGCTATGTACATCGAGTGCGGCACGGGTGCTATATATAAGCACATCGAGTGGGCGGCAAACGAAGTTGGTAAGGCGACTATGCACTATCCTTCCTCTCTTACTTGCTCTACCGTCGGCGGCTTCCTTGCTCACAGAGGTATCGGCGTAGTTTCCACAAAGTACGGTAAGATCGACGACATGGTACTCCAGATGGAAGTTGTTCTTCCCAACGGTGATATCATCAACACCTGCTCCGCTCCCAAGCACGCAGCAGGTCCCGACCTCAACCAGATCTTTATCGGTTCCGAGGGTACGCTCGGTATCATTACAAAGGCTCAGATCAGAATCTACGACCAGCCCGAAGAAAGACGCTTCCGCGGCTTCCTCTTCAAGGATATGAACGTAGCATTCAAGGCTTCCCGCGAGCTTCTCCAGAAGTTCAAGCCCTCCGTAATGAGACTTTACGACCCTGCTGAGACTGCTTCTCTCATTAAGAAGATCGTCGGCGTTGAGCGCGACGGCGCATTCATGAACGTTGCATACGAAGGCGACACTGCGATGGTCAACGTAGAAGAGAAGATCCTTCTTGACACCTTCGCAAAATACGGCGCTGAGGATATGGGCAGCGAGTACGGTGAAAAGTGGTGGAACGAGAAGATCACGTTCTTCTATCCGGGCCACATGATGGACCTCCCCCAGATGTTCGGTACGATGGATACCATCGCTCCTTACGGTAAGATCGAGGAGATCTACTGGGCAATGAAGAACGCTATTGAGAGCAACTTCCCCCAGGCAAAGTTCATCGCTCACTTCTCTCACTGGTATGAGTGGGGCGCAATGGTTTACGACCGCTTTATCGTTGACGGTAAGGACGTTCCTCAGGATCCCGTTGAGGCTCTCCGTCTCCACCAGGCGATCTGGACCTGCGGTGTACGCACAGCTATCGCTCACGGCGGTGTTGTAAACGACCACCACGGCGTTGGTATCAAGCTCGGCCGTCTTATGAAGGAGCAGTACGGTCCCGCTATGCAGGTATTCGAGGGCATCAAGAAGACTCTTGACCCCAACGGTATCATGAACCCCTTCAAGCTCGGTCTGTAATTTAGAATTAGGAGGATATAACAATGACAGAGAATAGCAAAAAGCATATAGATGCCTGCCGTTTCTGCTGGATGTGCCGTCACATCTGTCCTATCGGAAACGCAACAGGTCTTGAGAGAAACACATCCAGAGCAAGAGCTCTCGGTCTGTCCCTTGTAAACCGCGGTGCATACGGTATCGAGGAGGTCGTTGACAATATTTACGAGTGCGCTTGCTGCGGTGCCTGCACAAAGGACTGCGTAACAGGTTGGGACCCCGTAATGTTTACAAAGGAAGCCAGACTTGACGCTGCAATGGAAGGCAAACTTCCCGAATACATAAACGTTCTCGTTGACAATTGCTTAGCATACGGCAACGCTTACGGCGCAACAGAGATCGACGCAGACCTCAAGGCTGCTATTGCCGCTCACGCAGGCAAGACAGATACACTTCTGTTCCTGGGCGTTGACGCAATGTATAAAGTTCCCGCGGCTGCCATCAATGCGATCAAGGTTCTGGAGAAGGCCGGAGTTGCTTTCACGGTTCTTGAAAAGGAGCCTGCTTCGGGTCAGCAGCTGGAGTACCTTATCAGCGCCGCAAATGAGACCAAGGAACAGATGACAGCTTGCGCTAAGGTTATCGGCGCATACAAGACAGTAGTTGCATTCGATCCCCAGGATGCTAAAGTGTTCAAGCGTGAGTACAAGGAGTGGGGCGTTGAACTTGCTTGCGACGTTGTAACGTTTACAACATTCGTTGCGGGACTTCTTGACACAGGAAAGCTTACAGCAAAGAACACAGGCAAGGCGGTAGTATTCCAAGATCCCTTCCAGCTCGCTCGCGACCTCAAGGAAACAGAGGAGCCTCGTAAGGTGGTTGCCGCTTATGCAACTCTTAACGAAATGCTCTGCCACGGTAAGGACACAATGTGGGCAGGTAATATTCTCATGGCTCAGTGGATGCCCGAGGTTATCAAGAAGGTAGCGGACGGCAGAATCTTCAACGCAAAGGGCGTTAAGGCTGACACAATCGTTACTGCTTCCGTTTCCGAGTATGCCGCTCTCAAGTCGGTAGACCAGAACGAGGTTGCTATCATTTCTCTCGAAGAGCTTATTCTCGGCTAAGAGATAATCACGCAAAACCAAGCGTTCCAAAAGTGAGGCTTGGTTTTGCGACGTAAATATCAGAAAGGATTTTTAGCTAATATGTTAGTTTCGCTTAAGCACGTTCTTGACATGGCGCAGAAGGGTAACTTCTGTATCCCTGCATTCAACGTATATAATATGGAAACCGTAATGGGCGCAATGTACGCAGCAGAAGAGGCTCAGGCACCCGTTATTTTGCAGGTTTATCCCAGACTTTTCAACGAGGACACGGCAAAGTTCCTCGCACCCGTAGTTCTCAAGGCAGCAGAGCTGGCAACAGTTCCGATCTGCTTCCACCTTGACCACGGACCTTCCGAAAAGGAAGTTACCATAGCACTTCGCCGCGGATGCACAGGTATTATGCTCGATGGCTCCGTTCACCCCTTCGAGGAGAACGTTGCTCTCACAAAGCACATCGTTGACACTTGCGCCGAGATCGGTGTTGAGGTCGAGGGTGAGCTTGGTCACATCGGCTCTGTAAACGACGACGGAATGGACGAATTCACAGTTCCCGAGGATGCGGCTGAATTTGTTGAGCAGACAGGCGTTGCGGCGCTCGCAGTTCTTGTCGGTAACGCTCACGGCAGATACAAGAAGCCTCCTAAGATCGACATTGAGAGAATCAGGGATATCTACGCGGCAACAAACCAGACTCCTCTCGTTCTTCACGGCGGCTCGGGTATCCCCGACGACCAGATCCGACTTGCAGTAAAAGCAGGTATCAGAAAGATGAACTTCGCAACAGACATTTGCTACTCACTCCTCGACGGTCTGAGAGCGCAGCTTGATAACCCCAACGCAAGCTATGCTATCGACCTGTTCATGAAGGATCCTATCGCGTCTGTTAAGAACTTCTGTCTTGACAAGATCGATCTTCTCGGTGCAAGAGGACAGGCAAAATGAGTGCAAAAATAGTTGGAATCGGCGCGTGCGTAATGGATACGCTCGTCACCGTTCCTTATTACCCACCTGAGGACACAAAGCTCCGCGCAACAGGCTCTAAGATCGCCGGCGGCGGACCTACCGCCTCGGGTATCGTTGCGGCTTCAAAGCTGGGTGAATCTTCAAGTTATATTGGCGTACTTTCGGACGACAACGGGGGTAATTTCCTCCGCGCGGACTTCGAAAAGTACGGCGTTGATACCTCCAATATCGTAACAGAGAGCGGTTACCGCTCATTCACCTCGGTCATTTGGCTCAGCTCGCAGGAAAAGTCCCGTACCTGCGTTTTTGATAAGGGCAATCTTCCCGCGCTTCGCCTGAACGATGCTCAGAAGAAAGCTGTTGCCGAAGCTGAAGTCCTTATGATAGACGGAAACGAAATGGACGGCGCGGAAGAGGCTTGTTTGGTAGCAAAGGCAAACGGAACAAAAGTTCTCTACGACTGCGGCGGTCTATACGAGGGCGTTGAAAGACTTTTGAGACTTACGGACATTATGATTCCGTCCGAGGAATTTGCCATGGGTCACACCGGAGCAAAGGACGGAAGGGAAGCGGCTGTAAAGCTTTATGATACCTACCACCCCGAGGTAGTCGTTGTTACGATGGGTGCAAAAGGCGGCATTATGTACGATGGCAAGGAAATTATCGAATATCCCGTATTTCCCGTTGAGGTCGTTGATTCCAACGGCTCGGGTGATATGTTCCACGGCGCATTTGCAGCAGGTTACGTAAAGGGGTTCGATTTTCTTAAATGCTGTTTCTTCTCAAGTGCGGTCTCCGCTATCAAGTGCACCGGTATCGGCGCTCGTGAAAGCGTTCCTAGCTTTGAGACGGTAAAAGAATTTTTAAAGGAGAAGGGTTATGAATTATAAGAGACATTGGGATAAGTCCGTTGGACTTCAGAAAATTTATACAAAGGCTGATGCAGGCTGTCAGCAGCTTGACATTTGGGCTCTTCGTCTTACAAAGGGCATGAAGCAGGAGTTTGCTGCCGACGCTGAGCACGAGTACGCTTGCACGATTCTTAGCGGCACCTGTAACGTAAGCGGCGGCGCTACTTTTGAAAACATCGGTAAGAGAAAGAACGTTTTCGACGGCAAGGCTTACGCTTTCTATATTCCCAGAAACACGGCGTTTGCTGTTGAGTGCGTTTCCGACGAGCTCGAGATCATCATCGCTCTCTGTCCCACGGACAAGGATTTCAAGCCTGTTCTTATCACTCCTGAGGATATTATCGTTAAGTTCCTTGGTAAGCCCGGCTTTGAGCGCGAAGCTCACTTCCTCATCGACGAGAGAATGGAAGCAGGAAGAGTTTACGTTGGCGAGAACTTTATCGTTGGCGGTCAGTGGTCCTCTTACCCCGGTCACAAGCATGACACGGAGAACATGCCTGCAGAGGGATTTGCAGAGGAGATCTATTACTATGAGTACGACAAGGCAACGGGTTTCGGTATTCAGAGAGTATATAACGACGACAAGTCTATTGACGAGAACTATGTAACCTACAACGGCGATTTCGTTGAAATACCCGTTGGTTACCATCCCTGCACGGTTGCTCCCGGTTATAAGGGCTACCTGCTTTGGATGATGAGCTGCGATCACAGAGGATTCTATATGTCCATAGATCCCGACCACGTATGGCTTACTAAATAAAAACCAAGGGGGATGGCGGTATCAAGTGTGTTACCGCCATTTCTTTCTATATTCATTTGGAGGAAAAACAGATGATTACGTTAAAAAACGACCTGATCACGGTTGACATCGCAGAGCGCGGCGCCGAGATGCAGAGCATCAGAAAAAACGACGGCGCAGAATACCTTTGGCAGGGAAATCCCGAGATTTGGGGCGGACGCGCACCTCTCATGTTCCCCATTTGCGGCGGACTTAAAGACGATAAATATATCCTTGACGGCAAGGAATACACCATAAAAAAGCACGGTTACGCGCGCTTTTGCACCTTTGAGGTAGAGGAAGCTACCGACACCACCGCAACCTTCCTTCTTCGCTCGGATGAGGAGTCCAAGGCTTGCTTCCCCTTTGACTACGAGCTTCGTCTTATTTATACCTTGAAGGGTGCAGGCGTCGAGCTTAATTACAAGCTTATCAACCTGTCCGACAGAACTATGTATTTCTCCATCGGGTCTC
This sequence comes from Eubacteriales bacterium, assembly GCA_045651985.1. Classification (GTDB taxonomy): domain Bacteria; phylum Bacillota; class Clostridia; order Oscillospirales; family CAG-272; genus SIG710. The sequence continues at coordinate 39,840 of JAZRTK010000024.1, forward strand.
ACGAGGGTTATTCCACCCCCGACGGAATTGAAAATTACGATGTGATCTTCCCTCAGAACGAGACACTCTACACGACTCACCTTGACGGAAACCTCGTAGAGGACAACAAAATGATAATCATCAAGGACTGCGACAGGATCCCTCTCTACGATAAGTACTTTATTGTTGACGCGCTTGTGTTCAAGGATCTAAAATCCAAGTCTGCCACGCTTCGTAACCGTAAGACGGGAAGAGCTGTCAAAGTTGAATTTCCCGGGGCAGATTATTTCCTGCTTTGGCACCCCCACGGTGCACCATTTATTTGCATGGAGCCCTGGAGCGGTATAGGTGACGGCGTTTACAGCAACTACGATATAACAAAGAAAGAGGGAATTATTCCCCTTGAAGCCGGAAAGGTGTTCGAAAGAGCACACACTATAACGATTTTGGAGTAATAAAATGAGCTTTGAAACAGTAAAGGAATTAAATCCCTCGCTAAAGCTTTACAAAACAAGTGATAACGAGTTTGCTGAGTACGGCAGAATTATCAAAGGTATTGACACTTCTGAGATGATCAAGGTGGCGCAGGGAATCGCAATGCCCGAAACAGGCTCAGTCTACGAGGCATCTAACCCCGCATTTGAAGCGCTTTCTGTAAAGAACGATATTCAGAACGTTTGCTACGGCGAGCTTCCCGCACAGATCGGCTATTGTTACGGTCACAGTAATTTCCTCAACGGTTGGGAGTGGCATACTTCAAGCGAAGTTAACGTAGCAGTGACAGACCTTGTGCTTATTCTGGGCAAAGTGAGCGACATCAAGGACGGTAAGATCGATTCCTCAACGGCTAAGGCGTTTTACGTAGAGCAGGGCGAAATCATCGAGGTTTACGCGACTTCTCTTCATTTTTGCCCCTGCGAGGTTTCAAAAAGCGGCTTCGGCTGCGTGGTTGCGCTCCCTGTTGGCACCAACGTCCCGCTTGAAAAGGAAGCGTCAGACAAGCTTTTGTTCAGAAAGAACAAGTGGATATTCGCACATATCAACAACGAGGGGCTTATCGCAAGAGGAGTTCTTCCCGGCATCACAGGCGAAAATCACGAAGTCAAATATTGATTCCGTTTCAAACTTGGAATAAAATAGTGTAATTTGATTCCATAATAAGAATATTTCAAAAAGAGGTTTACCGAAATGAAATACTTGCTTGGTATTGACTTTGGCGGCGGCTCAACAAAAGCTACGCTTATAAATACCGACGGCGCTATTATTGCCGAAAACATGGTGGAATATCCCACCTATTATCCCGAAAACGGCTACTGCGAGCAGTCCGCGCAGGACTGGATAAATGCTCTGGGTGAAAATGCCAGATGTCTTATTGCAAAGAGCGGTATTGACGCATCCGACATTTTGGCGGTTGCTATTGACTCTGCAACCCACACGTGGCTTATGTGCGACAGTGACGTAAAACCCATCAGAAACGCTATCCATTGGACGGACTGCCGTTCGCGGACGCAGGCTACGGACTTGTTTGAAAACTACGGCGAGCTTATCTACAAGCTCAGCTTCCACAAGCCCGACACTATCTGGACACTTCCCCAGATGATGTGGGTAAAGGAGCACGAGCCCGAAAATTTCGACAGAATGAAGTACGTTTTCTTTGAAAAGGACTATATTCGCTATTTTCTGACGGGCGTTTACTGCACCGACTACATTGAAGCAGAGGGCAGTATGCTCTTTGACTGCAATACACTTACTTGGTCAAAGGAGCTTTGCGCTATTGCGGGGGTTGACCCTGAAATTCTGCCTCCTATCGTAAAGCCTACCGAGGTTATCGGCAAAATCACATCTGATGCGGCAAAGTTTACCTCACTTGCCGAGGGAACTCCCGTCATATGCGGTACAACCGATACCTGCATGGAGGTATTTGCCTCGGGCGCGGTAGAGCAGGGTGACGTTACCGTAAAGCTTGCCACCGCAGGCAGGATCTGCGTTATTACCGACCGTCCTTACCCCCACCGCCATCTGGTGAACTATTCTCATATCGCTGACGGTCTGTGGTACCCCGGAACAGCCACAAAGGCGGCGGCTTCCTCCTATCGCTGGTACAGGGACACCTTCGGCGGTGATTACAAGGAGCTTGATATGGGTGCAATGGAGGTTCCGATCGGCTGTGACGGTCTGATTTATCACCCATACATCAACGGTGAGCTTACTCCTTACGCCGACCCCATGCTTTGCGGAAGCTTTACTGGCATGAGAGCAACTCATACAAGAGGTCATTTTACCCGCGCGGTGCTTGAAGGCGTTTCGCTGTCGCTTTTGCACTCCAAAAAGACCCTTGACGAGATAGGAATTCCTTACAATTCCGTAGGAACTATTATCGGCGGCGGTGCAAAAGGTCCCCTTTGGAAGCAGATCACAGCCGATGCGCTGGGAATGACCCTCAGAGTTACCGAAAGCAGTGATTCCTCCCTTGGTTCTGCTATGCTTGCAGGTCTTGCGATAGGCGTTTTCGCAACCCCCAGAGAGGCTGTAAACAAGTGCATAAAGGAAGTGAGCATTACTCACCCTATTCCCGAAAATACCGAAAAATATCAGAAGCTTTTTGAGGAATACGTGCGTATCCACGACGCTTTAGCCCCCATTTACGACGCAAGGTAAGGTCAAAAACATGAAAATAATTGTATGCGTTAAGCAGGCTGCAAACGGCGACCTTAACCCCTTTGACGCCTGTGCTTACGAGGCGGCGCTCCGCATCCCCGATGCCGAGGTTATTTTGCTCAGTATGGCACCTATGAAGTCGCGGGAGCTTCTTTTAAGCCTTACCAGACTTGGCGCAAAAAAGGCAGTTCTACTGTCTGACCGCGCTTTTGTGGGAGCTGACACTCTCGCTACCGCTTACTCGCTTTCGCTGGCGGTTAAAAAGATAAATCCCGACCTTGTTATTTGCGGCAGACAGACTGTTGACGGTGACACAGGTCAGACGGGGCCTGGTCTTGCTGAGGCTCTCGGTTACAGTATTATCCCAAACGTAATGGAGATTTTGGATACAGACGGAAAACTTACTTGCCGCACAAGAACCATGGGAGAAATGACAGTTTCTTATCCCTCGCTGATAACTGTCGAGAGAATAAACAATCTCCGTCTCCCCAGCATCCGCTCTAAGGTCGGCGAGATAGAGATCTGGACGGCGGCAGACATTTGCGCCGACCCCAACCGCATAGGCCTTCACGGCTCGCCAACAAAGGTGATTAAATCCTTTGAGAACGAGGACGGAAAGCGCCGTTGTACATTTATTTCTCCCGATAAGCTCGATGAGGTCATAACCCTCGGAATCGAGCGCGGAAGGGAACGTCTCGCCCCCGGTAAACCCTCCGAGGTCATGCTGAAAAATGTGTGGATAGTAGGCGAAAAGCCTCGTCTCATGGCGGAAACTATCAGTGATGATATTACCGTTGTTCCTTTGACTTGTGCCGATGAAATAGCCGAAAGAGCAAAGCGCGAAAAGCCTTCTGCAATTCTTTGGGCAAGTGACGCCCGAAGTAAAATGATAGCTCCCCGGGTTGCCTGGAAGCTTCAGACGGGGCTCTGCGCCGACTGCACTTATCTTGAGACCGACGGCAAAACGCTTATGATGTACCGTCCCGCTTTTTCGGGCAATATTATAGCCAAGATCGCTTGCGTTACCGAGCCCGCCATGGCGACCGTGCGCACTCCTGAGGACGCGCGTGCAGAGGTTATTTTTGCTTTGGGCAAGGGTGCAAGAGAAATTCTTCCAAAGATCAAGGATTTTGCCGCAAAATATAACGCCGAGATCGCTGCATCACGTGCGGCGGTAGACTGCGAAATGTTCCCGTACGAATGTCAAGTGGGACTTACCGGAAAGAGCGTAAATCCAAGCGTTTACATTGCTATGGGTATCTCGGGCGCTGTTCATCACGTTGAAGGAATGAAGCAGTCGGGTACGGTTATTGCTATCAATTCCGACAGGTCTGCCCCAATTTTTGATTATGCGGATTTTGGTATAGTGGCTGATGTTAACGAAATCGTAAAATAAAGCACAAAGCTCACGTTCAAAGAACGTGAGCTTTGTATTATAAACGATCTTTTGGAAAATAATAAGAAAAAGGAGGTTTTAATGATTATGTGTACTTGCATTGCGTTCAGACAAAAAGGTCTGTATTTCGGGCGAAATATGGACTTGGACTACAATTTTGGTGAAAAGATCGTTGCAACTCCGCGAAATTTTGACCTGAGAAGTCTTGAAAATAGGGAACATCTCGGTTTTATCGGCATCGCTACCATTATTGACGGATACCCGCTTTATGCCGATGCGATGAATGAAAACGGGCTTTGCGTAGCGGGGCTGAATTTTCCGCAAAAAGCTTTTTACCGAGAGCAAGATGACAATAAAATAAATGTTCCCGCATACGAATTTACAGCTTATGTTGCCGCAAAATATTCGTCTGTTGAAGATTTTTTGGCTGATCTATCGAATATTAACATAACAAATCGACCCTTTTCAGAGAAAATTCCTTGCTCTACGCTTCATTGGATGATCTCTGACAGTGTTTCATCTGTTGTGGTAGAATCTACCGAATCAGGCATAAATCTGTACGAAAATCCGCTTGATGTAATGACCAATCTTCCCGAATTTCCGGAACACCTTGAAAATTACAGAAAAATGAGGTCAGAGGAGGGAAGTGTTCCTGACGATTTTCCCGTTTTACTTTCGTCGCCTTCAAGATTTTTGCGGGCGGCTCATTTCCTGGGAAATATTTTGCCCGAGACCGATTGGGATGGCGTCATATCTCACGTATTTCACATTCTCGACACCGTCGCCGTCCCCGATGTTTCGGCGAAGGCTGCAAACGGAAATTATCATAAAACAACTTACAGTGCATGTCTTGATGCGGTCAACGGAAAATACCTCGTAAGAACTTACGAAAACAGCCGTATCCTATATGCACAGCTGACAGAAAAAATGCTTTCTTGTGCAGGACTCTCGATCTTTGAAATGTTGCACAAACAAGATTATCTGAATTTGAATTAATAAAATCCTCCAAAAGTTTTCTTTTGGAGGATTTTATTTCAATTTATTGTATTGAAAAATAGCAAGATTTATGATAAAATGTAGAGGAAAATAAACTTTTATTGGGGTTTTTGTATCTATATGGGTAAAAGTGTTAAAAAACAAAGAATTGTTATTTTTTTATCAATCACTGCTTTGGCGTTTATCATGGTATTTTTTTTCATTTATTTGATTGGCAGAGGGGGATCTACCCAAATGTCTCCCGAATATGATTTTATCTTCCACGAGGTCGATTTTGATACCGATATTTTGACCGATCCCGACTATCTGGCACTCGACCGAAGTATTTCGTTAAAACAAGGTAATCAGACAGTAGCCATTGATCAAGGATATAGGTCGGAAAACGGCACGATAGAATTTATGCTTGGATATCTCGATTGCATAATCTGCGGAGATTATGAGGGCTACAAGGATTTCTTCAGTGAGCTCTATTTCGAGACAGAAAATATTCCCGAGATCTTCACCATGCAGCGTGTATACGAAACGACCATAGAATTTATCAGTGAAACGCCTGTTGCAGGATCAAATAAAAATTACACAGAGTACAGATTATCACTTGACTACAAAATAAACAGAAACGACGGAACGCTCCGAAACGATATGGGAAGCGATTGCTTCAGAACGCAGTATTTTCTGATAACGGACCGTGAGGGCGTTCTGAAGATAGATACCATAAAATCGTTTGATATAGTGGGAGACATTCCGTCGGAAATTAATTTTGATGCAGTTTATTACATTGGATGTTTGATTGTTTTGATTGTTGCTGCCGTAATCGTTATAAGAACAAGAAGACACTCCGAAAACAAGCCTGCAGAGGATTGACCGTCCGTAAACGGGAAAATGCCCCAATTCTCCTAAATCTGTTCCCTCTATTATACAAAATTTGCATTTTGTATAATGAGCCGTTCGTTTAAATGGGAGTTTGCCCTATCGTTGGGAACGTTTCTCCCGACTGGCCATATACTTCTGACGGGTGGCTTCGCCGCCTCTTATATGTCTTTCTTCTTTGTGGCAGTCAAGGATTTCTCTCACGGATTCATACAAAGAAATATTTTTTGTTTTAAGTGCGCTCGTTATATCCTTGTGCACCGTGCTTTTACTTATTCCAAATTCTTTTGCGGCATCTCTTACGGTCGTCCCCGTTTTTACTATGTACTCTCCGATTATTTCGCATCTGGTCTTAGATCTGTTCATGGCGTACCTCATTTATTTGTTTACGCCAATATATGATAAAAAATTGTAATTTATATCCGAGGTCAACGCTATGTTTAAGAAAGAATCCGAAAAATTTGCCACGTCGAATATTTTTGAAGGCATCACGTCCATATCTTCCCTTTTGAACAGCACCTCCCACAATGACAGAAAAATAATAAAAATTTTGTATAATGAAAACAAGGTTTTATCCAAAAGACGAGAATTTGATTTTCTCAGACACAAGTCCGAAGAATTTGGATTTGATCTTGAGACCGTCCCCCCCGAAGAAATTGAAAAATATACTATAGGGTCTACCCATGGCGGGGTTATCGCATTCTGTACAGAAAGGAACTTGAAGGAGCTTTCTCCCGAATGTGTGGTGGATGACGGCTTTTATTTCATGCTTGAAGGCATCGAAGACCCTTACAATTTCGGTTATTCCCTGCGTTCTCTTTATGCAGCGGGGGTAAATGGAGTTATTCTGCCCGAGAGAAACTGGATGGGCGCGGCAGGCGTTGTTGCAAGAGCTTCCGCGGGCGCTTCCGAGCTTATTGATATGTACACCTCAACGCCCGAAAATCTGATATCCGTTTTCAGAGAAAAAAATTACACCATTTTCTGTGCCGACTTGCCTAATTCCGTGTCACTCTACACAGCGGAGTTGAAAAAGCCTCTTCTTATGATAGTCGGCGGCGAAAAAAGAGGAAATTCCAAGTTTATTTTAGAAAATTCCGACAAAATAGTGAGAATCGATTATGAAAGAGACTTCGGTGCTTCCCTGTCGGCTGCGTCCGCCTCAGCGATCATCGCCTTTGAAGTCATGAGGCAGAATTTGAAATGACGTCCGCAAATTACGATAATTTAAAGAAATTCAAGGATACGGCAATAGGAATGGCGGAAATGACCGACGTCTATCTCATGCCGGCAAAGAAACGGACTTCTCTGCCAAAGTACGTTGACCGCCCGTTTCACGGCTTTGTCTACAAGCTCGCGGGCAAATCTGAATACCATATAGGCGAGGAAATTTTCGAGCTTTTGCCCGGCGAAGTCATTTATCTCCCCAAGGGCAGCTCTTATATCGTTGACACAGTTGAGAACGGCGACCAATATCTGATAAATTTTGACACGAAAGACGATTTGGGCATCGAGCCCTTCGTCATTGCCATGGCGGACACCGAAAGGTGTGAAGCGCTTCTATCCAAAATGGTGAAAAAACGCTCAAACTGCGAGACGTGGCACGCAAACGAAAATATGGCTTGCTTTTACAATTTCATAGCCATGATACAAAAGCAGATACGCAGTATGTTCGTGCCCGACACTACGGTCGAGTTTTGTCATCAAGCGGAAAAATACATAGCGCAGAATTTTACCCGACCAGATCTTACAGTTTCCGAGGTCTCGCAAGCCGTGAGTGTCGATCCTGCCCGTCTCAGAGCGGGATTTGTTGAGATGTGCGGAATGACCCCAAAGGAATATACGATACATCTGCGCATAGTCAAATCGAAAAAGCTTCTTGTAAACTCCGATTCATCAATTGCGAGAGTTGCAGAACGCCTCGGATTTTCAAATTCCAGCTATTTCAGCAGATTTTTTTGCGAAAGAACGGGATTCTACCCTACCGAATACAGAAACAAGTTCAAATTTTAATAAAAAACGAGATATTTATTGACCTTTTACTCCCAAGGTGATATAATAGTAGAGTTGAAAACCCGTCGGAAAGGAATGCTTTCAAATGAGTGATAATACAAAGACTCCGTCTGTTACAAAGATGATTTATGAATACATAGAAACCTTCGTCATAGCCGCTTGCATCGTGCTTCTTGCCTACTCTTTTGTGGCGAGGCTTTGCGCTGTTGACGGTCCTTCCATGAACAACACACTCACCCACGGCGAGATGCTTGTTGTGACCGAGCTTGGATTTGAGCCTCAGTACGGCGATATCGTCGTATTCCACGAGACGTCAACCCCCAAAAAGCCTTACGCTCTTGATAAGCTCGTGGTAAAGCGCGTTATTGCCACGGAGGGACAAACGGTGACTATTGATTTTAGCACCTGGACGCTGAAGATAACCGATGTTGACGGCAAAGAGCGTATTGTTGATGAATCTGAATACAGATACCTTGACGCCATGCGACCTACGGTAACCTCAGATTACGTAGACGAGAACAATATAATGACCGTCAAAGTGCCCGAAGGCAAGCTCTTCCTCATGGGGGACAACAGAAACAACTCCCTTGACAGCCGCGACAGTAGGATCGGTCTGGTAGACGAGCGCAGAATACTCGGAAAGGCTGTTTTCCGTCTTACTCCTTTCAGCAAGCTTGGAAAGCTCCCTTCCGTAAATTAAGTAAAAGTTGAGGTAAATAATGCCAACCGAAATTATACAGTGGTTTCCCGGCCATATGGCAAAGACCCGCCGACTAATGGCGGAAAATATTAAGCTGGTGGACGCGGTGATCGAAATAATAGATGCCCGTATTCCTTACAGCTCTCACAATCCGGAGATCATGAAGCTGGTGGAAAACAAGCCTGTTATCACGCTTTTAAACAAGGCGTCCTTGGCAGACCCTGAGAAGACCCAAGCGTTTGTCAAAAAATACACCCAGAACAATCGTATTTGTATTTCCACCGACTGCGTAACGGGCGAAGGAATCAATAAAATAGCTCCAGCTATACGCGAGCTTCTTTCCGAAAAGCTTCGTCGGTACGAAGAAAAAGGTATGGCGGGCAGAAAGCTCAAAGCCATGGTTGTGGGAATCCCCAACGTGGGAAAATCCTCACTTATCAACCGTATAAGCGGCAACAAAAAAGCAAAGGTTGAAAACCGCCCCGGCGTTACGCTGAATAAGCAGTGGGTAACCACGTCTATAGGAATTGATCTGCTTGATATGCCCGGGGTTCTTTGGCCCAAGTTCGACGACAGAACGGTTGCCGAAAACCTTGCAATTACCGGTGCAATAAAGGACACTATCCTTGAAATTGAAGCTATTGCTCTGGCACTTGTGAGCAGAATGAGAGAAATGTACCCTGCTCTCTTGTCCGAGCGCTACAAGCTGGGCGATCTTGCGCAGTACGAGGACTACTCTGACTACGATATGTTCCTTGCCATCGGAAAAAAAAGAGGATTTCTCATTTCGGGTGGCGAAATAAACGAGGAAAGAACGTCAAATATGCTTCTCGAAGAGTTCCGAAACGGAAAAGTAGGAAGAATAACTATTGAAAAGGTGAACTGATATGCCCGATTATTCTCTTGAAAAAGAATATCTCAAAAAAGGCTATAAATACATCTGCGGAATTGACGAGGCGGGACGGGGACCCTTGTGCGGTCCTGTGTTCGCTGCCGCTTGCATTCTCCCGCTTGACCTTGAGATCGAGGGACTGAACGATTCCAAAAAGCTGACGGAAAAAAAGCGTGAAAAGCTTTTCGAAATTATACAGGAAAAGGCACTTGCATATTGCATAGCCTCCGCATCGGTCGAGGAAATTGACGAGACGAACATTCTCGAAGCCGATCTCCTTGCCATGCGACGTGCAATTGACGGTCTTTCTCAAAAGGCTGATTTTGCGCTCATTGACGGAAACATTAATCGCGATTTTCAGATAGATTCCGCTGCCGTCATCAAGGGAGACGCCATTTCTATGAGCATTGCCGCGGCATCTGTCTTGGCAAAGGTGGCGCGAGACAGGATATGCATCGACCTTGACCGAGAATATCCGCAGTACGGCATCGCAAAGCACAAGGGCTACGGAACAAAGGCTCACATGGACGCATTGCGTCAGTACGGTCCCTCCCCTATCCATCGCAAGAAATTTATTCGATTCCTTGACAATGATGATAAATCATAAAAACGGAAGAACGGGCGAGGATATTGCCGCCGAGTTCTTTGAAGCAAACGGATATAAAGTTCTTCACCGCAACTACCGCACAGGACATCTTGAGACAGATCTGATAGTTGAAAATTTTGAATCCGTGGCGTTTGTTGAGGTCAAAACACGCACCGACAGTAAAACAGCGCTCAAATACGGCGCACCTCGCGCGGCGGTAAATCATGCAAAGCAGGAAAGACTTTTGCGAGCCGCAAAAATCTATCTTTCGGAGCATAGTATTGAAAAGAAGCCGAGGATGGACGTTCTGGAGATATATCTTGACACCGACGGCAATTTCAAGAAAATGACCTATATAAGAAACGCATTTATGCAAAGGAGCAGACATTGAAAATAAAATATTTCGACCTCCATTGCGACACTGCTACCGAAACATTTTTCAAAGGAGCATCCCTCTCCTCAAACGACGGGCACGTTTCCCTTGACAGACTGGGTGACATAGACAAATACACGCAGATAATGGCTGTTTTCAGCCGCGAGAACGGTACTGACGAGGAGTGCTTTGAAGAATTCAAGCAAATCGTTGAATACCACAAAAATGAACAGAATATCAGGCAGATAAAAAGCGCAAACGAGCTTGAGAATAACTCTCTTTCCTATATCTGGGCGGTCGAGGACGCAAGAATTCTTTGCTCCGACCTGCAAAGAATTGATTTCCTGCACGAATGCGGAGTTCGCATAATAACTCCCGTTTGGGCGGGTGAAACTATTATCGGGGGAGCTTTTGACACTAAAAAAGGATTGACCGAGTTTGGAAAATCGGCTGTTTCTAAATTTTTGAGCTTCGGAATAATTCCCGACATTTCCCATTCCTCCGAGCAGACCGCAATGGAGATATTCGAGCTTGCCGAGAGGGCTAAAATGCCCATTTTAGCCTCTCATTCCTGCGCATATTTGGTGCGAAACCACCCCAGAAATCTCAGAGATTATCAGTTTGAGATGGTAAAAAAATCGGGCGGTATCGTAGGGCTCAGCTTTTGTGCTTATCACCTGTCAGACAAAGCAAAAGAACTTTGCACCGCTGACGATATAATAAAGCATATAAATCACTATCTGTCACTTGGCGGCGAGGATATTCTCTGTATCGGCGCAGATTTTGACGGCGCCGGAATGCCTCGTGGCATTGACGGAATACAAAGTATCCCCGCTCTGTTCCGCCGAGTTGAAGCAGAGCACGGCACAGCTACAGCAAATAAGATATTCTATGAAAACGCCTACGGCTTTTTCAACAAACATCTGAAATAATTTTTCCGAAAGGACATATAAAAATGAAGTACATAAGCACAAGAACACTGAATTCCGAAAAGATTGAATCAGCTCAGGCTATAAAGCAGGGCTTGGCGAACGACGGCGGACTTTTTGTTCCCGACTCAATGCCGACGCTCACCGAGAGTGATATCATATCTCTTTGCGAAAAGAACTATCCCGAAAGAGCGGCGTACATTCTTTCGCAGTTTCTGACCGACTATACATACGAGGAGCTTCTTTCCGACTGCCGTGAGGCTTACAGCGAAAAATCCTTCGTCGGAGGTGCGGCTCCCCTTGTGAATATACACGACAATCTCTATTCCCTGGAGCTTTGGCACGGTCCTACGGCGGCGTTCAAGGATATGGCGCTCCAGATAATGCCAAGACTTCTGTCACGCGCACTGAAAAAGACGGGCGAGGAAAGAACGGCACTTATTCTTGTTGCCACATCAGGTGATACGGGCAAGGCAGCTCTTGAGGGCTACAAGGACATCGACAAGATCAAGATGATGGTGTTCTACCCTGTTGACGGCGTTAGTCGTGTGCAGAAGCTCCAAATGGCGACACAGACAGGCTCAAACGTAAACGTTTGCGCTATCAACGGCAACTTTGACGACGCCCAGAGCAACGTAAAGAAAATATTTGGCGACGCAGATGTTGCGGCTACGCTGAATGAAAACGGCTACTTCTTCTCCAGCGCGAATTCTATCAACTGGGGCAGACTTGTTCCCCAAGTGGTCTACTACGTTTCCGCATACTGCGACCTTATCAATACGGGCAAGATAAAGATGGGCGACAAGATCAATTTCTGCGTGCCCACGGGTAATTTTGGCAACATTTTCGCGGCATATATCGCCCGTGAAATGGGACTTCCCATCAACCGTCTTATCTGTGCTTCCAACAAGAACAACGTACTTACCGATTTCCTTGAAACCGGCACTTACGACAGAAACCGCAAGTTCCACCTTACAATGTCCCCTTCTATGGACATTCTCATATCCAGCAACCTTGAAAGACTTCTTTTCTTCGCCGCAGGTGCGGAAAAGAACATTGAATACATGAGCGAACTTGCAAAGGACGGCAAGTACACGATTGACGCCGATACAAAAATGAAGATCGACAGCATTTTTAGCGGATTCTATACCGACGAGGAAAAGACTGCCGAGACTATCAAGACAGTATTTGAAAAATACGGCTACCTCTGCGATACACACACCGCCGTTGCGGTCAACGCCGCCGAAGAATATGCAAAAAAATCAGGGGACGGACTTGTTACCGTAGTGGATTCCACCGCCAGCCCCTACAAGTTCGCGGCTGACGTTTACGCTTCTCTCGGACAAAAAACACCCGCCGATCCCCTTGACGCACTTGATGCGCTCAGTGCGTACTCGAAGATCGAGATCGCATATCCTCTCCGCGGCTTAGGCGAAAGACAGGTCCGCTTCACCGACGTTTGCGACCCTGCACAAATGACAGACAAGGTTCTGGAATTCATTAAGTAAAAAATTTGGGGTGTCGCCTCTGCAACACCCCGATTTTTCTCAGTCCTTCATTTTGAAAGTTGCGCAAATAGTATCTGCGGAGGAAGTAGCCGCAGAAGGACCTACGTTGATCTTTTCTGCCGTGCAGTAGCAGCTGCCGTCGTGGTGAACGCAGTTCTTAACGTCACAGCTGATACCCTCGTTGTAATGCTTGATGGTGCAATCGTTGCCGTTACAGTTTGTCATAATTTGATTTCTCACTTTCTGCTCGCAGGAGCAAATATATTTTAACCCGTTCAAAATATTTTATACGAAAGAAGGTGCGCCGTGTCTCTGTACGTTTTATCTGACTTGCATTTGTCAACGTCGGACGTTACAAACAAGTCCATGGAGGTTTTCGGAAACTCCTGGGCGGATTACGTAAAAAGAATCGAAAAATATTGGCGTGCCGTCGTCGATGAAGACGACACCGTTATCATTCCCGGCGATATTTCCTGGGCCATGACTATGCAGGAGGGTCTGAGCGACTTCAAATTCATCGATTCCCTGCCCGGTCGGAAAATCTTAGGTAAGGGAAATCACGATTTTTGGTGGTCCACTATGACCAAGATCAAGAACTTTTTTGAAGAAAACCAAATAAAGACCATTGACATTCTCTACAACAACGCATTTGTCCTTGACGAATTTGTTATCGCGGGAACACGCGGCTGGTTTTACGACCAATACAAGCAAAACGTCATAAACGAGACGGATTTTGAAAAGGTCGTGGCAAGAGAGACCATACGGCTGGATATGAGTCTGTCAGAGGCGCAAAAGCTCAACGACGGAAGTTGTGAGACCCTCGTGTTTATGCATTTCCCGCCCGTGTGGAACGGATTTGAGTGCCGCCCTATTATTGACAAGCTTCACGAGTACAACGTAAAGCGTTGCTATTTCGGGCATATTCACGGCAATTATTTTGCGCCCAAGGTGACCAACTTTGAAGGCATAGACTTTATTTTGACATCCGCGGATTACCTCAAATTTGCCCCAATGCCGATTTTTGCGGATTATTGAGAAAATGAAAAGCATTTTTTGCCCAAAACACTTGACATTTTGTGCAAAGATATGTAAAATATATAAGAATGTAATTTTTCATTTCAATGGAGGATTTTTAACAAATGAGTGTTACAAAAAAGGAATTGATCGAGAAGAATAAGTATGAGTTTGAATTCTCGGTCGAAAAGAGTGTATTCGATGCCGCAGTTGATAAGGCTTATAAGAAGGCCGTAAAGAATATCAACGTCCCCGGCTTCAGAAAAGGCAAGGCTCCCAAGTCCGTTATCGAAAAGATGTACGGTACAGGCGTTTTCTATGAGGACGCTATCAACGATATTATCCCTGCAGCTTATCCCGAGGCTATCAAGGAAGCGGAGCTTGAGGTTGTTGGTCAGCCCGAGTTTGATATCGTTTCCATCGATGACAGCGGAATCGTTCTCAAGGCTATCGTTTTTACAAAGCCCGAGGTCGAGATCAAGGATTACCTTGGTATTGAGGTTACAAAGACTATCGTTCCCGTAACAGACGAGGAGATCGACCGCGAGATCCAGACTGTTCGCGAGAGAAACGCAAGAGAGACCGAGGTTACAGACCGTGCCGCTGAAAACGGCGACACTGTCGTGTTTGATTTTGACGGCTACGTTGACGATAAGCAGTTTGACGGCGGTAAGGCTGAAAACCACAGACTGAAGCTCGGCTCCGGTCAGTTTATCCCCGGCTTTGAGGACCAGAGCGTTGGCAAGAATATCGGCGAGGCATTTGACGTAAACGTTAAGTTCCCTGCTGACTACCACGCAAAGGAACTGGCTGATAAGGACGCTGTTTTCAAGTGCCTTATCCACTCTATCGTCCGCGACGAGCTCCCCGAGCTTGACGACGAATTTGCAAAGGACGTTTCCGAATTTGACACCTTTGATGAATATAAGGCAAGCATCAAGGCAAAGATTGAAGAGAGACACTCCAGAGCTTCCGACAGCGAAGTTGAGACACAGCTTATGGCAGCGTTGCGAGAAAAGCTCGTAGCTGATATTCCCGAGTGCATGTTCGAGGCTGAGACCGAGAACTTCGTTCGTGACTACGACAACAACCTGAGAATGCAGGGTCTTGATCTTGCTACTTACTTCAAGTACACAGGCATGACCCTTGAGAAGTTCCGCGAGCAGATGAGACCTAACGCAGAGCTTCAGGTAAAGACACGCCTGGCTCTTGAGAAGATCGCAGAGCTTGAGGGTATCGTTGCATCCGAGGAGGATATCAACGAGGAGTACGAAACTATCGCGAAGTCTTACAACGTAACTGCCGAGCAGGCAAAAGAGGCTATTCCCGCTGACATGATCGAAAAGGACATGAAGGTAAAGAAGGCCGTTGAGCTTGTAAAGGAAAAGGCGGTCGTTGTAGAGAAGGCTCCCGAGGCTGCAGCGCAAGAAGCGCCCAAGCCCAAGAGAACAAGAAAGAAGAAGGTTGAGGCCCCCGCAGAAGAAGCGTCCGTTGAGGTTGCACCTGCAGAAGAAGCAAAGACCGAAGAATAACATAAATGAAAATTGCCGCTTTCAGCGGCGATTTTCATATAACGAATAAAGTCGATTAAATTAGAAAAGGAGATTATTATGGCACTTGTACCAACCGTCATTGAACAGACAAACAGAGGAGAAAGAGCTTACGATATTTATTCAAGACTCTTAAACGACAGAATCGTCTTCCTTGCCGACGAGGTAAACGATACCACAGCTTCCCTTGTTGTTGCTCAGCTTCTTTTCCTTGAAGCACAGGACCCCGACAAGGACATTTATTTCTACATCAACAGCCCCGGCGGATCTGTTTCCGCAGGTCTTGCAATCTACGATACCATGAACTTTATTAAGTGCGACGTTTCCACCTTCTGCATTGGTATGGCGGCAAGCATGGGCGCGTTCCTGCTTTCTGCAGGTACTAAGGGCAAGAGATTTGCGCTTCCCAACAGCGAGATCATGATCCACCAGCCTCTTGGTGGTACACGCGGTCAGGCAACCGACATCAAGATCCACGCGGACCATATTCTCAGAACACGTGAAAGACTTAACACCATTCTTGCAAAAAATACGGGTAAGGATCTGGCAACCATCGAGCGCGACACCGAGCGCGACAACTTCCTGACCGCGCAAGAAGCGGCGGAATACGGACTTGTTGACAAGGTTCTGGAAAAGCACTAATCTGAAAGGGTCACATCTTAATGGATACAAACAACAATTCAAAGCTTCGCCGTTGTTCTTTCTGCGGCAGAAGCGAAAACGAGGTGGATTTCCTCATTCCGTCCCCCACAGGGGCTTACATCTGCGATTTTTGCGTTGAAGCATGTGCGGATCTTATTGAGGAAAATTCCGAGCCGATCAGAGAGTCCTCGGATACACTCACCTTTGAGACACTTCCCCGCCCCAAGGAAATAAAAGAGACTCTTGACAAGTATGTTATAGGACAGGATCGGGCAAAAATAGCCCTTTCTGTTGCGGTGTACAATCATTACAAGAGAATTTTGCATCGCGAGGACCTGCTCAAAAAGCTTGAAAAGGGTGGTGAGGATGCAGAAAATGCCGTGGAGCTTCAAAAAAGTAATGTCCTTTTGATAGGTCCTACGGGTGTAGGTAAGACATTTCTTGCCCAGACGCTGGCAAAAACTCTTAAGGTGCCCTTTGCAATAGCTGACGCGACGACGCTCACCGAAGCGGGTTACGTTGGTGAGGACGTGGAAAATATTCTTCTCAGACTTATTCAGGCTGCAGATTTCGATATTGAAAGAGCTGAAAGAGGAATAATCTACATTGATGAGATCGACAAGATATCCAGAAAGAGCGAAAATCGCTCGATCACTCGTGACGTTTCGGGAGAAGGTGTTCAGCAGGCACTTTTGAAGATTCTCGAAGGCACGGTTGCGAACGTACCTCCCCAGGGCGGCCGTAAGCACCCAAATCAGGATTTCATTCAGATAAACACCGAAAATATACTGTTCATTTGCGGCGGTGCCTTTGACGGTCTCGAAAAGATCATTGAGAAGCGTAAGGGTGGATCGTCTATCGGCTTTCTCGGCGACGTAAAAAACAAAGCGGAAAAGAAGGAAGTTGAGATATTCCGCGACGTGAATCCTCACGATATCGTCAAATTCGGTCTTATCCCCGAGCTTATCGGTCGAATTCCCGTTATCGTTTCCTTAAGCGAGCTTGACCGTGAAGCCCTGGTACGCATTCTCCGAGAACCAAAAAATTCGCTGATGAAGCAGTATGTAAAGCTATTTGATCTTGACGACGTTGAGCTTGAATTTGAGGAAAAGGCTCTTGAATCCGTTGCCAAAAAGGCGCTTGACAGAAATACGGGCGCTCGCGGTCTACGCTCTATTATGGAGGAGACCATGGTGAAGCTCATGTACGATATTCCGTCAAGAGACGATGTGAAAAAGGTCATAATTACCGCCGAGTGCATTGAAGGCACAGGTGAACCTACGATCGTTACAAAATAAAAATTTCCACGTTTGCTACCCGCCCTAAATTGTACGGACAGCCCCGATAAGCATCGGAACAAAAGCAAACGAATATAAGACAAAATAATATGTGAGGGTGTACTTTTTCAAGCACACCCTCATTCATTTTTTTCACTTTCTCCGCGTAGAATTATTAAAAAACAGGCGGAGAGATATGAAGAGATCGGGATTTATTTTAAGTATTATATTTTTTTCGGTGGTTTTTATCGCTGTGTGCTTAGCTTTGGGGTTTATTTCTCTTAAAATTATTGATTCACAAGCCGAAAAAGGTGTGGCGGCAGAACCGCAGTTGTTCACGGTAATAATTGACGCCGGACACGGCGGCGAGGACGGCGGTGCCGTAGGAATCGACGGCAAAACTCTTGAAAAAGACGTAAATCTATCAGTTTCACTATATCTCGGCAGACTCCTTGAAGCGGAGGGCGTGAACGTAATTTACACGCGCACCCAGGATATTTTATTATACGACAGAAACGTTGATTACAAAGGGCGCAAAAAGTCGCTGGATCTTCGCGCACGTCTTGAAATTGCGGAGAAATATCCCCGGGCTCTGTTCGTAAGCGTTCACATGAACGCTTTCGGAGACAAAAAATACAGCGGAATGCAGGTATATTATTCGGATTCCGCCGAGGGGGGGCAACAGCTTGCCGAAATGATACAACAAATGTCTCGCTTTTTATCACCGACCAACGACAGAAAAATCAAAAAAGCCAATTCGTCAATATATCTGCTTGACCGCGCACCCGGCACAGCCGTGCTTGTTGAATGTGGATTTCTCTCAAATTTTGAGGAGTGTTCGCTGCTTTCGACCGAGGATTATCAGAAAAAGGTAGCTTTTGCAATTTACAAAGGAATTATAAACTATAAAGATGGAAAAACCACTTGAAAAAATGAAGAAAATACTCTATAATTAGAAGTAGGAATTATAAAAGAAAGGTTTTTGACGATGAAAGGTCTCAAAACTCTATACATATGCGGCGAATGTGAATATGAAAGCCCCAAATGGCTGGGCAAATGCCCTTCCTGCGGCGCTTGGAACGCTTTTGTTGAGGACGTTGTAAAGGACGCGGCAAAGTCTTCCGCCGCACCAAAACGAGTTTCAGCTAACGTTACGGGGGCTGACAACCACGCACAGCCCTTTGAGGAGCTTGCCCTCCCCTCTTATATGCGCTCTGAAACGGGTTTGGGCGAGCTTGACCGCGTGCTTGGAGGCGGGCTCGTTCACAGCTCGGTAGTGCTTTTGTCGGGTGAGCCGGGCATTGGCAAGTCAACTCTGTTGATGCAAATATCCGACGCGTTGAGCAACACCGCGTTTGACGGCCGAGAACGAAACGTTCTCTACGTATCCGGAGAGGAATCGGGTGGTCAGCTTAAATTAAGAGCAAAGCGCCTGGGTATCGTTGGGAAAAATCTGCACATTCTTACCGAAACAAACATTGAAAATATCTTAGACGAAATATCAAAGCTAAAGCCCGACGTTGTTATCGTCGATTCAATACAGACGATATACAGCGACCGAATCTCAAGTGCTCCGGGCAGTGTGACACAGATAAAGGAATCTGCCCTGTCCTTTATAAATTTAGCAAAGAGCGCCGGAATTTCCATGCTGTTGGTGGGTCACGTAAACAAGGAAGGAACGATCGCAGGTCCCAAAATACTCGAACACATGGTAGACGCCGTTCTCTATTTTGAGGGCGAAAGACAGCAATCCTATAGAATCATCAGAGCAATAAAGAACCGTTTTGGGTCAACAAACGAGATAGGTGTCTTTGAAATGACCGATAAGGGTCTTGAGGAGGTGGCAAACCCCTCCGAAATGCTTCTTGACGGCCGACCCAAGGACGTCCCCGGCAACTGCGCCGTTTGCACCATGGAAGGAACTCGTCCTTTGATAGCCGAGATCCAGTCGCTTGTTGCGCCTACAGCCTTCCCTGCTCCAAGAAGAACCACAAACGGTATTGATTACAACAGAATGTGTCTCATTCTTGCGGTTCTTGAAAAGCGTCTTAATCTGAAATTCTATCAGAACGACGTTTATCTCAACGTTATCGGCGGCTTGCACATTGACGAGCCCGCCTCCGACGTTGCAGTGGCTCTTTCAATGATATCGAGTCTTACGGAACGAATCGTTCCCGACAACCTTATTGCTATCGGAGAGCTTGGACTTTCGGGCGAATGCCGTGCAGTATCAAGCCTTGATATGAGAATTCACGAGGCGGCACGGCTTGGATTCACCCGTGCAATTGTTCCCGCCAAAAACCTTGAAAAGAGAAATCTGCAGGTGGACGGCATCGAGTTGATCCCCATAAAAAGTATTTACGAAGCACTGAAAGTACTTAAGACCAACGAATAAATAGAAACCCTCGGGGGAATTCTCCGAGGGTTATATTTTTTTCTTCCTTGCTCTGTTTTTAAGGTCAATAAATACACATAATAAAAGTGGAGTGCCGTTTTTTAAAACAAACAATTTTTCAGAAAGAAAAAACAGCATATATGTTGTTCCAGATGCGTATACATCAATATATAAGTGAGAGTATGTCAAAAACGGGTTTGAGATTTGGCGTTATATTTTAAGTGTTTTCTATTGACATTTTGGAGCTATTTATGATATAATCAAAAAGTACATTTAAAAATTGTGCCGAAATCGGCAGATTGGAGTCGAAAATGAAACGATCAAACAAAAAAAGAATGTCTATGGCTTTCAATATATTCATTTCGGTTGTCTTGCTCATTGCCATAGTTGTTCTCATTAAATTTGCGATAGATGACTACGATAAAAAAACCACTATCGATCCCGACAAATTTGAAAACATGGACTCCGGTCCTATTTTCACAGCGTACACCACAGATTACGTGCTGGACGAGCTTAACGATGTCGATTCCGATGTAGAGTTCACCGCTGAACTTCTTGAATACGTTCGGGACAGCTTCGGGGATACGGCTTATGCATCCATAGTTAATTATCTTGAAAATAACAAGGAATACTCCGACGATATGTGGAAAGAACTTTTCGGTGCTTCCGTCAGAGTTCTTGACTACTTTGCTCACGAGGGTCAGGAGGGCTACGACAATTGCAAGGTTATTGCCTCCGACAAGACCACCGCAACTCTCAGCTTCATCGGAGAGCTCGTACTTGACGACGTCTGGAACTGGTCTCCCCTTTACGTTCACAGAAACAACCGCGACAATCTGCTCCCCTCCGCTTTTTCTACCGACGTTATCGCGGAGATGAAGAACGCCGATGTTATTATGGCAAATCACTCTTTTGCTTACAGAAATAACGGTAAACGGAATCGTGAACAGGCAAATTACATGTATTACGGCTCCAAAAACGAAAACGTAGATGTTCTTCTTGAGATGGGCGTTGACATCGTAAACATTGGTAACGATCATACGAACGATTACCAGATCTCCGCTTTCAACGAAACCATCGAGGTTCTCAAGGGCGCGGGAATTGAATACGTTGGCGGCGGTGTTGACAAGCAGGACGCTCTTGCCCCCAGATATTTTATTGTAGGCGGCTTGAAGATCGCGTACGTTGCTTTGGCTGAGTCTGCAACAAAGGCAAGCGCACCTGTAGTTGACGAAAACTCCTCGGGCATCGTTCTCGGCTCGAATACAAAGCTTTATGCTGAAATGATCGACACAGCCAACAAGAGTGCTGATTTCGTTATTGCTTACGTTGATTTCAATTCCTTTGTAAA
The DNA here is from genome assembly GCA_045651985.1 of Eubacteriales bacterium. Classification (GTDB taxonomy): domain Bacteria; phylum Bacillota; class Clostridia; order Oscillospirales; family CAG-272; genus SIG710. The sequence continues at coordinate 60,966 of JAZRTK010000024.1, forward strand.
CGGGGATGCGAACGCATCCGATGCACAGGCAAAGCTTGCACGTGCTTTGGTTGACAGAGGTGCGGATGCGGTCATCGGCAGCTCCGGCACCACCCTCCAGGAGATCGAATATTATGCAGGCTGTCCTATAGTATACAGTCTCGGAAGCTTCTGGCATGAGACCGATCCCCACAACACCATTATCTTCAAGATCAGTTTTGAGAACTTTATTCCTCAGTTCTACTGCATTCCCTGCGTTCAGAAAAACGTTGTGACAAATTCTGTTCTCGGAACAGATAAAGCAAGGGAAATCTTTGCTACAATAACCAACCCGTCAATGGGCAAGATAACTATTGACCACGACGGACTCATATCCGAAAACTGATTTGATAAATACGGCGAGTGGTCTCCTTTTCGGGCGGCCACTTTCCTTATATGTGGAGTTTTATATGAAGAAATTTTTGATAGTTGACGGAAACAGTATTCTGAACCGCGCATATTACGGTGTAAGAATACTTACAAACAAGGACGGGTTGCCGACCAATGCCATTTACGGTATGGTAACGATGCTTTCAAAGCAGATAGAAGCGGTCAAGCCCGACTACATGGCCGTTGCCTTTGACCTGAAAGCACCTACGTTCCGTCATAATATGTATGCAGATTACAAAGCGGGAAGAAAGCCTATGCCCGAAGAGCTTAAAGTGCAATTCCCTTATGCAAAGGACGTTTGCCGCGCTCTTGGTTTTACGGTCGTTGAAAAAGAGGGATATGAAGCTGATGATATTCTCGGCACGCTGGCGCAAGCGGCGTCGGAACGAGGCGACAACGCATACGTTCTCACAGGTGACAAGGACTCTCTCCAGCTCATAAGCGAGGACAGCAAAATAACCGTTCTTCTTGCGGGAAACTTTGAAACCACCCATTACGACAGCGCAAAATTCCGAGAAAAATACGGAATTCCCCCTTCCCTGTTCGTTGACGTAAAGGCGCTTATGGGAGACCCTTCCGACAATATCCCCGGCGTTCCCGGAATCGGAGAGAAAACGGCACTTAAGCTTATCGCAGAGTATTCTACTATCGAGCTCTTGTACGAAAATCTTCCTCAGGCGCAGCTTACCCCCTCCGTCAGGGCAAAGCTCGAAGCCGGACGCAAAAGCGCCTTGATGTCAAAGGAGCTTGCCACGATCTGCCGCACCGCGCCGATCGAAACCGATGCGAAAGTCTACCAAAGTGTTACGGCCGATAAAAAAGCCTTGCTCCGAATGTTCAAAGAATTTGAATTTTCTTCGCTTATTAAAAAAATGGGACTCGACAGCCCAGAAAATGAAAGCACTGAATGTGAAATCTCGTTCCCAGAGGCAATAGAAACAGATTCGGATACGATCATAAACCTGCTTTCCGAAGATGACGAGGTGTCCGTCTGGCCGGACGACAACTCCCTTTATGTTTATATCAAAAATTCCCTATATTTTTGCAACAATATCAAAAAAGTTTTTGAGGCGTTTGCTTGCAAAGGAACAAAGGTCATTTGCTTTGACTGCAAGGAGATATACAAAAAATTATCCGCTCTCGGCGTCGATTTCCGCAAGTGTTATTTTGATATCATGCTGGGCGAGTACGTGCTCAATGCCGCTTCCGCGTTTACTCTTGACAAGCTCTCCCTTGAATACGAGGGTATCTCAAGAGAGATTTCCAACGAGCACAAGGCTTTCGTAATTTACAATATTTACAAACAGGAAAAGAAAAAATTAGACGAGCTGGGCTTTGGAAAGCTCATGTTCGAAATAGAAATGCCCTTGGCGGCCGTTTTAGCCGATATGGAGCTGGCAGGATTTAAGGTTGATATTGATGGGCTCGGCAAATTCGGCGAAAATCTTGATGTCGTTGCCAATCAGTTGAAGGAACGAATCTTCTTTGCGGCGGGGTGCGAGTTTAATCTGAACTCTCCAAAGCAGTTGGGTGAGGTGCTTTTTGAAAAGCTCGGACTTCCCGCGGAAAAGAAGACACAAAAGGGGTATTCAACAAGCGCAGAGGTTCTTGAAAAGCTCCGCCCTTTTCATCCTGTGATCGACGACATTCTGGAATACCGCAAGGTGACGAAGCTGAAAAGCACCTACGTTGAAGGCTTGACAAAAGTCGCCGACGAAAATGGGCGGGTTCATTCCAGCTTTAATCAGACGGGCACGGCAACGGGCAGACTTTCATCAAGCGAACCAAATCTGCAGAATATTCCGATACGCACCGAGCTTGGCCGAGAAATGCGCCGTTTCTTCGTTCCTCGCGCAAAGGATTACGTTCTCATTGATGCCGATTATTCACAGATAGAGCTTCGCCTTTTGGCTGCAATTTCGGGCGACGAAGCGATGATATCCGCGTTCAAATCGGGATACGATATTCACACAGCAACAGCCGCCACAGTTTTCGGGGTTGCGGAAAAGGACGTGGATATTGAGTTGAGAAAGCGCGCAAAAGCCGTAAACTTCGGCATAGTTTACGGTATCGGCGACTTTTCTCTGTCACAGGACCTTGGAATTTCAAGAGCGGCAGCAAAGAAGTATATAGAAAGCTATCTCGCGGCATACCCCTTGGTCGATGCCTATCTTAAAGGAATTATCACGTCCGCGTACGAAAACGGATTTGTAACGACTCTTTTCGGCAGACGGCGTTATATTCCCGAGCTTGCGGGACAGAATAAAGTCTTAAAGAAATTCGGCGAAAGAGTCGCTATGAACAGCCCCATTCAAGGCTCGGCAGCGGACATTATCAAGATAGCCATGATAACGGTCGCACAAAAGCTCTGTGAAAGCGGAATTGATGCCCGACTTATCTTACAGGTACACGACGAGCTTATTCTCGAAGCACATGTCGATTGTGCAGACAGCGCGGCTGAAATTCTCAGCGACTGCATGGAAAACGCCGTTTCTTTGGCTGTACCGCTTTCTGCTGAATCATGTATTGGCAAAAACTGGTATGAGTGTAAATAAAATTAACGGAGGATTTACAAAATCCTCCGTTTTTGTTATTTATATACGGCGTTTTCTTCACCGACGATGCGTTTTATGCGTGTCATGACAAAATCGCTCAGTTCAATTCCCGCAGAACAGGAAACATACTTTTTTGAGGAGCTGTCGAAGAAGACAACGGGAACGCTTCCACCGAAAATTTCGATCAGATTCATCACCTTTCGGAATGATTCGGTTTCCATATCGGGAACTTTTACATAAATCTTCTTCGGTTTGATTTCTTTTTTGGTCATTTGCCGTGTTTGCGATGTTTCCGTAGGTTTTACGTCGTCAGGAACAAAGTTCTTATCATCTTTAAGCTCAAACGCCGTGTTCAAGAGTATCTTGGGATCACCGTCCTCACGTTCGGAGACCGTTCCCTCAATACACAAAGCCATATCGGGCAGTATCAGATCTGAGTATGCGGCAAATTTGCCTGAAAACGCGATACACTCGATCTCGGCAAATCTGTCCTCGAACATAAAAAATGCCATCTGCTCGCCGTTTTTGGTTTGCTTTTTTGTTATTCGTCCAACAACTCCGCAAAGAATTACACGTTTTCCGTCAAGAGATGGCTTTTCATCACCGTCTTCTGTTGGAATTATTTCCGAAATGGGCTTGGGAGCGAGAAGATCAACGTGCTTTGAATAATCGTCAAGCAGATGCCCCGAGAAATACATTCCCGAACACTCTTTTTCAAGCATGAGCTTTTCGCGCATGGAAAGATCGGGCAGATCGGGGTACTCAAAGGGCACGTCCGCATCGGGGGACGCAGAGATCGAGAACATATCAAGCTGGCCGTCTAAATTTCGGCGGTTTTTGTCCTGTATTTTCTCATAAACTGCCTCGTAAGATGCAAGAAGACGGCTTCTGTAAGTGCCCAGATTATCAAAGCATCCCGCTTTGATCAAAGCTTCCAGAGCACGCTTGTTCATATCCCCGCCGACAGTCCTTGAAACGAAGTCCTCAAAAGAGCGGAAAGCCCCATGGCCTCGTTCCTTTATAATGCCGTCTACAAGCGTCCTGCCCACGTTTTTAAGGGCAAGAAGACCGAATCTGATATCCCGCTCACCCGATGCTGAAAAATACATCTCACTCTCGTTTATATCGGGCGGAAGCACCGAAACTCCGAATTTAGAGCACTCGTTTATATATTCAGCCACTTTCGTCTGATTACCAAGCACCGAGGTGAGAAGCGCGGAAAGATACTGACGGGGATAATGGGCCTTTAGGTACGCCGTGCGGTAGGAAATGATTCCGTATGCGGCGGCGTGGCTCTTGTTAAACGCGTAGTTTGCAAAATCCGTCATATCCTCAAAGAGCTCGTCCGCCGTCTGGCGGTCTATGCCGTTCTTTTCTGCCCCCTCAATAAATCCGTCACGCTCTGCCATAAGCACGGCGGCTTTTTTCTTCGACATGGCACGGCGCACAACGTCAGCGTGACCAAATGTAAAGCCCGCAACGGTTCTGAAAATGCTCATGACCTGCTCCTGGTAGACCACGCAACCGTAGGTAGGCTTCAGAATTGGCTCAAGGCAAGGCAACTTATATTCAATAGTTTTTGGGTTGTGCCGTCCTTTGATGTAGCGTGGGATTGAGTCCATGGGACCAGGGCGGTAAAGCGCGACAACGGCAATTATATCGTCAAGATTTTCGGGCTGAAGTTCGCGCAGAACGTTCCTCATACCCGTGCTTTCAAGCTGGAAGATTCCCAGAGTATTTCCTTTTGAAATAAGCGAAAAAGTCTCGGCGTCGTCCATGGGAACCTTATTTATATTGAAATCGGGGGCGATACGTCGAATATCCTTTTGCGCGTCGTCCATTATGGTCAGATAGCGAAGCGCAAGGAAATCAAATTTAAGCAGGCCCAGCTTTTCGATCGTTCCCATATCGTACTGGGTGACGATAACCCCGTTACTGCGAGCCATGGGAACGTAGGAGAAAATAGGCTTGTCCGTAATAACTATTCCCGCGGCATGGATAGACACGTTTCTCGGCATCCCCTCAACGCGTAAAGCCATGTCAATAAGCTCTTTGATCTTTGAAGAATTGTCGCAAAGAGCTTTGATTTCCGGAATTTTTATTGATTTTTCAAGAGTAATGTTAAGCTCTTGCGGGATAAGCTTTGCCACCGCATCAACGTCGCCGTAAGGCATGCCAAGCGCACGTCCGACGTCGCGTATTGCAGCGCGTGCGGCAAGGGTTCCGAAGGTGATGATCTGTGACACGTAATCGCTTCCGTATTTTTCGGTCACGTACCTTATGACCTCGTCGCGGCGGTTGTAGCAGAAGTCGATATCAATATCAGGCATGGTTACTCGCTCCGGGTTAAGGAAACGTTCAAAAAGCAGGTCGTATTTAATTGAATCGACCTCGGTGATGCCGATAAGATACGCCACAAGGCTTCCCGCACCTGAGCCACGTCCTGGACCTACGGGAATGTCACGGCTTTTTGCAAAGTTTACGTAGTCCGCAACGATCAAAAAATAGTCGCTGTAGCCCATTTTTTCAATGGTGTCAAGCTCGTAATTCATGCGATCGACATATTCGCGCTCATTGTGCTCGTCCGTGTATTTTATAAGCCCGTTTTCGGTTTTTCTGCAAAGTCCGTCAAGCGCCATACGGCGCAGATAGTCGGCGGCAGAAGTACCGTCGGGGACTTTAAATTCGGGCAAAAATTGGCTTTCAAAATCAAAGTTAAAATTGCACATTTCGGCAATTTTAACCGTATTTTCAAGTGCTCTCGGATACTCACTTTCGGGGAACAGCATACGCATTTCGTTTGCGTCCTTGAAATACAGCTCTCCCGTGGCAAAGCTCTCGTATTTTTTCTCGCCCACGACCGTTCCGGTCTGTATACACATCAGAACCTCCTGAACCTTTGCATCTGCTCGGCGGAGGTAGTGCGCATCATTTGTGGCAACCAATTCAAGATCAGCTTCGCGGGCTATTTTTGTGAGCTGAGGAAGTATCTGCTTCTGCTCGGCAATACCGTGGTTCTGCACCTCAATATAGAAGTTTTCGCGACCGAAAATGCTCTTCATTTCCAGAGCGTATTCAAGTGCGCCGTCGTATCTTCCTCCAAGGAGAAGAACGGGGATCTTACCCGCAAGACAGGCAGAAAGAGCGATAAGTCCTTCGCTGTGTGCACGTAAAAGTTCCATATCGATGCGAGGCTTTGAGAAAAAGCCCTCGGTGTAACCCATGGAAACCAAGTAAATGAGGTTTTTGTAGCCCGTCTCATTCTTGCAAAGAAGAACCAGATGGTTGTAGTTCTTTTCCGACTCGGCGCTGGACTTTTCAAATCGGGAATTGGGTGCAACGTAGACCTCGCAGCCGATAATTGGTTTTATACCAGCCTTTTTGCATTCAAGATAAAAGGAGACCGCACCGAACATCACTCCGTGGTCGGTTATCGCCACGGCGCTCTGACCGCATTCTGCCGCCCTTGCGGGTATCTCGCTTATACGGCAAGCGCCGTCAAGCAGGCTGTATTCGCTGTGCAGGTGCAGATGAACGAAATCTCCCATTATCTCACTTCCCTTCTATTTTTCTTGCTATTTCCTTTAGTTTTTGTATTCTGTGATTCAGCCCCGATTTAGACAGCGTTGGATTGAAAAGACTGCACATCTCACAAAGAGACGCTTCGGGGTTTTCAACTCTTATTTTTGCTGTCTGACGAAGTTCGTCGGGCAAAGCTTCAAGAAGACCCGCACGCTCGATTTTTTCTATATCGGAAATAAGCTCTTGCGCGGCGGCAACGGCTCTTGAAAGGTTGCTTGTCTCGCAATTTGCACGGCGGTTTATGTCGTTTTTAAGTTCTCGCATAAGCTTGTCGTTCATGCACTCAAAGGTAAACGACGCCGCGCCCATAAGACCGATAACATCTTCGATATTTTCGCTCTTTTTGAAATAAAGCCCTATTCCATTACGTCTGTTTGCCGTTTTGGGCTGATACTTCATAGAAGACATAAATGTATAGAATTTTTTTGCGGTTTGCGCGTCTTTTACAGTAAATTCCAGGTGATAAGAAACCTTGGGATCGCTTACACTTGCAGAGGAGATAAATGCACCGCGCAGGTAAAAATTCTTGCAGTTATCGCATCTAAAACCCACGATATCCTTTAACTGATCGGCGGAATCCGAGCGGATGATACCAAGCTTTTCGGCTACGGAGCGCGATGTAAAGGATATGGAATAAAGCTCTCGCCCGAATCTGATGCTTTTTGTTATTTCAATATTTTTTGCGCCCTGCTGACGTGCTGTTTCGGTAAACATATTGGCAGTTTCGCCGTGAGAAAGCGTAAGAGAAACCTGCTCGTTTTCAACGGTTGCCGAAAGCAAAAGTCCAAAGAAAAAAGCCTTTTTACAGCAGGTGGCGCTCTTTGAGCTTATTTGAAGAAGCTCGGTTTTAAGATCGTCCGAAAATGACATTTACCTGTCCCCCACAAGCTTCACTTCACATTCAAGCATGATGCCGAAGCGGTCAAAAACGGTCTTTTTTATATGCTTGATAAGCGTTATAACGTCCTCTGAAGTCGCACCGCCGCGGTTGATTATAAATCCCGCGTGCTTTTCGGAGACCTGTGCCCCTCCGACAGAAAATCCCTTGAGATCGCAGTCCTCGATAAGTTTGCCCGCAAAATGTCCCTCAGGACGCTTGAAAACACTTCCCGCGCTTGGAAATTCAAGGGGCTGTTTGTCTTGACGGCGCCCCATGTAATCGCTCATTCTTGCCTGGATTTCATCAGGATCGTCGGGGTGAAGCTCAAAAGAAGAGCTTAAGACAACGTATTCGGGGTGGTCGGTAAAGACGGTGTGGCGGTAGCCGAAATCTTGCTGTTCTGAAGTCAAAGAAAAGACTTTATCAAGAGCAATATCATAACATTTTGTCTCGAACACCACATCCGACATTTGACCGCCGTAAGCACCCGCATTCATAGAAACACAGCCCCCCACCGTTCCGGGTATACCGTAGGCAAATTCAAGCCCCGAAAGTCCGTTTTTTCGTGCCTCCGTGGCAACACGAATGACAGACGCGCCGCATAACGCGGTAATTTTATTACCGTCAGTCAAAATATCCTTCATGGCGCAGGTAGATATGACGACACCGTCAAATCCTCGGTCGGAAAACAGGATATTGCTGCCGTTTCCGATGATGATATAGGGTTCTCCCGCTGTTTTTTGGGCACGCAGAACTGCAATAAGCTGTTCATCGGTCTCAGGTAGCACAAAATAGCGCGCCGCACCGCCTATTTTAAAGGTTGAATGAAGCGACAGAGGTTCGTTTTCCCTTATTTTAACTTCGCGTGAAAGCTCGGCGAGAGCCGACTTGAAATCAGTCATCAAATTATTCTCCGCAAATGATTTTTTCAATCTCCGAAAGGTCGGAGACCGTGTATTTTATAGGAAGATCGCAGGGTTTCTTTGCAGGATTATACCAGCAGCAGTCGATTCCGTAACCGATGCCTCCTGCCATGTCCGAGGTCAGCGAATCACCGATAACGAGAGTTTTTTGAGGGTCAAAATCGGGAATTCCGCGCTCCACCGCTTCAAAAAACCTTCTGTCGGGCTTTTCGTAGCCTATCTCGCCCGAAATAAATAGCTTATCAAAGAATTCGTTCAAGGGAGACGTGGCAAAACGGCTTTTCTGAACGTATTCAATGCCGTTTGTGATTATGTACATCTTGGCTTTTCCGTAAAGTCTGCGGCACAAGTCAACAGCTCCCTCAATGGGATAATTCTGCAAAGCAAGATGGTCGGTATAGTTGAGGGAAAGTGCGTTGAAATCGGTTTCAAAGCCGTATTCCTCGCCAAACTTACGGAAGCGCTCAACCCTCAGCGAATCTTTATCTATCTCGCCTCGCTCAAGTGCCTTCCACATTCCGTCGTTTATCTTACTGTAAAGAGCTATTCCTTCATCGTCAACAGTTATTCCTATATTTTTCATGGCAATCCGAAGCGCCATTTCCTCACATTTGAGAAAATCAAAAAGCGTTCCGTCAGCGTCAAAAAGAAGAATTTCGTATTTCATGGTCCACCTCTCCATAGTACTTTAAGTTTATTATAACACTAATTTCCCTATATTTCAATATTAAATTTAAAATTGGACTTGCAAATCCATTCTTTTTAATGTATAATATACTTTGTATATTTATGTCTCGGAGGCATCAATGGAAAAGAAAACATTTAAAATAGGTATGCTGGGTTTCGGCTCGATGGGCAGAACTCATACATTCGTTATAAAAAATTTTCCCTTTTTCTACCCCGATCTCGGTTTTGACGCAGAGGTCGCAGGAGTTTGCACCACGACTGTCGAAAAATCTCAGCGAGTCTGTGATAAATACGGTATAAAGATCGCAACAGTCAACGAGGACGACCTCATTTATTCCCCCGACATTGATATTATCGACATCTGCACGCCGAACATTTTTCATTTTGATACCATCATTAAAGCTCTTGACGCGGGAAAGCATATTTACTGCGAAAAACCCCTTTGCGTAACCTACGAGCAGGCAAAGATCGCCGCGGACAAGGCAAAAGAAAAAGGCATTACATGCGGAGTTGTGTTTCACAACCGCCACATGGCACCCCTGACCCGCGCAAGACAGCTTGTGGACGAAGGCAGGCTCGGAAGAATTCTGTCATTCCATGCCGCTTACTATCACAGCAGTTGCGCCGATCCCGCCAAAAAAGCGGGCTGGAAGCAGAATAAGGATATCTGCGGCGGCGGTGTTCTTTTTGATCTTGGTTCCCACGTGCTTGACACGGTCACATATCTTTGCGGTGACATCGAGTCCGTCATGGGCATGGAGCAGATAGCTTACCCTAACCGTCTCGGCATGAACGGCGAGACCTGGCAGACCAACGCCGACGAGGCTTTTTATATGCTCTGCAGGCTTCCCGATGGTGGCTGCGGCACGGTTATTGCAAGCAAGGTCCACACGGGAACGAACGACGATCTTACGATCGAGGTCTACGGAGAGCGCGGAGCACTGAAATATTCGCTCATGGATCCAAACTGGCTATATTTTTACGACAATACTACACCCGATGCACCTATCGGAGGTCGGCGCGGTTTTACAAGAATCGAGTGTGTGGGGAGATACGAAGCCCCAGGCGGCGTGTTCCCTTCCCCCAAAGCCCCCGCCGGCTGGTTACGCGCCCACAGCACAAGCTATATGAAGTTCTTGTCGGCAGTATTTAACGGAAAAAAATTCAGTCCCGATTTCGAGGACGGCGCAAAAGTACAGCGCATAATGGAAGCCGCCTACCGCTCCTCGGAGCTGGGAAGATTCGTTGACGTAGGAGACGTAAGATGATTAAATTTATTGGTCTCACAGGTCCTTCGGGCGCAGGAAAAGGCGAAGTCTCAAAGATTCTTTCGGAAATGGGTTTTTATCATTTTGACTGTGATAAAATATACCACGACCTGCTTATTCCCCCGTCTCAGTGCCTTGACGAGCTTCGCAGTAATTTTGGCGACGAGATATTTTTCTCTGACGGCAAGCTTGACAGAAAAGCTCTTGCCGCAATAGTATTCTCGCAAGAAGGACGGCAGAAAAAACTGCCGATTCTTAACTCTGTCACCCATAAATACGTGCTTAAAGAGGTGCAAAGGCGATCAAAGGATTTGAAGGAATACAAGATCTTCACGGTTGATGCTCCTACCCTGTTCGAGAGCGGATTCGACAAGGAATGCGATATAGTAATTTCGGTTTTAGCCGACAAGAAAAAAAGAATTGAGCGAATAATCACCCGCGAGGGATTGAGCCAAGAAGCGGCAGAAGCGCGTATAAATTCTCAACCCGACGACGAATTCTATTCCGATCGGTCGGATCATGTTATTTACAACAACGGCGATCTGGCATCTCTTGAAAAAGAACTGGAAAAGATCGTAAAGGAGGCGGGATTTTGAAAAAAGCGTTTATCAGAACGGTCATCCTGCTTTGTATCATAGGTCTGTCCATCGGTATAGGCTTTGGGATCGACGCCGTTTGCGATCTCATAGACCGAAAGACTCATCCGCTCAGATACATGGACTACGTTGAAAAATATTCGGAGGAATATTCGGTTCCTCAGTCGGTCATTTTGGCGGTTATGAAATGCGAGAGCGATTTCGAGAGCAACGCGGTATCAAGCGCAGGTGCTGTCGGACTTATGCAAATGATGCCAGATACATTTGTGTGGTTAAGCCGCGACAAATTGGGCGAAAATCACGGTGCGGGTATGCTTTACGATCCCGAAACAAATATTAAATACGGAACTTACTATCTTTCCTATCTCTATCTCGAATTCGGACGTTGGGAAACGGTCTACGCGGCGTACAATTGCGGTCCGAACAAGGTAAAGGAATGGCAGTCCGACACGAAATACGCCGACGAAAACGGATTTTTGAAGAATATCCCAATAAGAGAAACAAAAAACTATGTCTCAAAAGTCAAGAAGGCAGAGGCACTTTACAAAAAACTATATTTTACAGAAGGAGAATAAACATGAAAGACGCAAATCAGTTGAAAGAAGAGCTTCTTTACACAAAGAAGACGGTTTACGAGGTGCTTGGCGATGATGAGGTCGCAAAGGCATACGACTATGCAGAGGGCTACAAGAGCTATCTTGATTCCTCAAAGACCGAGCGCGAGGCAGTTGATACCTCTATCGCTATTCTCGAGGCAAAGGGCTTCCGTCCCTATTCCCTGGGAGACCGAGTAAAGGCAGGAGACAAGCTCTACTACAACAACCGCGGCAAGAGCCTTTACGCTTTCACTATCGGTACTGAACCGCTTGAGAACGGTGTCCGTATCCTCGCTTCCCACATCGACTCCCCACGTCTTGATTTCAAGCCCTGCCCCGTCTACGAGGACTGCGGAATCGGATTTTTCAAGACTCACTACTATGGCGGTATCAAGAAGTATCAGTGGACCACTATCCCCCTTGCAATTCATGGCGTTATCGGTACCAAGAGCGGCGAGACCATCAAGGTCTGCATCGGTGAGGACGACAACGACCCCATTTTCTATATTAACGACATCCTTCCTCACTTGGGTCAGGAGCTTGCAAAGAAGCCCCTGGGCGAGGCTATCGAGGGTGAGATGCTGAATCTGTTCGCAGGCAGCCGTCCCTTTAGCGGTGAGTACGGTGCGGATTCCGTAAAGCTGAACATTCTCGCTATTCTCAACGAGAAGTACGGTATCACCGAAGTTGACCTTATGTCTGCCGAGCTTTGCGCAGTTCCCGCGGCAAAGGCAAGAGACATAGGTCTTGACCGCGCCGCTGTGGGCGCTTACGGTCACGACGACAGAGTTTGCGCTTATCCTTCTCTCACCGCTATGACCGACGTTGACAGCGCTCACACGGTTATGTGCATCCTTGCAGACAAAGAGGAGATCGGATCCGAAGGCAACAGCGGTATGCAGAGCGAGATCTTCCGCGACATTATCGTTGAGCTTTCAAAGGTTCTGGGCGCCGACGAAGCTATCGTTCGCCGCAATTCCATGTGCCTTTCCGCCGACGTTTCCGCGGCTTACGACCCCAACTTCAAGAGCGTTTTCGAAAAGAGAAACAATCCCGAGCTTTCCTGCGGCGTAGTGCTTCTTAAGTACACGGGCGCAAGAGGAAAATCGGGAACAAGCGACGCTTGCTCCGAATATATGTCCTACCTGCGCTCCATTATGGACCGCGAAGGCATCGTTTGGCAGTCGGGTGAGCTTGGCAAGATCGACGCGGGCGGAGGTGGAACAGTTGCGAAGTTCATCGCAAACCTCAACATCGACACAATCGACGTGGGCGTTCCCGTAATCGCTATGCACGCTCCCTACGAGCTTATCTCAAAAGTTGACCTCTTTGAGACCTACAAGGCTTTCAAGGTTTTTGCAAAAGCATAAAATATGCTTGATAAATTAAGAGATACAGAACAAAAATATATCGGTATCGAGGACAGTCTTGCAGATCCCGAGATCATGAGCCGTCCCGTCGAATACGGGACGCTCATGAAGGAATACAAGGCTCTGACGCCCATTGTTGAGAAATACCGACAGTACCGCGCGTGTAAAAACAACGTTGAGGGTATAAATCAGATGCTCGAAGGTGAGCTTGACCGTGAAATGCGGGAGCTCGCCTCCGAGGAACTGAAAACGGCAAAGGAGGAGCTATCCACTCTTGAAGATGAGTTGAAGGTCCTCCTCCTGCCCCGAGACCCCAACGACGATAAAAACGTTATAGTTGAAATTCGTGCCGGTGCGGGAGGCGAGGAAGCGGCGCTTTTTGCAGGCGTTCTTTACAGAATGTACGGTATGTTCTCGGACCGCGAAGGATTCAAGATATCTGCCATGAACTCCAACCCCACCGAGCTTGGAGGCTTTCGTCAGATAGCCTTCAACGTGGAGGGAGACGGGGCGTATTCCCGTTTCAAATTTGAGAGCGGAGTTCACCGCGTTCAAAGAGTTCCCGAAACCGAGACGCAGGGACGCATACATACGTCGACCGTTACGGTGGCGGTGCTTCCCGAAGCGGAGGAGGTCGAGATCGAGATCAATCCCGCCGAGCTTAAATTCGAAACCTGCAAATCCAGCGGCGCGGGCGGTCAGCACATAAACAAGACTGAATCCGCCGTGAGAATACTGCATATCCCCACGGGAACGGTGGTCGAATGCCAGGAAGAAAGAAGCCAGTTTAAAAACCGCGATAAAGCCATGAAAATGCTTCGCGCTATTCTTTACGACCGAAAGCAGAGAGAGCAATCGGACAAAATAGCGCAGGACAGACGAGAACAGGTCGGAACAGGCGACCGAAGCGAGAAGATACGCACCTACAACTATCCTCAAAGCCGAGTTACGGACCATAGAATCAAAATGACGATACATTCTCTTGACGATTTCCTCAATGGAAACATAGGAGAAATGGTAGACGCACTTGCCACCGCCGAAGCGGCTGAAAAACTGAAAGGCGAGCAGGCGTAAAAGAAAGGAGGTTTTTCTTTTGGAAACGAAAATAGTCACAATAACCAAACTGAATAGCGATGCAAAAGAAAAGCTTCAAGAGGCCGCGACCATTCTTTCATCAGGCGGTCTTGTGGTCATGCCTACCGAGACCGTGTACGGTCTCGGTGGCGACGCAACAAGCGACCACGCCGCAGAAAAGATATACGAGGCAAAGGGACGTCCATCAAACAACCCCCTCATAATACATATTGCTGAGCCGCAGGACGCTGATGCTTATTGTCACACTTCTCCGCTCTACTACAAGCTGGCAGAGGCGTTTATGCCCGGACCGCTGACCGTTATCATGCAAAAAAAGGACACGGTCCCAAAATCAGTCACGGGAGGACTTGACACTGTAGCTGTAAGATGTCCCGCTCACCCTGTGGCAAACGCCCTCATCAGAACGTTTGGAAAGCCAATCGCCGCGCCGTCCGCAAATATTTCGGGCAGACCCTCTCCGACCTGCGCAAAGTACGTAATAGAAGACCTTTGCGGTCACGTTGATATGATAATCGACGGCGGTCAATGCGAGATCGGGCTCGAATCAACGATCGTAAAGATAGACGGAGACAATCTGACGCTTCTCCGCCCCGGCGCGGTCACATACGACGCGCTGACAATGGTCTGCGAAAAGGTGGAAATTGCCGATGCCGTCACCGACAAACTAAAAGAGGGCGAGACCGTGCTCTCGCCAGGTATGATGTACCGCCACTATTCCCCCAAAACCCCCGTCGTTCTTCTTGACGGAGATGACAAAAGCTTTATTGAATTTATATTCTCCGAACAAAAAAGAACATACGGGAAATGCGCTGTTATATGCTATGACGGCGAAGAAAAGCTTATTGGTACTAAAAGTGTCATTACCATAGGCAAAAAGAGCGACCTTGTGTCACACGGAAAGCAGATTTTCACAGCTTTGCGCGAGGCTGACACATTCGGTGCCGAAATAATCTATGCTCATTTGCCTCCCAAAGAGGGACTTGGACTTGCTCTTTACAACCGTTTGATACGTGCGGCGTCCCACACGGTCAAAAAATTATAAACTCCTTTTGAAAACAAGCATTTTTGCATCCGGATAAAACGACAAAAGAAAGGCACGAAAAATGGCAAAGAAAAGAAAAGTGGAAAACACACCAAGTGAAATAATCTATTCCGAGCCTACGCTCCAGCCCATAACCGAAACTATCGAAAGAAACTACATGCCCTACGTTATGAGCGTTATCATATCGAGAGCAATTCCGGAGATAGACGGCTTCAAGCCCTCCCACCGAAAGCTTCTCTACACCATGTACTCGATGGGTCTGCTTCGCGGGGACAGAACGAAAAGCGCCAACATCGTAGGTCAGACTATGAAGCTGAACCCTCACGGTGACGCGTCTATATACGAGACTCTCGTCCGTCTTACCCGCGACAACGGCGCACTGCTTCACCCCTTCATCGACTCAAAGGGTAACTTCGGAAAGCAATACAGCACTGAAATGCAGTATGCGGCAGCAAGATACACAGAATGCTGTCTTGAAAAATTCAGTGCGGAGCTTTTTTGGGGCATTGACAAAAACGCCGTTGACATGGTAGACAACTACGACGGAACGATGAAAGAGCCTTCTCTGCTTCCCACCACATTCCCAAACGTTATCGTGTCCCCCAACATGGGTATCGCAGTAGGTATGGCGTCTAATATCTGCTCTTTCAATCTTGCAGAAGTCTGCGACGGTACTATCGCACTTCTTAAAAATCCCAGAACCAAGACGGAAAAGATAATGGAGCTGATAAAAGCGCCTGATTTCTCGGGCGGAGGTCAGATAATCTACAACGAACAGCAGATGCGTGAGGTTTATGAAACGGGTCAAGGCTCTGTTGTTATCCGTGCCGTATACAAATACGACAAGGCAAATCATTGCATTGACATTCTGCAAATACCTTATTCTACGACTATAGAGCAGATAATTAAACGTCTGACAGAGCTTGTAAAAGAAGGCAAGATGAAGGAGATCACCGATTTCAGAGATGAGATCGACATCTCGGGATTCAAGCTTACAATAGACCTTGCGCGCAGCGCGGATCCCGAAAAAGTCATGGCAAAGCTCTATAAATCCACCCCTCTTGAGGATAGCTTCAAGTGCAATTTTAATATTCTCGTAAACGGTACGCCCCGTCAGATGGGAATAGTTGAGATCCTCTCCGAATGGATCACCTTCAGAATGGGATGTGTACGCCGCGAGCTGACATATGAACTTGAGAAAAAGCAGGCAAAGCTGCACCTGCTCATGGGTCTGGGCAAGCTTCTTCTTGACATAGACAAAGCTATCCGCATCATTCGTCAGACCGAAAAGGAAGAAGACGTTATCCCCAACCTGATGGACGGCTTCTCTATTGACAAGACACAGGCAGAATATATAGCCGAGATCAAGCTCCGCAACCTTAATCGCGAGTATATCCTTAACAGGATCAAGGAGATCGAAGGTCTCCAAGGCGAGATCGCAAACATCGAGGAGATCCTCGGCGACGAGCTGAAGATCAAAAATCACATTATCGAACAGCTCAAGGAGATCAAGAAAAAATACGGAAAACCCCGTCTTTCCGAGATCGTTCACGCGGACAGCATAGAAGAATACGTTCCCGACGAGCAGATCGAAAATTACAACGTCAAGCTCATTATGTCAAAGGAAGGCTATTTCAAAAAGATCACCCTGCTCTCCCTGCGTGGAAATGATGAGCAGAAATTCAAGGAAGGCGACTCCCTCGCTTTTGACATTGACACGGACAATATAAGCGAACTTGTTTTCTTTACAAACAAGTGTCAAGTGTATCGTGCGAGTGTAAATGATTTTGAATGCACAAAGGCGTCGGCACTCGGTGATTATGTTCCCGCAAAGTTGGGAATGGACGAGGATGAAAAGCCTATTTTCGTCAAAGTCCAGAACGACTATCCCGAAAATAAGAATTTTGTGTTTATTTTTGAAAACGGCAAGGGAGTCCGCGTGCCCGTTTCGGCATACGCCACCAAGGGCAACCGCAAAAAGCTCATTAATGCTTATTCCGACGTTTCACCTATCGTGGGAGTGTTCTATGAAGACGAGCCTTTTGATATTTTACTTGTTTCCGACGATAAAAAGGCTCTTGTAATAAAATCAACTCTTATCCCCGTAAAAACAACCAGAAACGCACAGGGCGTCGCGGTATTTTCACTCAAGAAAAAGAGCCGTCTGATCAACGCAAAGGCGGCAAACGAGCAGGAATTCCCCTCAAAGGGCTTTAAAAAGCTGAAGATTCCCGCAATCGGCGTTTCTCTGTCTCCAAAGGACAAAATCTCCTTTTGAGTGAGGATTTTCCCGTCAAAAAGCCGAAAAATATGAACAGAAATAAAATTATTCGACAAATTATTTGACAAATCGCTTGACATTTGTTATAATTTATGCGTATATGGCGAAATTTCTGTGTCGCCAATCTTTCCCCGAGAGAGGTAAATAATTATGAAAAAAAGAATCATTTTGATAATTTCTGTTGCTTTGGCGTCACTTATCGCCCTCAGCGTTATTGCAACCGCGGCTTACGACAGCACGTCCGACCCCATTATTTCGCTGTCCTATCTTACAAAGTACGTCGAAGAGGCACTCAAGCCCATCAACGAAAAGATCGACGCCCTCACGGGCGGAACCACCGCGCCCGCAACGGCTGATGCGTTTACCGTTATTGAGCTCAAGCCCGGTCAGGAGCTTCAGTGCACGGCAGCCACCGAGCTCATTCTTCGCTCCGGCTCTGCCGTTATCGTTTCCCCCTTTGACAATCAAGGACTTTGCGACATGACCGCAGGTGTTGACCTCCAGGCAGGTGTTGCTGTCCCCAAGAACCATTGCCTTCTCATTCCCCGCGGAAACGACGGCAGAGGTATAAAAATCACAGGTAGCGGAACTGCTTATGTTATGGTAGGAGGTGCTTATAAAATTGTCGGATAAGAAAAGAAAACTGTTTGTCCGGATCATGTGCTGGATTCTTGCCATAGTCATGTTTCTGGGCGGCGCGACCCTTGCAATCTCTATGCTTGTAAGCAAGGTTGCGGCTGAACAAATTGAATATAATCTTTCTGATTACAACTTTTCATCAACCGATGGCGATACATATATCGCCGTCGGTTTAATGTATGGGTCGGGTGTAACTGTCGGCTTTGAAATAAAAGCACCTTACGGCTTTGTTGTCGGCAAAACTCAGATCCAAAAGGGCGTTCGATCCTTTGATGCCGTCTACGTTATCGAAGATACGATAGCCTCAGCGACCCTTGACGGCAACCTTTCAAAGTCTTCAATGACATACAGCCTTACAAACAAAGCAAGCTCGGCTGTCATCGGTGGATATCATCTTGAGCTTACGCACAGCGCAGGAAATATGCTTTCCCTTTCCGCACTCGTATCGCTTGTAAACAACTCTTTGAACGACAGCGGTATGTACGCTATCCCCACTATTAACGGTGACAGTTACCGTATACGGCTTGGCAACTACAAAACGCTGGACGAGGCAAATGCGGCGTACAACAGCTACGCAAATTCCTTTACGGATTTCACCGTAACGGTAGTATCTCCCTCGCAGACCTGCACAAGCGTTGTAAATCCCACGACCGACAAAATTCTCTTTGAATACGAATCGGGCGGCACAGGTGCAAACATCGGCTTCTCCGCATACCAGGGTGACAACTTCGTTTCGTACATACAGACCCCTGCTGACAATCTTTACGGTGGAGTTATGTGCTTCATCCCTCAGTATTCGGACAGCGTCAATGGCGTAAAGCTTATAAATCTGCTCGATCTTGAAAGCTACGTTGAAGGCGTTATTCCCTATGAAATAAGCAATTCCTGGCACATAGAGGTTCTTCGCACGTTTGCTCTGGCGGCACGCTCCTATGCTCTTTCAAATTATAACAAGCGCTTTGCGACCTACGGCTGCGACCTCGTTTGCACAGCGTCCGACCAGGTTTACAGAGGACACGTGCGCGTAAACGACGCGGTAAAAGAGGCTGTAAAATCAACCGAGGGTATGGTCATTAGCTATAACGGTGAAATATGCGGATCTTACTATTCCTCAAGCGTGGGCGGAGCTACCGTTTCCAGCCAGTACGTATGGGGCAGTGAAAGAGGATACCTTACAACAGTTGCAACTCCCTGGGAGAGATATTCAGAGTATAACAATGGCATCTGGCGCTCACAGGTAAGCGGCAAAGAGCTGTGCGACACCCTTCGCAGAAAAGGGTATACCGAGGTATCGGGGTCAATCGAATCGATCACCCACACAACAGCAGATGACGGCTCGGGTTACGTTTATACCATGACCTTCACTGACACGAACGGAAAATCCGTCACATTAAAGCGCTCGGATATTATCCGCACCGTCCTTTCGTCTTATCTGAATTCTGCCAACTTCGTGGTTGGTAAGGGAACTCTCGAATTTACCTACGACAACGTAGTTTCCGTAAAAGCGGAGGCTAAGTATATCGAGGATACACCCGAACCCGAAGTTACCGAGCCCGGTTACGTGCCTATGACAGGCTACATATCCGAAGACCCCGTGCTCGTTCCCGATATGAATATCCTTACCGCAGACGGTCTTACCTCAGAAGAAAATTATCAGGTGACCTACGTTCTTACTTCAACAGGACGAAAGGTAACCATGAGCGGATACGTTGCAACGGCAGAAGGCACAGAAGAAGCAGTTGAATTCAAGACTCAGGTGCCCACTCTCAAGGGATACGTTTACGATCCCAATACCGCAAAGCCCGACGACAGTAGCGGGGAAGATGAAACTACAGATGACGGATCTGATTCCGATAATTCTGTAAATATCACGACCCCGATAATTGGCAACAGATACATGGTAGTTTCCGAATATGAAAACGTCAAGATAACCACTTATCTTGACAAAGTCACAGAGACTATCACCGCATCATCACAAGGTAACTTTATCTTTGCAGGTAAGGGCTGGGGACATGGCGTAGGTCTCAGCCAGTACGGAGCAAAGGACTTAGCAGACGCCGGTGTCAAGGCAGAAGATATCATTTCTATCTATCTGACAGGCTCACGGATCGTTCCCTATTATACAATTGTAAAATAAATTCAAAAAGCGATGCACAGTTCGTGCATCGCTTTTCTTATTTTAAAAGAATGAAAGCTGGTCTGTGTCGTTTAGCCCCTCGGTTGCGCCGTTGCGCTTGAGCAGGTCTGCCAGACCCTGGGAGACCTTGGCGCGGATACGCAGATCCTCGATCGAAGTAAAAATATCCTTTTCCCTCGCCTCAACGATAGCCACCGCAGCGCTTTCACCAAGTCCGGGAATTGTAATGAACGGCAAGCGTATTCCGCCGTCCTCGGGCTTGAATATCTTGGCATCCGACTTATTTACGTCAACATTCAAGAAATTGATCCCGCGCATCTGACATTCGCGGCAGAGGAGCAGAGTGCTTGCCTGCGCCTTTTCGGTAGCGGAAGCATCTCTTCCCTTCTTTTCAATCTCCTCTATGACCATTTTAACGTACGCAGGGCCGCGCATAACCACCTCTGCGTCAACTTCTCCGCCTGCGGCGGTAAACATAGCGCAGTAGAACATAATGGGCATGTGGACCTTGTACCAAGCCAGTCGGATAGCTGACATTACGTACGCCGCAGCATGGGCCTTTGGGAACATGTACTTGATCTTCTTACAAGACTCAATATACCAATCGGGAACGCCTGCCGCTCTCATCGCCTCCTCCCATTCGGGTGTGAGGCCTTTTCCTTTTCGGACTGACTCCATTATCTTGAACGCCATGGCGTTTTCCATGCCGTAGCGGATAAGGTCAAGCATGATGCCGTCTCGCGTTCCGATAACCTTTGAAATGTCACAGATACCTTTTTTAATAAGGTCTTGCGCGTTTCCAAGCCACACGTTAGTGCCGTGGGTCAGACCCGATATCTGAAGGAGATCCGCAAAGTTTTTAGGCTTTGCGTCGATAAGAACCTGCTGAATAAACTTTGTACCAAACTCCGGCAAACCCAGCGTTCCGATTTTACTTCCGATCTCCTCGGGAGTAACACCCAGAGGCTCGGTTGATTCAAAGAGCTTGTAGACCTCGGGGTCGTTCATAGGAACGTCCATTACGCTCGTTCCGCTGAATCGCTCAATCATCTTGTACTTGGTAGGAACATCGTGTCCCAGCTCGTCAAGCTTCAAAATGGTGTCGTGAAGATAAGAAAATGCGTAGTGGGTAGTGAAAATATCGGAATTGGGGTCGTCGGCAGGGTGCTGAACGGGCGTAAAGTCGTAAATAGAATACTCTTTGGGAACAACGATGATACCGCCGGGGTGCTGTCCCGTGGTCTTCTTTACTCCGACTATCGTGCTTATCATGTGGTTTACCTCGGAAAGCCCCATTTTCAGCTTGTTTTCCTCAAGGTATTTTGCAACGTAGCCGTATGCGGTCTTATCCGCAAGAGTACCGAGAGTTCCCGCGCGGAAAACGTTTTCCTTGCCGAAAAGCTCCTCGGTGTACTTATGTACTCTTCCCTGCACCTCACCCGAGAAATTAAGGTCGATATCGGGTGATTTATCGCCGTAAAATCCAAGGAAGGTCTCAAAAGGAATGTCGTGACCGTCGCCCACCAGCTTAGCTCCGCACTCAGGGCAGTTTGCATCGGGCAAGTCAAAGCCCGAGCCTACGCTTCCGTCGGTGAAGAATTGAGAATACTGGCACTTGGGACAATAATAGTGAGGCGGTAAAGAGTTCACTTCGGAGATGCCCGCCATGTTAGCGACGAAAGACGAACCGACCGAGCCTCGCGAGCCTACCAGATATCCTTGGCTTTCACTGTACCAAACCAGCTTTTGGGCAATCATATATAGAACCGCAAAGCCGTTGTTAATAATAGATGTCAGCTCTTTTTCAAGTCTCGCGCTTACGATTTCGGGAAGCGGGTCGCCGTAAAGCTTCTTTGCTCTTTCCCAGCACATTCTTTGAAGATCTTCTTCCGCACCTTCCATTTTAGGTGTGTACGAGCCCTTGGGTATGGGACGGACCTGTTCGATCATGTCGTTTATCTTGTTTGTGTTGGTTACGACCACCTCAAACGCCTTTTCTTCGCCCAAATAAGCGAATTCCTCAAGCATTTCTTCGGTAGTACGGAAATAAAGCCCTACATCCCTGTTCGCATCCTTGAATTTAAGAGAGGAAAGGAGAATCTTTCGTCCGATCTCATCTTCTTTATTGATAAAATGCGCGTCGCAGGTGGCAACTACGGGTTTACCGTACTTGTCGCCCAGCTCAACTATCTTTCGATTCAGCTCACGCAAGCCTTCGTCGTCCTTAACACGTCCCTCTGCAACGAGGAATCGGTTGTTGCAGATAGGCTGAATTTCAAGATAATCGTTAAAGTTAACGATAGCCTCAATTTCGTCCTCGGGAGCGTTTTCAAGTATGGCGTGAAAAAGCTCGCCAGACTCACAGGCAGAGCCGATTAAAAGTCCCTCGCGGTGCTTTTCAAGCTCGCTCTTGGGAATTCTGGGATTTCGTTTAAAATACTCCAGATAACTCTTTGAAATGAGCTTGTAAAGGTTCTTTAAGCCTACTGAATTTTTCACAAGAATTATCTGGTGGTACGACGGAAGCTTCAAAGGATCGACGTTTCCCGTCATTTCCCGATTAAGCTGTGGGAAAGTGGTAAGGTCGAACTTCTTCATCTTCTCGCACATAGCAAAATATATATGTGCCAGCATTTCCGCGTCGTCACAGGCTCTGTGATGGTTAAAATCACCCAAATGAAAGTATTCAGCCAAGGTATCAAGCTTGTGATTTTTCAGCTCTCCGTTGAGAAAGCGGGAGATTGCCACGGTATCAACGTACGGATTTGAAAAATCAAGTCCGGACAACGCCGCGTAGTGACGGATAAAGCCCGTATCAAAGCTTGCGTTGTGGGCGATAAGCAAGCAGTTGCCCGTAAATGCAAAGAAGCTTTCAAGAGCTTCTTTTACCTTTGGCGCGTCTGCCACCATATCGTCGGTAATCCCCGTGAGGTCTGCCACGTCCCGAGGAATCGGGCGTTCGGGGTTTACAAAGGTGTTAAATTTATCAATAACCTCCCCGCCTTTTATCTTTACGGCACCTATTTCGGTAATGCCGCAGTTGTGGACGGAAAGACCCGTGGTTTCAATATCGAAAACAACTATTTCGTCTGTAAGTGCCCCATCAAAGTCACAGCCTAAGCCACCTTTTTCATCGTTTACAAAATAGGCTTCGAGACCATAGATGACCTTCATGCCCTCGTCTTCCGAGCAAAGCATAGCGTCGGGGAATGCCTGAACGTTTCCGTGGTCTGTGATAGCCACAGCCGGGTGTCCCATACGCTTTGCGGTCTTTATCACGTCCTTGGCGGATGCTATGGCGTCCATTGTGGACATATTGGTATGCAAGTGAAGTTCAACGCGCTTTTGGGGCGCATTGTCCGCTCTCTTTATCTCCTTGATCTTCTTGGCACCGTCAAGCTCTATAACAAGGTCGGAAACGGGGGCTTCCTTTGATTTGTATCCCATAAAAGGCATGCCCTGACCGGGTTTTACTCGTCCGCGGATAGCGTAAGTACCACCCTTTTTGAAGAGCTTTTCGATCTTCTTATTTAGTTCCTCGGAAGCGTTGAGATAAATTACGTCAATTGACGTGTAACCGTCGAAAATTCCAAAGATTATGTTATAGTGATCCTGACTGTTTCGCGTGGTTTCGCTGGAAAAATTAAAAACGTTACCAACTACCGTCGCCGAATCCATTGGCATCTTTATCTGCCCGATACCCACAGGCTTTATATCAAATGCGTCTCCAAATACCGCCTCGGACTCGGAAATATTAAAGGCAGAGATACCTATTCTCACCGTATCCCCGTCTATTCTTGGATTGGGGTCAATATTTTTATATAGCGTGTCCGTCTTTGTGAATACGACGGTCTCACCGTCAATATTTTCAACAACAGGTGCCGATTCAGAGCCTCCGCGGGAAAAGCTCTTGATGCGCTGATCTATTTCCTTGAGACGCTTTTCTACGGGGTCGTAATAGTTAGATGCCTCGCGTCGCTCAATAGTGACGTGATAACTCGTACCGAATTCTGCTCGGATTATATTTTCTATAACTGTGGGCGTTTTAGCATCGTACATGAAGTCAACGCCGTTCTGGTGCATTGGAATACTGATCTTTATCTCTTTTCCTTCAAGCGCTATTTCGTAATCATCAAAGAAACCGCGGGCAACGGTGCCTATTCGCTCGGTCTCAATGAGAATATCGGAAATATACCCGTAAGAAAACAGCTCACTGTCGTATTTGGGCAAAATTCTGACCACGTTGAGCTGATAAGCCTCGCGGATCTCGTCTTCTATACGGTAGAGAGTTTTTTTATCTATTATCTTAGGAAACCTTGCCTGAATTTCAAGAAGCTTTGAGTCCTTATTTGCTCTGACGACGGTCTCCTGAGCCGAGAGAAGAAGGCGGGATGTACGCTCGTCCGGCTCGTATCTTTTAAGTATTTCGATCAGTGTTTTTCCTGCCATTTTCTCCTCCTTTTAAAATCCTCTTTATTTTCTCTTTTTGATCTCTGAAATAAGAGTTGAAACTATCTCACCCTCGGGAATCTTTCCGATTATCTCGCCCTTTGAAATAAGTACCGCCTCACCAATGCCGCCCGCAATACCAATGTCAGCCTCACGTGCCTCGCCGGGGCCGTTTACAACACAGCCCATAAGCGCCACTTTCAAAGGAACGTCCGAAAGCCTTTCAGCTTTTACCGCATCCTCGAATCGACGGGAAAGGTCTATCAGATCTATTTTCGTTCTGCCGCAGGTGGGACAGCTTACTACGTTCAACCCGCTCTGACCCTCGATGCCGACGGCGGAAAGAATTTTCTTCGCAGCCCCGATCTCCTCTATCGGATCAGCGGTAAGAGACACGCGCAGCGTCTCACCAATACCGTCGCAAAGAAGTGATCCGATGCCGACAGCGCTTTTTACAAGCCCGCGTTCGGCGTTACCCGCCTCGGTCACACCTACATGGAGCGGATACGTGCACATTTCACTTACAATACGGTTTGCTTTTATCATGTCGGGGACAGTCGAAGCCTTGATAGATATGACTATATCATTGAACTCATATTTTTCAAGCAAAGATGCATGATACATGGCGCTTTCTGCCAGAGCTTCGGGAGTTGGACCGCCGAACTTCGCTAAAATATGCCTTTCAAGAGAGCCTGAATTTACGCCGATTCTGATAGGAATACGGCGTTCTTTGCAATATAGCGCCACCTGTCTGACCCTGTCGTCATCTCCGATGTTTCCGGGGTTGATGCGTATTTTGTCTATGCCGTATTCGGCGCATTTCAGCGCCACCTTATAATCAAAATGAATATCCGCAACTATGGGAATGTAAAGGTCTTTTTCTTTGAGTCGGCGGACAGTCTCTGCCGCTTCAAGATCAGGAACAGTGATTCTCACAACGTCGCATCCCGCATCTTGAAGCGCACTTATCTGAGCAAGTGTCGCATCAAAATCACGGGTGTCCGTGTTAGTCATTGACTGAATAGCGATTTTATTCTTTCCGCCAATGGCAATTTTACCGATCTTTACTTCGTTCTTGTTTTTTCTTATCTCATTATAATTCATAATTTAAAACAGTCCTATTACGTCTTTTATAGAAATAAATATCATAAATCCAAAAAGAAGCAGAAGTCCCGCACCGTGGATCATGTTTTCCACTTCGGGTTTTAAGGGTTTGCGGCGGATTGCCTCAATCAAAAGAAAGACTATTCTGCCGCCGTCAAGTGCAGGCAAAGGAAGCAGGTTTACAACACCCAGATTCATTGAGATTATCACAAAAATGTTAAAGAAATTCAGTGCTCCCGCCGACGCCGCCTGACCGATAGCGCCCGTAACACCAACGGGTCCGGACACAGCTTCAATGCCGAACCGACCCGAAATCAGGTCAACAATAGAGTCCCAGATCATCTTGACCGTAGATATTGAGCGGAAAAAGGCGTGTTTAAGCAGATTCGGGAAGGTAGCGCGCTCACCGTAAACGATAAAATCGTAATTACCGATAGTGACGCCCTGCTCTTGTGCCGCTTTGAACGCAACGTCATTAAGCTCAACCTTTTCACCGTCGCGCACAACCGTAAGATCAACGTTTACAACGCTAACCTTTTCGCCGTTCAGTTCAAGTTCATAGGCTTCGCTTTCGGCGTGCATTATCTCGTATACAAGCTCGTTTCCCGTGTGGACGGGATATCCGTTGACCTCAACTATCCGATCACCCTCCATAAGTCCCGTTTGAGAGCTTACGGCGCCCTCGCTGAAATCGTAGATCGTGGTGGACGCCAGACTTTTAGTGATAAAAACGATGAGGAACATGACAATAATACCCGTCAGGATATTCATGACCGCACCCGCTACCGTGATTATCAGTCTTTGCCAGACCGGCTTGCGGAAAAAAGCATTTTCATCGTCCGAATCCTCGTCCTCGCCCACCATACTAACATAGCCGCCAATAGGAAAAATGCCGAGAGCATAGGAAGTGCCCGATTTCTTTGAAACTCTCTTAAATATCTTCGGTCCCATGCCAATGGAAAATTCCTTGACAGAAACACCGAAAATTCTCGCGCAGGTAAAATGTCCCAGCTCGTGAATAAAGATCATAAAGCCGAAAACAAGCAACGCAAGAAGAATATACAATATCTTAAAAATTTCAGATCATCCTTTCGCAAAAAGAATCTTTTCCGTGTAGCGTCGCGCCTCACGGTCAGCCTCGATTATACCGTCAAGCGTATGAACACTTGCTTTGTCCGACATATCGGAGACAACCTGTGTGACAGAATCAAAAATATCGGTGAAACCTATCTTTTCTTTCAAAAATGCGGCTACCGCCACCTCATTTGCAGCGTTAAGCACCGCGGGGACGGCACCCCCCAATCTCATGGCATGCATTGCCGTTTTGAGCAGAACGAACGTGTCAGTATCGGGGCGCTTGAAGGTGAGCTGAGCAATTTCAGTCAGATCAAGCTCGTCTATGACCGCAGGATTTTTTCGGGGCGCGGACAGCGCATACTGCACGCAAAGCCGCATATCCGGTACGCTGAGCTGGGCAATTATACTGTTATCAATATATTCCACCATTGAATGAATTATACTCTCACGGTGGACAAGCACGTCTATACGCTCGGCTTCAACGCCGAAAAGATGCGCCGCCTCAATAACTTCAAAGCCCTTGTTCATAAGCGTTGCACTATCAATAGTTATTTTTGCGCCCATGTTCCAAGTGGGGTGTGCTAATGCGTCGGAGGGACGGATCATTTCAAGCTCGGCCCTTTTCTTTCCGAAAAAAGGACCGCCCGATGCTGTCAGAATAAGCTTTTTAACGTCCTTTTTATCCCCCACGCGCAAGCAATGGTATATGGCGCAATGCTCGCTGTCAACGGGCAAAATTTCGGTCTTGTGCTCTTTTGCAAGCGCCATTACGATGTCACCCGCCACTACAAGCGACTCTTTGTTCGCAAGTGCAAGCTTTTTTCCGCTTTTGATAGATGCGATTGTGGGCATAAGTCCCGCCTCGCCCGTTACAGAGTTGAGAGCAACCTCGCCGTTGCTCTCATATATCATTTCTTCAATTCCGTCGTTTCCCGCAAATACGCGGGTATCCGTGTCGGCAAGTCTTATTTTAAGCTCTGCTGCCGCATCTTCGTCACTCATGGCAACGGCGGGGCACTTCAAAAGTCTCACCTGCTCCTCCACTCGTTTCCACGAGCGGTTGGCGCAGATAGCATTAACAGGGATATTTTCTTTTATGGCAACGTCCACCGCCTGCTCGCCCACCGAGCCTGTTGAGCCGAGGATCAAAAGAGATTTCTTTTCTTTCATATTACAACCTTTGAGATATCGTAGCAATAAATGAGTATCATAAGGATAGTAGCAACGGGAAGAACCGAATCAAAGCGGTCAAGAACACCGCCGTGTCCGGC
Source organism: Eubacteriales bacterium (assembly GCA_045651985.1). Taxonomy (GTDB): domain Bacteria; phylum Bacillota; class Clostridia; order Oscillospirales; family CAG-272; genus SIG710. The sequence continues at coordinate 88,926 of JAZRTK010000024.1, forward strand.
GAAAAGATTTCCGTAGTCCTTGATTCCGTACTCGCGCTTGATAAATGATGCGGAAAGATCGCCAACCTGAGAGACCACCGATACAACAAGTCCAAACACGGTAAGCGCTACCACGTTAAGTTCAGCAAGTCCGAATTTTTCAAGCAGGAGCGCGTAGACCATATATGAAAGTGCGCAGAAAAGGATTCCTGCCACGCAACCCTCAACGGTCTTTTTGGGGGATACCTCGGGGATAAGCTTGTGACGTCCGAATGCTCGTCCGAAGAAATAAGCAAAGGAGTCGGATATCCAGGGACCGAGGAACGCCAAAAGGAAGATATACTTACCTTGGGGCGCATCGCGGAGAAGTATAAGAGAGGAAAATCCCGTATTTACGTACAGGCAACAAAAAAATGCCTCCGCAACCTGTTCAAGCTTGATCGTTCCCTTTGACATGACCGCGAAAGCCATGAGATAGATAGCGTAAACGAAGTGAATGAAAATAGCCGAGCGGATATACACCGCGTCTTCGCTTCCAAGCCTCATAAGGAAAGGCAGCGCAGCCGAAATCACGATCTGAGGAATAGAAAACGCCCAATTCTGTAAAGTACCCAAGCATTTGAGCATTTCAAACGCAGCTATCGTTGAAAGAACAGCCATAGCGGCGGGAAAAACATAGGTATCCGAGAAATAAAGCACAGGAATAAAAAGCGCGACCGCGACAACGGCGGTTATTATTCTTTTAACCATTTCTTTGAAAATGTCCTTTCTTATACTTTTCCGTATCTTCTTTTTCTTTTTTCGTAAAACTCCACAACGATCGCTTCAACGTCCTCTCTTGAAAGGTCGGGCCAAAGCACGTCGGTAAAATAAAACTCGCTGTACTGCGCCTGCCAGAGAAGGAAATTTGAAAGCCGCAGGTCGCCGCCCGTGCGGACGATAATATCGGGATCGGGGCAGTGGGCAGTATAGAGATTTGCGGAAATATCCGCCTCTGTTATTTCTTTCTTTCCCTGCTCTGCCAGTCTATTGTAAGCATGAACAAGCTCAGCGCGGGAGCCGTAGTTCAGCGCAATATTCAAATTCAATTCGTAGTTTTTCGAAAGCTCCTCGACCTTTGAAACCTTCTCCTGAAGTTCAGGAGTAAGAACGCTCATGTCACCCAGAAAATTGTATTTTATCTTATTTATCTCCATCTCGTCCACACATTGGTCGAGATATTTTGAAAGAAGCTCCATTATGGAATCGACCTCTTTTCGGGGGCGTCCCCAATTTTCGGTAGAAAACGCGTAGACGGTGACGCACTTGATGCCCATATCATTACAGTACCCAACTACGCGCCGAAAATTCTCGGCACCCACCTTATGACCGTATTCGCGGGGCATAAGCCGCTTTGTCGCCCAACGGCCGTTTCCGTCCATAATAAAGGCGATATGGCGCAAGCGCTCGTCCACCTTGATCTCGGTATTGCTCATAAAAACAAAACGCCCGAAGGCTTCCTTTCACGTTCTTTATCGTTAAATGAGGAGCCGACTTCGGCTCCCCATCAAACTAAAATGCCGCTCAGATCGACATAACCTCTTTCTGTTTTGCAGCGGAAATAGTGTCGGCCAGCTTTGTATACTTATCTGTAACGTCCTGAATCTCCTTTTCGGACGACTTCTGCTCGTCCTCGGTCATCGCTCCGTCCTTTTTGAGGTTCTTGCACTCGTCGTTTGCATCGCGGCGAATGTTACGGATAGCCACCTTGCACTCCTCAGCCATCTTCTGTATCTGCTTTGCAAGATCCTTTCTGCGCTCCTCGGTAAGCTGAGGAAAGATAAGACGGATAGTCTCACCGTCATTGCTGGGAGTAATTCCAATGTCTGATGTAAGAATAGCCTTCTCTATAGCCTTGAGTGTCTGCTTGTCATAGGGCTTGATAGTGAGGGTTCTTGCGTCTGCAACTCTTACGTCTGCCATCTGCGCAACAGGCGTCATGGAGCCGTAATACTCAAAGGAAACTCTGTCAAGAACTCTTGCGTTTGCTTGGCTTGCGCGAATGGACGCAAGGTTATATTCAAGAGACTCGGTGGACTTCTTCATCTTTGCTTCAAGAGCTTTAATATCGTATTTCATGATAGTTCCTCAACTTTCTATTTTAATTGTGAATTACTGTTCCAACGTTTTCACCCATGATAACGCGGTGAATATTCTTGGGGTCTTTGAGCGCAAAAGCGTAAAGACTGATGTTGTTCTCCATGCAGAATGTGGTAGCGGTCATATCGAGCGCTTTGAGTTCCTTTTCCAAGATCTCCTTGTACGTGATCTCGTCGTAGCGTACAGCCGTCGGATCCTTTGCAGGGTCCGCGGAATAAATGCCGTCCACGTTCTTTGCCATAAGAATAATGTCCGCATTTATCTCTGCGGCACGGAGCACAGCCGCCGTGTCGGTTGAGAAGAAAGGACTTCCTAAGCCACCGCCAAAGATAACGACCTTACCCGCGTTTAACGCCGCGTCGGCGCCTCTTGCTGTGTACTGGTCTGCAAAAACGTTCATTTCAACCGCCGTCATTACCACAGCTTCAAGTCCCGCGTGCTCAAAAGCATCCTGCAAGGCAAGTGCATTGATAGTGGTGGCAAGCATTCCCATTTGGTCTGCGCGGACACGGTCCATATCGGTTCCCTGTCTGCCTCTCCAGATGTTTCCTGCTCCGACGATTACAGCGATCTGAGCGCCCTCGTCGTGACATTCCTTTACAGTCGCAGCGACCTCTGCCACGAAATCGTGATTGAGAATACCGTCCGAGCCTGCGGCGAGTGCTTCGCCCGACAGCTTGAGAAGTATTCTCTTATATTTTGGTGTAGCCATTTCGTCCTCCGAGTCACAATGAAAATTCTTCACTCTATTTTACCTTAAAATTCCCATTTTGTAAATAGTAAATTTGCAAATTTACATACTTTTTCAAAAAAAGATATATATACAATATAAAAAATCAAAAAACCGGTTGAAAATATCAAAAATGCAATTGAAAAAGAGAAAAATATATTGTATAATGTACTTGATGAAGATATTTCAAGCTAAAGAGGAGGAAAAACATGAAAATGACACTTCGCTGGTTCGGCACGGGTCACGATTCCGTCAAGCTGAGCCATATCAGACAAATTCCCGGTGTCAAGGGAGTTATCACAACACTTTACGACACAAAGCCCGGACAGGTTTGGTCACCCGAGGCAATATCCGCTCTCAAAAAGGAAGTTAACGACGCAGGACTTGAGATCAGCGGTATTGAAAGCGTTAATATTCACGACGATATCAAGATCGGTCTGCCCACACGGGACAAGTATATCGAAAATTACATTCAGACACTTGAAAATCTGGGCAAAGCGGACATTCACATGGTCTGCTACAACTTCATGCCTGTTTTTGACTGGACCAGAACGGATCTTGCTAAAGCTCGTTCCGACGGCTCTACCGTTCTTGCGTACGACCAGTCCGTTGTCGACACCATTGACCCCCAGATCTTCTTTGACAACACCGACGCAAACTCCAACGGCTTCGTAATGCCCGGATGGGAGCCCGAAAGACTTGCTCACGTCAAAGAGCTTTTCGAGGCTTACAAGGACGTAACGGCTGAAAAGCTGTTTGACAATCTGGTGTATTTCCTGAAAGCTATCATGCCCGTATGCGACAAATATGACATCAACATGGCTATCCACCCCGACGATCCCGCATGGCCCGTTTTCAACTTGCCCAGAATCATGACTTGCAAGGAAAACGTGCTCAAGCTTATGCAGGCTGTTGATAATCCCCACAATGGTATCACACTATGCACGGGATCCCTTGGCACTTCCCTTTCAAACGACCTGCCCGACATCATTCGATCACTTCCCGGCAGAATTCATTTTGCGCACGTGAGAAATCTCCACCACTACGCACCCGGAGTATTTGAAGAGGCAGCTCACCTGTCAGCTGACGGCTCCTTTGATATGTACGAAATAGTCAAAGCGCTCCACGACGTGGGATTTGACGGTCCTATCCGTCCCGACCACGGAAGAACTCTCTGGGATGAAGTCTGCATGCCCGGTTACGGTCTGTACGATCGTGCCATGGGCGCTTGCTACATCAACGGTCTGTGGGAGGCAATTGAGAAAAACGCAAAATAAATCCTCGAAAGGAATTTGACAAAAATGAACAGCAAAAAGCTTGATATACTCAGAAGCAAAAAGGCTTTTATATGCGATATGGACGGCGTGGTCTATCACGGAAACAAGGTACTTGACGGCGTTCACGATTTTATCGCGTGGCTCGTTGCAGAAAAAAAGGAATTTCTGTTCCTTACCAACAGCTCCGAGCGCACCCCGACCGAGCTTAGCCATAAGCTCTCCCGCATGGGTCTTGACGTTTCCCCCGAGCATTTTTACACCAGCGGTCAGTCAACTGCCGAGTTCGTAAAGAATCAGAAGCCCGGCTGCAGTGCTTACGTTATCGGTGAGGCGGGACTTGTAAACGCTCTTTACAACGAGGGTATCTACATGAACGACGTAAACCCCGATTACGTTATCGTAGGCGAGACGAGAACCTACAATTTCGAGAAGATCGAAAAGGCTATTCAAATGGTAAACCGCGGTGCAAAGCTCATCGGCACGAATCCCGACATTACAGGTCCTACCGAGCACGGAGTAATGCCCGCAACAGGCGCACTCATATCTCCTATTGAGCTGGCAACGGGTAAAAAGGCTTACTTCTTGGGCAAGCCCAATCCTCTCATGCTTCGCCACGCCATGAAGGTTCTCGGGCATCACAGCGCCGACACCGCCATGATCGGCGACCGCATGGACACCGACATTATCACGGGTATCGAGTCAAACCTTATGACCGTGCTGGTGCTCAGCGGCATCACCAAGAACGAGGATATCAAGAATTTCCCATTTGTCCCCTCGATCATCCTTAACGGCGTAGGAGACATTCCGAGAAAATAAAAGAAGTCCTTCCACAAAAAATCATTTTCGGAGAAGCCCTGATCGGGTAAGTATTTTAATAAATTTCTTGACGTTGAAGCCCCCTGCTTCGGGATAACCGAAGCGGGGGGCTCTTTTCACGGTTCTTCTCTTTCCGACATAAAATATAATGATACGCCAAGCGTATCGGAAAGGAGAAACGGAATGCAAGAAAATATGAGAAGACGTTATTCTGCACCCCAGGGATGCTCCTGCGGCAGATATAACGTCTCGCCACAACCTCGGCAGGAAGTCCCCACAAGACCCGACTGCCCTAACATGGTACTTGCAATGGCTTACGTTAAAAGTCAGCCATTTGTAAACCTTTATAATCCCTGCGACACATGGAAAAACGGCACGCTGTTTGCCGACCTCAACCTTCCCTACACAGGAGGAAGAACAAGATGCTGACAAACGACGCAAGAGCAAGAAGAGCGGCGCTTGATGAGATAAGCAAGATCAGCTTTACCATCGACGAGCTGAGGCTTTATCTTGACACTCACCCCCATTGTAACGAGGCGCGCCAGATGATAGAGCACCATTGCGCTCACCGCGCAGGATTGATCGAAGAATATACCGCAAAATTCGGACCCGTCAGAGCATATAAGCCGGGCACCGGAAACTGCTGGACCTGGAACGAGGGTCCTATGCCATGGGAAGGAGACTGCTGATATGTGGGAATACGAAAAGAGACTTCAATATCCCGTTAAGATAAAGAACCCCGACGCGAGAGCCGCAAAAGTCATAATCTCTCAGTACGGCGGTCCCGACGGAGAGCTTGGCGCGTCCCTGCGCTATCTGTCCCAGCGATTTTCCATGCCCGACCCCAGAGTCGCGGGTCTGCTCACCGACATTGGAACGGAAGAACTCGCCCACCTGGAGATCATCGGCGCGATCGTACGCCAGCTGACAGCCAATCTGTCGGTAGAGGAGATCAAGGCTCAGGGCTTTGGCGACTACTTCGTAGACCACACCGTGGGAGTATACCCCCAGGCGGCTGCAGGCGTTCCCTACACCGCCGCTTTCATGCAATCAAAGGGCGACCCCATAACCGATCTGTTCGAGGATATGGGCGCAGAGCAAAAGGCGCGCACAACCTACGACAACATCTTAAAGCTTGTTGACGACCCCGACGTAATCGACCCCATCCGCTTCCTGCGCCAGCGCGAGATCGTACACTTCCAGAGATTCGGCGAAGCTCTCGGAATGGTACGCGATAAGCTGGATTCAAAAAATTATTATCAGTACAACCCCGCGTTCCCAAAAAGATAAAAACACAGCCGTCACGCTTTGCGTGGCGGCTGATTTTTAAAAATAAATTTTTATTTTTCTTTATTTCTGTCGTAGATTCCAACGACCACAACGCACACCGCCAGGATTCCCACAAGGACGATCACAAACTCGTAATCGGGAGTTTTCTCATTCTCGCCTGTAGAAATGTTCGCATGGTGTCCCGCTTGCGCCCTTGCCTTTTCTATCGACTCTGACAGTTCTTTATCGGTCATATTTTCGCTCAAAACAGACACGCTCGACATCCTGAAATCATAGTTGTCGCTCACGCCCTCAAGAGCGCTTACGCAGATGCTTACAGAATCTATGGTTTCAGCCACAGAACTTATATCAACTGTAAACCTGTTTTTTATACCGCCCGTAAAAATATCCGAGGCTTCAAGAACGTTATTTCCGCTTCTCACGGTTATTATGACGGAATATTTCTCCGTCTCTGCCGATCCGACAGAAAAATCGATGGCAATACACGGTGCCATGGAAAGATTCTCGGGATAGTCAAAATGATATGCCAGTTCGGAATGTCCGTCATAATTTTCCATGGATGCACAAAGGTACTTTTTACCCGAATCCATTGTCATGGAAAGTGTCAGACAGCCATCACCCGCAAACCAACCAAGTGTGCTGAAGGAGGAAGAAAAATCAAAAAGACTGTATCTTCCCGACGCCGAAACGTCTCCGTCATTTGACGTTTCACCATATGTTCTGACGGGAATTTTCGTCCCGTAAAATACCTCTGCCAATTCATCCCATTTTTCGACGCCAAGCGTGTCAAGAACAAAATCCGACAGCCCTTCGTTTTTGATTTTTTCAGTATCAATATATTTAACAAGTTGAACGAGCTCCGAATCCTGCGTTCTGTTCGTGGATAGCAGAAAGGTCTCGCAATTTTCAGAGGCCAGCAGACTCATATACAGGTATACGTAAGCAGCCTTGAGCCGATCTTCGGACTCTGCAGGATAGGGCGTCCACGAATAGATATATTTATTTCTCATCGATTTGTAAACTGCCGAAAGCTTGCTCATCATTCTTTCTATATGGGACAGGCGATCATCAAATTCCGTCCAATTATCCGAGGGAAAATAGGTCTGCGAGCTTTCAAGCATTACCGAAAAATCCAATCCGCCATTCTCGTGCAAACGATTGCACAGCGATGTGAGGAAAAGCTCCGGATCATAGTCGGAAATAACAGTTTCATCTATCGAAATCGGGACAATTATCCTTGAATCAGCCATAGAAATCGCGGCAGAAAGCGCAACAGTTTCCATTGTCAAGGCAACCTGATCGGCAAGGTCCGAAATCGAGTGGTATTGGCGTGTCAGATCAGCTGATCTTCCTATAATGTATCCATTAATGTGTCCGATTGTATGATCGGAATATCTTCCCGTCAGAAAATCTACTGCGGCAAACAAGCTCATCTTTGCCGCTTCATTTGCAACATCTATCGCAAAATATTGAACATCATCTTCCGCTTTTGAAGCAAAAGGAAGCTCTGCCCCGTTTTCTCCTATAAGAAGTCGGAGGTACACGGAGCAACCTGCAACGCAAAGATTTTTCACCTGCTTATCAAGCGCGTGAATGTAGCCCGAATCAAAATACACGTGAGTGCTTCCGAGCGAATAGATGTATCCGCTTTTTTTCTCGGAAAACAGACGATCAAGATAAACGTCAACGATAGACACGCCAACGCCCATGCCCGCAAAGCATGATACGTTGTCTCCGCAAAATCCTTTTATGCGGGATTTATCCGATTCGGTACTGTCGGGATTTTTATCTACGTGAAAAGGGGGAAGAATTTCAACGCAATCTTCTCCGTCAGACGCTACGACGGTGTACAATGAAAGCGCCGAAAGCTTGTCTTGTCTACCTGCATTGTAGGTCATTTTAAATTCAGATGACATCTTGGCACTCGCCACGGGCTTTTTGCCCGATTCCATGGCATTTTGCAGGGTTTCGGATATTTCAAGTCGGTACAGATAAAGCGTGTATGAAGTATGCTTTATAAGAAAATCGTGAAATATTTTCCCCTTTACCGTAAGAGTGCCCTCACCTGCGTTGTAAGAACATTGAGAAATTTCTCCATAACGCTTTTGTGATGAAGATGGGTATATTTCGACCGCTTCGATTCCGTGAACTGTAATGCCGCCCGATCTGGCAACGTCAAACAGAAAAGCAAGCGAAACTATCTTTTCCGAATTTTCAAGCGGAACGATATACGAATTATTTTCAGAGGCGTTTTCAAGCGCTACGTTTACGGATTTTGTGTTCAGACTTCCGCTTGATTCATTCAAATAGCTATATCTGATCTCAAGCGTCCCCCCCACATTGCCCGTGGTAATAAACAGACGCAGATGATTCACCTTGCTTTGCGCAGTACGCAAAAACCTGCCCGAAAAGCCTGTTTTTTGCGTGCTGTCGACAATGAAAAATCCTTCATCGGTGTAAGTCGAATCGGGGGACAGTACGATATCGCCGAGGCTGAAATCTTGTGCATAAGTTCTGTCAATCTCTATGTAATAAGGTCCCGATATTGAGATCTTTCCTCCGCTGCTTTCTGAAAAAAACTCAAGAGAAAGCTCATTTATCTTGCGGTCAAATGAGAAAAATCCGATCTCAAATGACACAAGCTGGCGCGAATTTCCCTTTAAGGGCGCCGTACAGACAAGCTGATCCGCGCCGTCTCCCAGGGTCAGTTTTACGGTGTATTCAACCTTTTCATCTGCAGCATACTGAACCACAAAGTACAGCTGTCCGATACGGGACATATCAAGAGCTTCCTTTGGCGACGATATAAAAGCAGCTTTTTCCCTACCATCATTTGCTGCATTGACCGTCAGAAGATAAGACGGAAGATTTTTTACGGTGGTTTTTGTTATTTTGTTCCCGTTTTTAGTCTGCCAATTGAGATTTGCCGTAGTCTCAACACTTTTACCGCGAAAATCCCCAAAGGTATTTTTCTGCTCGGCGGTGAAAATGTTTGAATTAAACGTCTCGCCGAAAATATTCAATGCAAGAGCCGCGGAGATCATAAAAGCAGCGCAAAGCACGCCCAAAATTCTTCCGATCTTTAAAGTCAAAATTCTCACCTCCTTTTAATTTATGACAGAATCACTGCTTTGTTATCATAATATTCCCGTCAGCAACAGAAACGTCTATAATTATCTGGGTTACGGAAGTTCCGACGTACTGCATACCTTGGGAAAAGCTTCCGCTTTCGTAGATGTCATCAAGATATCTCACTTTTCCCGCTTCGCTTTTCAGGGTCAGAACTGCGCTGTCCAAGTCGTAATCACCGATAACGTACTTGAAATAGCCTTTCTTTATATCGGTATCTATGTCCACGGTCTCAACCTTGTCAAGATTCAGATATCCCATGTCGAGTCTGGCTTTCAGTTCGGCAAGGGACGATTTTTCAACATCGGCGTTGCCCTCTTTTATACTCACATCAAGAGATGTAGCACCTTTGATACCGCTTGCTTTTAGCGAGCCGTATTCAATATCAAACTTAACGTCTGTGGGCGTTTTGAGATCGTTGATCTTAACGTTTCCGCTGTATACCTTTCCGTCAAGAAGCTTTATTACGCTGTCATCGGTCAGATACACGTTGACCGTTCTGTCTTTTCCGATGAAATTCACGCCGTAGATCATATTGCGCAGTCCTTTGAAGCTGAATCCCGAAAAGATACCAAAGGCGCCCGCACCGCCCTTTTCCTTCACGGACAGAGTTGATGCGCTGGTTGCAAGCTGAAAGCCCGAATGGGAATAATTTATCAATTCAAGCTTATTTTCTTCTGCGCCGCCAATAATATTTACGTCGGCAAAGGAAACGTCAAGAGAGATCTTTTTTACCGAGTCACCCTTGAATTCGTACGTAAAAGTGTAGCTTCCGTCGGAATTTTTGGTCTGATCAAAGAGAGAGACCGACTTTGCACGCGCCGTCAAAGCACCGATGATGCATAAAGCAAGACCGAGAGCGAAAAGGATAAGTGCAACAACGAGTGCTTTTTTCACCTTTGCTATGAGATTTTTTCTTTTATTCTTCTTTGAACTCATATACTGCACGCTCCTTTCAGTTTTCTATAAATACGGCGAAGCTTTTTCATCAGTTTTTTTATGTTATTTCCGTAACTTTTGATCCATTTGGGAAATGCGCTGACGCCGAGATAGTACATTCCCGCAGGAAGTCCCACGGTAAGCGCCGCAATCATAAGTCCAAGACCAAGCTCAAACCATGCCACGGCAGGATTCTTACCCGCGAACTTGATCATGCTGTATATAAGCTCCGCAAAGGAAACGGCGGATCCGCCAATGATTACCGCTACAAGCGCGGGTATGTATAAAGCTTCAAACACAAGCATCAAAACGATGCCAAGACCTATTCCGACAAAGAAAAGGACGGCAAGAGGTATCCATAAAAACGATGTAAGCGCAACAAGTACCCAGAAAAGCGCGGGATTGCCCGAGGGTCTGTAATCTTCTTCGTCCGGCTTTTCAAAATAATCTTCTTCCTCGTCCACGGGAGGCTTGGGAGGCATTTGTCTCTTCTTTATTGAAGCGACGTCAAATTCAATCGTACCGTTTACACTTTCAGGCACTTGAATGCATACTTCTTCCTCCTCAAAAGGGGTATATACTTCCTCGACCGTCTCGTTTTCCTTTTCATCATGGACGGGCGGTTCGGGTTCAGCTTGCTTCTCCTCGAATTCGGGCGCAGGCATCTCATGACTGCCCGAAAATATCTTTACGTCCTCAGGCTCCATAGGCACAACGGGGGTCTCGATTATCTCGACTGTCGGCATTTCATCGGAAAATTCAGGCGAGGGTTCTTCCAAAGGAGCAGGCTTTTCCCCATGGATCGGTTCAGATAAGGCAGAAGTCTGTGCCGTTTGCTTTTTTACGATATTGCTGTAAATAAGCTTGGCAAAAGCCGAAGGATTCTCACCGTCAAGAGCGGGAGATTCCTCACCCACACCCATACCGGTCAGATATTTGTTGATATTACGGCACTGTATCTTGATTTCGTCTTCTCCGACCCCCAACCGCGCAAGCTCTATGCAAACGAGGCGGAGAAATTCGATCTTTTTCATTATTTCAAAAATTCCTTTCAAAAAATTCGCCAAAGGACTTTATTATCCGAAAAAAACATGGTATAATATACTTATACATCTAACATTATAACAGATTTAGGAGAAAAAAGCAATATGAGAGTGAGAAAAAAGAAGCATGGGGACGAGAGAATTCTTTCCTGTTCCCGCCTTTTGATAGAAAATCCCGCCGTTCTTACCCGCGACCCCAGTGTCGTATTCTCAACACAGCGTCCCATTTGCCTTGAAATCGGCTGCGGAAAGGGCGATTTCTCGGTCGGAATGGCAAAGCAAAATCCTGACGTGAACTTTATCGCCATGGAAAAGGTGGCAGACGTTGCGGTAACTGCCCTTGAAAAAGCGGCGGCAAGTGAAGACGAGCGTCCCGACAACTTGCGCTTTATTATCGGAGACGCAAAAAATCTGCCCTCCTACTTCCCTCCCCGTTCACTTGAAAGGATATACGTAAACTTCTGCGATCCGTGGCCCAAAAGCGGTCACGCAAAGCGCCGCCTTACATATCGCTCATTCCTTGAAATATACCGCAATCTCCTGCGCGAGGACGGAATGTTGATCTTTAAAACCGATAACGAGGGACTTTTTGATTTCAGCCTTGAGGAATTTAAGAATTTTGGACTTGATCTTATCTGGCAGACCCGAGATCTGCACGCAGAAAATAATGAAATTGCAAAAAACAACGTAATGACCGAATACGAGCGCAATTTCTCGTCCAAGGGACAAAACATTTTTTCCGCGCATGTTCGCTTCCCCGCAGGGCTCAAGCCATTGAAGGCGGAGAGCACCGTTCGCTCACTTGTCATCAAAAATCGCAGCTACAGAAGCTTTGACTCGTCCGAGAAGATCAAGGTCGGCGACCTGCGCGAGATGATCGACTGCGCCCGTTGCACACCTTCCGCTATCAACCTTCAGCCCTTAAAATACCGAATCTGTGTGGACGAGGACGCGAAAACGCTCCTTTCATTGACCTCCTGGGCAGGCAGGATCAAGGATAGGAAATTCCCACCAGAGGGGCACGAGCCTTGCGCTTTTATTATTATTTGCATTGACACCGAACTTTGTAAGTCAAAGGAATCAGCACTCCGTGACATAGGAATCTGCGCGCAGACTATTATGCTTCGCGCCACTGAAATGGGCTACGGCGGCTGCATGCTCGGCGCATTTGATCCCGATAAGGTAAGAGAATCAATGAAAATAAGCGGGAAATATGTGCCAAACCTCATTCTCGCTTTGGGCAAACCCGATGAGACCGTAGCACTTGAAGTTGCAAAAGACGGTGAGATAGGATATTACCGCGACGAAAACGACCTCCACCACGTTCCCAAAAGAAGCTTGAAGGACATACTTATATGAACGAAACAAAAAGAGAGCCGGACGGCGTTCTTGTAATAAACAAGCATGCAGGCCCGACCTCTCACGACATAGTAAACAAGATACGTCGGCTGTACGGCACAAAAAAAGTGGGTCACACGGGAACGCTCGACCCTATGGCAGAGGGCGTTTTGGTCGTGCTTGTAGGCCGCGCGGCAAAAGCCGCGGAATACCTTGCAACAGACAGCAAAAAATACCGTGCCACTCTGCGTCTTGGAATTGAGACCGACACCCAAGACGTGACGGGCGAAGTTCTCAAGAAGGTTGAAGGAATGCTCCCTTCAGCCGATGCGGTTATGGAGATCTGCCACGGTTTTGTTGGAAAAATCAATCAGGTTCCTCCCATGTATTCCGCTTTGAAGGTGGATGGCAAAAAACTTCTTGATCTTGCAAGGCAAGGTATAACGGTTGAGCGTCAGGCGCGTCCCGTTGAGATTTTTTCCCTTGACTGCAAGCCTATAAACGACAGCGATTACACCCTTGACGTTCACTGCTCGGGCGGAACCTACATTCGCACTCTTTGCGCCGACATCGGCGAAAAACTGGGGTGCGGCGGCACAATGGCTACTTTGTGCAGAACAGAAACGGGCGGTTTTCCCATTGAAAAAAGTCACACAATAAAACAGCTTGAGGAAATAACCGAGAACGAGCGCCTTTCCCTGCTTATACCTACGGAAACTCTTTTTGCAGACCTTCCCGCAGTCAAGCTTCCCGCCTTTTACGAAAAGCTTTGCCGAAGCGGCTGCGAGATATATCAGAAAAAGATAAAGACCGATTGTGAAATCGGTCAGCGTGTTCGGATCTGCGATGAAACGGGAGAATTTTTCGCGCTCGGTGAGGTAAAAGAGTATGAAAACGGCACGGCGATAAAAGCGATCAAGACATTCAACCTATAAAAAACGGAGGCGTAAGCCTCCGTTTTTTATTTTATCTCACCTGCGCTCAATGCTTTCAGATACGCATTGATAAATCCGTCTATATCTCCGTCCATTACCGCGTCGATATTTCCGTTTTCAAATCCCGTTCTGGTGTCCTTTGCCAGAGTGTAAGGCATGAACACGTAAGAACGTATCTGTGCGCCCCACTCGATGTTTGTCTTGTTGCCCTGAATTTCTTCAATGGTATCGAGTCTCTCGCGAAGCTTGATCTCCATGAGCTTTGCCTTGAGCATTTTCAGCGCTGTTTCCTTATTCTGGAGCTGGCTACGTTCGGTCTGGCAGCCAACGACTATACCCGTAGGCTTATGAACGATACGGATAGCGGAGTCTGTCTTGTTGATATGCTGACCTCCTGCTCCCGACGAACGGTGTGCCGTTATTTCAAGATCTTCATCGCGCAGAACAACACTGTCAACGTTATCAAATTCGGGCATGACCTCAATAGAGGAAAAAGACGTCTGTCTTCTTCCCGCCGCGTCAAAAGGAGATACTCGCACCAGGCGGTGAACACCGTTTTCGCTCTTGAGCATTCCGTACGCGTTCATGCCTTCTACCATGATAGTAGCGGATTTGATGCCCGCCGCGTCACCGTCAAGCCAGTCAAGAAGCTTTACGTTAAAACCGCTCTTTTCCGCCCAGCGGGTTATCATACGGTAAAGCATCTGCGCCCAATCCTGAGCCTCCGTGCCGCCCGCGCCGGGGTGGAAGGAAACGATAGCGTTATTCTTGTCGTATTCGCCCGAGAGGAGGATCTCGATTCTCTGTCTCTCTGCCTCGCGGGTAACGAAGTCCAGCTCGGCTTCAACCTCTTCCACGCAGGACTCATCGTTTTCTTCGATTCCCATTTCAGCCAGGACTACAGCATCCTCCAAGCGTGAGCAGAGCTTGTCGTAAAGCTCGACCTTGGTTTTCTCGTTTTTTATCTGCTGGAGGACCTTGGTGGACTTCTCCGTGTCATTCCAGAATTCCGCGTCCTGAGTTGTCTCCTCAAGTCTCTCAACGTTCATTCTGGTGTCCTCGATATTAAGCGAGACGCCAAGTTCTTCTATGCTTGCGCGGAGACCTATCAGCTCTCTTTTGGCGTTTTCAAGTGCAATTATCATCAGTTTGAGTTCCTTTTTTCGCTTTTTAATTCATTATCCGTAATATTATATCATCAAATTGCGGTTTTGACAAGTGATTTGGCAAAATTAGTTTTCCATATTCTCTATATTGACAAAGTTTTTTGTATTCTTTACAATTAAGTCAACAAATTTTTGTCTATGACCAAAATAAAAAAGCCCTTTGAAAAGGGCTTTTTTATTTTGGTACTACGACGATGCTCTGTCTGCCGAGGATGTCGTATGCTTTCTCTGCCGTGGCTTTGGAGTATCCTATGTAGCGCGTGCCGTGAGAGCTTAGATTCATGGAATCGTTGAAATAATAATTATTTTCATCGTGACCGACCAAAAGCAAGCAATGGAGTCTTTTGTTATATATGATCTCCTTTCCTTGGGGCGTTGTCCAGCTTGCCCAGAATTGACTTCCGCTGCTGTCAACCATGCCAACGGTCGCCCAGATAATTACGGGAATATCGCGGTCGATATATATTGTGCAAAGCTCGTCCAGAGTCCTTCCGCGAAAGGCGGAAACGGTGAATTTATCGTAGTTTATAAACTTGTCCAGCGCGTTTACGATAACACTCGAATGACAGCCCCAGCCGTCCTTTCTTCGCGGGTCTCCGCAATAGACCAAGGTGGGGTCGGGACCTATACCGCCCACCACGGGCGCAGCCCCCATGTCAAGGTAGTTATCTATGAACTCGTCCACCGTAATGTCTATTCCGAAATATCGCAAAGCCATGACCGCGCTGACGCTTTCACAGCCGTTTGGGTAGTCCACGTTCTGGTATATGTAAGGCGCGTTGATTATCTTCTTTTGGGAAATTATAGGAGGAGCTTCGGTTTCTGTCTGCTCTTGTGTGTTTTCGGTGGCGCTTACGGGATTTGCCGTATGCTCGGGCGCTTTGACATTTATCATAAGTCCAATGAAAAACAGGCAGATCACGGATATTACCGCTATTGTAATGATCTTCTTCATTTGCTACTCCTTACTCCCTATCGACGTAAATGTTCTCAACCATTTCGTCAACAAAAGCCCTTATTCCGTCACCTACGTCGTAAGCATAAGGCGAATCGAGATACTCGTCTATATTGAGCCAAACCTGCTCATATTCCTCGGCTGTATAGTCAATGGGGTTCTTCTCTGCCAACGTTTTACTTGATTTATAAACATCGTAAACCGTATAGAGCTTTCCGTCGGAATAAAAAGCATATTTACTTTTCAGCAATTGCATTGATTCCTCTACGCTGTCAGCCAAAAGCCCCGCATAAATGTCCTCAGACACGTTCCTAATATCAAGTGACGCATAATATTTTTCAAGGTCCTCGCGGGTCAGATTCATTGCTTTTGACAGGTGGTACATGACCGACGGGCGGGCATTATCCCATTCCCCCTCTTTCTCGTCGTACTCACTCATATATTTTCCATAATTTTCGCTGAACGTGCCCTCTGAATATACTACCGTGTCAACAAGACCCATGTAAGGCGAGATAAGCTCGTCTCCCATGTGACCTCCGCCGATCGGTAAGTCAGTCGCATCGCCCTTATGTGTATCCGAGGCGTTATGCGTTCCGAGCGGAAGGTCCTCGCCTGAGATATCGAAATTATCCGTCTGCTCGTCCGTCTGCGGCGGGGTCACGGGCGGATCTGTTTGAAGTCTCGGGATAAGCAGTCCGATTCCGATGAATATAATCAGCGATGCAGCCAGTGCTCCGTAACGCATGAGCATTTTTGTCAAGCGTCTATTTTTACTCATCACCGTCGCCCTTTTGGGTGACGCTTCAAGGATATAATTATCGTCAAGCAGATTCATGTATTTGAGCATTTTTTCTTGCTTCATATCTCTATCCCCTCGCCTTCCAAATATTTTTTGAATTTTATGCGTGTTCTCATAAGTATGACCCTCACGTTACCTTCGGTAAGACCGTAGTCCCGAGCTATTTCTCTGATATCGCTCATATACCAATACCGACGGACGAAAACCCCGCGAGTTTCTTTCGGAAGAGACCCTACGAAGGAGTTTATGGCGTTTTGCAGGTGTATTTGCTCTGCTATATTGCCGTCCCGGCAGTCGGGAACAAATTCCTGCACCTCGTCAAAGATAAGTTCCGTGCCACCCGACCGCTTTTGGGCCCTGTTATGGGTATAGCGGTTTAATGCAATATTACGCGTTATCTTTCCAAGGTACGCACCAAGCTTTTCGGGCCGCTTTGGGGGTATGCTGTCCCACGCGCTACGCCAGGTGTCGTTGATACATTCCTCCGCGTCCTGCTCACAATTAAGTATATTTATTGCTATATGGCGGCAAAATCCTCCGTATTTTTTCTCGGTCTCGACTATGGCGTTCTCGGAGCGCTCCCAGTACAACGCCACAATATTTTTATCGTCCATTTCGGTCTCCTCTTGATGTGAACTCGATGCCTTCACTATTATAGACAGATTTTAATAGCATAAAGTTACAGTTTTTTTGTCGATTTTTTTGCACGCACAAAAAAAGTGCGGCTACCGAAGCAGACCGCACAAAAAACGCAAACTCCGATAGTCGCCAAACCAACTGAAAAAGCAAGAACTTATCTACGCCATACTCAGTAGGAATTTGCATTTTTATCAAAATCCATATAGAGTATGACTCAAAAAGGTTACAGTTATCCCATAAAAGATAAAAATAGCCCTTGCTAAACTATTCAGTTGGTTTGGCTCTTTCATTATATCACTTTCTTATCAAAAGTCAATAGCGTTAATAATATTTATTCGATACACGGGGAGCTTTGCAAAAAAACAAAGGGAGCTTACTTTATTTTAATATAGATTTTCGAACTGTAACTATGCAGCACAAGATTGCCCGACGCTATATCTTCGTCAACAAGGAACGCAACCTTCCAAAGTCCGCCTCCAAGCTCCTGACGGTAGACCATTTCACCGTTCCCCGAATGTTGATGGAGCTTGCGGTCGACCACAGCGTTCATAGAAGTTATTTTTATGTCTTCCTCGTCATGAGTATAACCGTCAAGCTCAAAGCCGTTTATACATGCGTGAAGCATCGTTTCCCTCTCGGCCTTGTCGGTGTCGGAAAAATCAAGGTCGGTCATTGCAATCGTCGCAACAAACAGCTTTTTCTTCATGGGAACGCTTTCACCAAATTCCTTTGTAAAGCTTCCGTCATCGTTATAATTCACCACTATCTCCGTGCGGGTGTAGGGTGGCAGATTGCCCTCACCGTCAACGAAACGGTAGAACATATCCTTGTAAATAACGTGCTTGAGGTCAAGCGTTTTAACATCGTCAAACACCTCAACGCTCTTTACGGTTACAGTATAGCGTTCCCATGCGTCGCGCACCGATTCATCCATCTCCGACAACTCGCGTGAAAATTCCGAGGTATTTACGTTTTCAAAAATAATGGGATCGTCGCCCGTGTCGGTAAACTCGTTCAGAACGGGTATCGCCACGGACGGGTCTGAGGTTTCTTCCAAGGCAAGAGTTGTCAACATAGCCGTCAATTCTTCATCGGTCACACCGTAGCTTACCCAGGCCTTTATAACAAGCTCGTCTTCCTCAAATACCATGTACGCCGTGCGGTTATAGTAATTCGCATCGCCCGTTTTCAGCACGTACCCCTCTCTGCCGTCAGCATCAAAACGGGTCACGTCTGTGACGCCCGCGGTAAGCTGGTCAAGGTCGCCGCGTCGCAAATCAACGGCACTGAAAGTAAGTGAACGCGAGCTGTCTGCACTGCCGTACTTTCCGTTGGCGGTCTTGTCCTCCGTTATATCCGTGGGCATGTCGGGAATATTCAGCTTTATACTTATTTCTCCCTCCTCGGAGCGCCAGCTGCGCAGAGGTTTTTCCGCTTTATTTGACGTTCCCGTTTCGTTTAATCCCGCGTGTATTTTGACATTATCGCCGTCACGCTCAACGCGGAACTCTATCCACTTAGCCGCCGCAAAAGCGCTCACGGTTATAGCGGCAAGAACAGCTGCCGAAATAAAAATTTTTGTGGGCAAACGGAGTTTTGCATGTGTGTTTTTGTGCTCGGTCTCATAGGACTTTAACGCCGATATGACCGCGATCTTTCTGGTTTCGTATCTTTCGGAAAAAATATGTTTATTCTTCATGGTCGTCTCCTTTTAAAATTCGATCTTCTCCCTGAGGAGTTTACGGGCACGCTCACATCTTTTGCGCACGCAGGCTTCACTTATTTTCAGGACCGCAGACGTCTCTCTTACGTTCAAGCCGTCTAAAACCAAGCATTTCATGACAGAAAAATATTTTTGGGGCAGAGAGTAAACCTCTGAAAGCGAAATGCTCAAATCCGGCGGCTCGTCAGACCAGATATTTTCCGCCCTGTCGTCCCATTCACATAGGTTCTCGCGGTTTGTCTTCTGCTTGCGATAAATATCAAGCGCGGCACAGCGGGCAGTCTTATACACGTATCTGCGAGTCGCGGGTGACTGCGCACTCTCCAGCTTGTCGCGGTTACGGATAAGCCGCAAAAAGGCTTCCTGTACCGCGTCCTCTGCCAGATATTCGTCGCGCAGGATTCCGTATGCTTCGCAGTACATTTTCTGCTCATAAAGCATGTAAAGTGTTTCGATAACATCAGCCTTGGCTTTTGACATACCATGCTCCTTTCATTGAATTTTATCCGGACATAAACCATAACGAAAAAAACGGGTTTTTGTGACATCATTATAACATGATTTTTTTCTTTTAAGAATACAAACCGTCGAATTTGCAACAAAATTGTAATCATGATTTCCTTGACAACAGGGCAAAAAAAATGTATAATATCAAAGCCGAAGTATTTCGGGATCTTATGGGGACGTAATGGTTTCGACAGGGATTTTGACATACGATAAGCGTGGCGGGCCGGCTAATCCCGTATAATGGCCAAATTTAAAAAATAAACGACAACAATACAGTTGCTATGGCTGCCTAAATAACATAGCCTTCGGGCTTTGTTATTTGGCAGTGCTGCGGTTTCTTTATAACCGCCCGTTCCACCGAGGAGTACTGCGGCCTCGGTCTGAGCGTCATTTGAGCAGTGAACTTGCACCGGCGTTTCTCCCTTGAACCGGTCAAGCAGAAAAGGGATACCTTGCGGTGTAGCCTGTTTGTCGGCGGCAACAAAGGGGAATTTTAAAAGATAAACTGCCCACGGAGAAAGTTGTATGAAGGGGTTTTTGGACACGGGTTCGATTCCCGTCGTCTCCACCAGCTCGGAAGGCTGAGCAGCCAATTATCGGAGGAGTCCCGATAAAATCGTCTCTTCGTCACACGATGGTGAGTTCGGTTTTGGCGCCTTTGCCTCCACGATGAATAAAAGGGAGCGCTGATAGCGCTCCCTTTTATTCATCGCGATGCTTGACAAATTGAACCCGCTCAAGTTTGCGCCGACCGTGAACAGCAGATTTATGCTGAACATTAGCACAGATTAGGGCTCGATTGCATTAAGCATCGTATAGACACGCAACCTGATCCGTGTCTCAATTTTTAATTAAAATAAACTTTTGACAAATTTCTCTTCCCGTTGTATAATTATGCTGAAAATGTACGGGATAAGGTATACCGATGCTTTTTGACACCTACAATTTCAGACAGGGGATGATAATATGATTTTAAAACAAAAAAAAATCACAACATTAGCTATCATTGGAAACGGATTTGATCTCAATCACGACTATGGAACCGATTATGAATCCTTTATTCAAAAAGTTAAAGACCCTGCTTTGGAAAAATTCGAAGATTATTGTAAGATGGCTGACATAAAAACATGGTATGATTTTGAAGAAAACATCCGTATCCTTTCCGAAAAGTTGTTTTTAAAATCTATGTCAGAAAACTGTGATTTCGATGACAATCGAGAAGAAGTCAAAGAACTCACAGATATTTTTAAGAAGATTCACATCTTATTGGGACAATATTTAGAAGACGCAACAGCTCTTGCTCCAGCAAAGAAAAAAGAATGTATTGAAAAATATCTCAACCATAATACTGTTGCGATCAATTTCAACTATACGAGAACTGCTGAGGTGTACACCGATAATATCGTTTATGTTCACGGGTCACTTGAGGAAAACGATATCATTTTGGGATATGACTATCGAAACGAACCGTGTCTGGCACAGTTCGAGGATATGCAATGGTCAAAAAGCATCTGCAGAGAATCATTGGCGTTTCGCAGACATTTTCTCAAAAAGAAGAAGTATGATCCCAAAAGTAAAAAATATCAATCCTTGATCACGGGACTGAATAGCTATCACCATTGGGAAAATACGGGCAGAGGTTTAGATGACGAGGTGAAACGATTTGTCCCTAATTACAATATCATAGATAGATTCCTGAAAAAATACAGATGTCTTTGTGGGATACCGGATATAAAGTACAAAAACATAGAAATCGTAGTTGTATTGGGGCACGGTATCAAAGCAGACAGAGTGTTTTTGGAAGAAATATTAAAAAAGTGTACGAACCTTAACAAAATTGTAATTTATAGGTGTAGTGTCGAAAGTGATTCTGTCTACAACGAAAAAGCATCTTTTTTTGCTCAATACTGTAAAAATATTGAACAGATCGAGTATTGATCTATTGGGTGTGCCTACACAAAAAACAAACAGAGGGAGTCAACTGGTTCCCTCTGTTTTTTTGCCAAGCAGGACAATCGGTACCCGCTCAAGCCCCTCCCCCCGTCTTTGACATTTTTAACTCTCTATGAAAATTCTCTTAATTTATTTTTTTATCTTGTGAAACTCGTCGATTCGTGATACAATAAAGAAAAACGCAAAGGGAGAAGCCGAGATGTTTATTTGCATAGATCTGAAATCATTTTACGCCTCGGTTGAGTGCGTCCGCATGGGCCTCAATCCCATGACCACGTGTCTTGTGGTCGCTGACGCGTCAAGGACAGAAAAGACTATTTGTCTTGCGGTGTCCCCTGCTCTCAAATCCTTCGGCGTACCCGGCAGGCCGAGGCTTTTTGAAGTAAATCAGAAGGTCAAAGAGGTAAACACAGAGCGAAAAATGAACGCTCCGGGACGAATTTTGCGCGGAAGATCAAGCTCGTATACCGAGCTGATGGGAGACAAGTCTCTGGCGCTCGATTTCATCATCACTCCGCCGCGAATGGCGCACTACATGGAGTACAGCACCCAAATATACAACATTTACCTCAAATACATCGCTCCCGAGGATATTCACGTTTACTCGGTGGACGAAGTGTTCATCGACTGCACGAATTATTTTAAGATTTACGGAATTTCCGCCCGCGAGCTGGCGATAAAAATGATCCGTCACGTTTTACGCGAGACCGGTATAACCGCGACCGTGGGCATCGGCACAAATATGTATCTCGCAAAAATTGCCATGGACGTAGAGGCAAAGCACATGCCCGCAGACGAGGACGGTGTTCGAATTGCCGAGCTTGACGAGTTGACCTACCGTAAAAAGCTTTGGTCGCATACCCCAATTACAGATTTTTGGCGGGTCGGCAAAGGATATGCAAAAAAACTTGCCGACCATGGTATGAAGACCATGGGCGACGTGGCGCTTTGTTCCGTAAAAAATGAGGACCTACTCTACAAATTGTTCGGCGTAAACGCGGAGCTTCTTATCGACCACGCGTGGGGGTACGAGCCTTGCACCATAGCGCAAATAAAGGCATATCGACCGCAGAGCAACAGCCTCGGCTCAGGTCAGGTGTTAAGCGAACCTTACACCTTTGAAAAAGCGAAGCTTATCGCGCGTGAGATGACAGACCTTCTGGTGCTTGATCTGGTTGAAAAGCGCTTGGTGACAGGTCAGATAATCCTTGACGTAGGCTACGACACCGAAAGTCTCAACGGCTACAACGCAGAGAGCTTTTCGGGCGATATAACTGCCGACCGATACGGCAGAAAGGTGCCAAAACCCGCCCACGGAAGCTCAAATCTTCCCTACCCGTGCTCGTCAACGAAAATTATCACCGAGCACATGATGGCACTCTTTGACCGCGTGGTAAATCCGACCCTTTTGGTACGGCGACTCACCGTCACCGCTGCGCAGGTGGTTCGCGAGGGAGATGTAAAAACAGAATCGGGCTTTGAACAAATGGACATGTTCACCGATTACGAGGCTCAAAAAAAGGAAAAAGAGCAGGAAAAGCAAGTGCTTGAGCGTGAAAAGAAGATACAGAATGCTGTAATCTCAATCAAAAAAAAGCACGGTAAAAACGCGCTGATAAAGGGCATGAACTTATGCGAGGGTGCCACCACTATCTCGCGAAACGGTCAGATCGGCGGTCACAAAGCGTAAAATAAGGAGGAGCCATGGGCGCATACGATTCCATCATAAATTTACCTCACCACGTATCACAGACAAGACCAAAAATGTCTTTGCTCGACCGCGCGGCGCAGTTTGCACCCTTCTCTGCTTTGAACGGCTACGAAGACGCTGTAAAAGAAACGGCACGCTTGACCGACGGCGAAGCCGTCCTTGACGACGGTGAGATCGCATGGCTCAACGAGCGCCTGATAATATTATCCGAAAACACGCCCGCCGACTCTGCGGTGGAGATCACCTATTTTATCCCCGACGAGAAAAAGGACGGCGGTAAATACCTGACAGTCACAGGCTGTGTTAAGAAAATAATAGAATTTGAGGGTGTTGTGGTCATGAAAAGCGGTGAGAGAATTCCCGTTGGCAGGATAGTTTCAATCGAGGGTGAGCTTTTTGGTGAGATCGACGAAGGTGTCATTTAAGGAGAAAAAACAAGATGAAAAAAACTGATTTTCACATTTTATATACCGAGCAGGGAGAAAATATGCCCGAAATTCCATTGAATTTCTATCCGCGCCCTGCTCTTGTGCGAGGTTCTTTTCTGTGTCTTAACGGAAAGTGGGATTTTTCGGTGGGCGAGACAGTCTACGACTGCAAGATCACGGTCCCATACTGTCCCGAAAGTGCTCTTTCGGGCATTTGCAAGCCTGTAAAGCCCGGCACGCCGATTTTTTACAGGCGAAGCTTTACTCTACCGAAAAATTTTAACCGCGGGCGTATAATTCTGCATTTCGGGGCTGTGGATTGCCACTGTGAGGTGACTCTTGACGGCAAAAAAATCGGCGAGCACAGCGGCGGCTACGATGCCTTTTCCTTTGACATCACAGAACATATTGCCGCGGAAAATATTCTTGAGGTCAAGGCTTGGGACGACCTTGACGGCACTTATCCTTACGGCAAGCAAAAGGTAAAGCGCGGCGGTATGTGGTACACTCCCGTCACGGGTATCTGGCAGACGGTATGGATCGAGAGCGTTCCTGAAAATTACGTAAAAAAGATAGACATTGACGCAGACGATCAAGGAGCCGCGGTGACAGTTACACCGCCTCTTGACGGAGTTATTTTGTGCGAGGGCAAAGAATACTCTTTGAAAAACGGAAAAGTTCGAATCGAGCCTGATGATCCAGAACTGTGGTCGCCCGAAAACCCAAGATTATACAGATTCACACTGACGGCGGACGATGATGAAATTGAAAGTTATTTTGCCCTGAGAACTCTTGAGATCAAGAATTTTAACGGCAAAAAGAAGCTCTGTCTAAACGGAAATCCATACTTCTTTCACGGAGTTTTGGATCAAGGCTATTTCCCCGACGGAATTTTCACACCCGCCGACGAGAAGGCATTTGAACGTGACATTTTGTCAATGAAACAGCTGGGTTTTAATACCCTGCGCAAGCACATAAAAGTCGAGCCTCAGCAATTTTATTACGAGTGTGACCGTCTCGGAATGATCGTTTTTCAGGATCTTGTGAACAATTCCGATTACAATTTTATCCGCGACACTGCCCTTCCCACCTTGGGATTTCAGAAATGCAACGATATAAAGAAACACATAAATCAGCGTCATATTTTTATATCCGAATCGGAGAAAACAATCAAGCAACTGAAAAACCACCCCTGCATCTGCTACTGGACGATTTTTAACGAAGGCTGGGGGCAGTTCGATTCAACAGCGATCTATCACCACGTACGCGAGCTTGACAACAGTCGATTTATCGACTCTACGTCAGGCTGGTTTCGGTGCGGGGAAAGCGACGTTGAAAGTCTCCACGTCTACTTCAAGCCCGTAAAAACGACCCCCTCGGACAAGCCTTTGGTACTAAGCGAATTCGGCGGTTACAGTTTAGCTGTAGCTGGTCACGTTTCCTCCTCCAAGCCTTACGGATACAAGAGTTTTAAGGATTCCAAAGAGTTTCAGGCAGGTATCGACGCGCTTTATCACAACGAGATCATCCCCGCTATAAAAAACGGTCTTTGCGCCTGCATCATTACCCAGCTTTCGGATGTCGAGGACGAAATAAACGGTATGGTAACTTACGACAGAAAGTTCGTAAAGGCAGATGCAGACAGAATGAAAAAGATCTCCCGAGAAATCCGGGCGGAATTTCAAAAACTCGTTTGACTTTTTGACCCTCCTGTGATATAATCAATGATATCCTGCGCGTTAAAACGCACTTTGAAAGGAACATTTCGATGTATAAGATTGTCAAAAAGAAGATTTTGAATCCGACGGTCACGATGATGGATATTGAAGCCCCCTTCGTCGCTGCAAAGGCACAGGCGGGACAGTTCATCATTCTCCGTGTCGACGAGGAAGGCGAGCGTATTCCTCTGACCGTTGCGGGCTTTGACCGTGACGCGGGTACTGTTAAGATAATTTTCCAGATAGTCGGTTCCACGACCGAAGCGCTGAATCAAAAAAACGAGGGGGATCTTATCTGTGATTTTGTAGGTCCTCTCGGGGTTGCCACTCACACTGAGGGGCTGAAAAAAGTCTGCGTAGTCGGTGGCGGTGTAGGCTGTGCCATTGCTCTGCCCGTAGCTCAGAAATTGGCTGAACAGGGTTGCGAGGTTCATTCCATTATTGGGTTCCGCAACCGCGATTTGGTTATTCTTGAAGACGAGTTTATGGCTTGCTCCAAAAAGCTGACCGTTATGACCGACGACGGTTCATACGGCACTCAAGGGGTAGTCACCTCTCCCTTGGCAGCGGCGATTGAGGCGGGTGAAAATTACGATCGTGTCATTGCCATCGGCCCTCTCGTTATGATGAAATTTGTTGTGGCTACCACCAAGCCCCACAATATAAAGACCGTCGTTTCCATGAACCCAATTATGATCGACGGAACCGGAATGTGCGGCGGCTGCCGGCTGACCGTCGGCGGAAAGACGAAATTCGCGTGCGTTGACGGCCCCGATTTCGACGGCTTTGAGGTGGATTTCGACGAAGCCATGGCAAGAAGCGGTATGTACAGGGACTTTGAGCGTCACGCACACGAAAAGACCTGCAACCTCTTCAAAAAGGAGGGGCAGTAAAATGGCGGCTAACATGACTTTGACCAAAACCCCTATGCCCGCACAGGACCCCAAGATGCGCGCCAAGAATTTCGACGAGGTGGCAACGGGTTACACCGAGGACATGGCGCTCGCCGAGGCTGCAAGATGCCTTTCGTGCAAAAACATGCCCTGCGTTGAGGGTTGCCCCGTAAAAATACATATTCCCGAATTTATCTCAAAGGTGAAAGAGGGAGATTTTGAGGGAGCTTATCAGGTGATCTCAAGATCGTCCAGCCTTCCCGCAGTCTGCGGACGTGTTTGCCCTCAGGAGACCCAGTGCGAGCAGAAATGCGTGCGAGGTATCAAGGGCGAGCCTGTGGGAATAGGTCGTCTTGAGCGTTTCGTTGCCGACTGGCACAATTCTCACGATTATGCAAACATTACTCTGCCCACGCCAAACGGTCATAAGGTAGCGATCATCGGCTCGGGTCCCGCAGGACTGACATGTGCAGGCGATCTTGCAAAAAAAGGTTACAAGGTCACTGTTTTTGAGGCGCTTCACACGGCAGGCGGTGTTTTAGTATACGGAATTCCCGAATTCCGTCTCCCCAAAGCTATTGTAAAAAAGGAAGTCGACACCCTCAAAAAGCTTGGCGTTGAGATCGAGACAAATATGGTCATCGGAAAAACACTGACTATTGACGAGCTGTTTGACATGGGCTACGAATCGGTATTTATCGGCTCGGGCGCGGGCTTACCCAACTTTATGGGAATCCCCGGCGAGAGCTTAAACGGCGTTTATTCCGCCAACGAGTTTCTTACAAGAAGCAATCTCATGAAGGCTTACCGTTCCGATTCCGCGACCCCCATTATGAGAGCCAAAAACGTAGCTGTCGTAGGCGGCGGAAACGTAGCAATGGACGCCGCAAGGACGGCTCTCCGTCTGGGGGCGGACAACGTTTACATCGTTTACCGCCGTTCCCTTGACGAGCTCCCCGCAAGACGCGAGGAGGTCGAGCATGCAATGGAAGAGGGCGTTCAGTTCCTGCTTTTGAACAATCCCACAAGGATCTTGGGTTACGACAATCAAAACGATAAGAGAGACCCCAAAAACGGCTCCGTTGTAGGAATGGAGTGTATTAAAATGGAGCTTGGCGAGCCTGATGCGTCGGGTCGCCGCCGTCCTATAGAAATCGAAGGCTCGGAGTTTACTTTGGACGTTGACTGCGTTATCATCTCTATCGGCACAAGCCCCAATCCCCTAATAAAATCCACCACGGATGGACTTGAGGTCAACCGCAGGGGCGGAATTATCGTAACCGAGGAAACGGGCGAGACGACCAAAGAAAACGTTTACGCAGGCGGCGATGCCGTGACGGGTGCGGCAACCGTTATTCTTGCTATGGGCGCGGGAAAAACGGCAGCAACGGCTATTGATAAAAAACTGTCTCAAAAATAAAAAATCAGGGGCTGCCGCGATTGCGACAGCCCCCTTTTCTGCCCGGACCCTCCGGGACTTTTGACCCGATGCGGCGACCAGTCAACAGGTCGCCGTATAGTCGGGATATTTCCAAAGCCGTGATCTGTTCATGAAGAATACCGATATTTTCAGCTTGATTTATCAGTCTTCTTCACGAAAATTTCAAAATCAAACTTTAAATATTCAAGTATTGCTAAATGTTAGATCCAAGGACACAAAATGGCCTCGGTTTTACCCGATTTGCAGGTCATTCTACGAAAATCGGCTTGCGCCGATATTCAAAACAAAGGACGGATTATTTTACTTTGTTTTGATGGAATTTTCGTAGGACTCGATCATCTTCTTAACCATCTGACCGCCGACAGAACCTGCCTGACGGGAAGTAAGATCGCCGTTATAACCCTGAGAGAGGTTTACACCAACCTCGCTTGCAGCTTCCATCTTGAACTTATCAAGAGCAGCCTTTGCCTCGGGAACAAGTGTCTTATTACTTGCCATGGTTTCTCCTTCTGAACGGTTTTTCCGTTCTGCGTTGTTTTTTCTATATTTTATCGAGAAGCTTTCGCCTCTCTGGCATTATTGTTTGCAGACATAATCGAATTATAACAGGCAATTTTCGGCAAAAAAAGCGATGCACGCGCATCGCTTTTTTAATATAAGAACAATAGTACAGCATGATACTTCATACGATTGGCAAATCTGCAACTATATTTGAAGTATATTTTTTATTCTTTTTTCTCTTATCTGTCACCGCAAAGCACAGGCAGGTCACCGAAGCGGCGCCCGAATCTGTCAGCAAAGACGTGCCTGCGGCAAGGCTTGCCCCGCTTGTTGCTATATCGTCGATCAAAATAACGTTCTTCCCTTTTGCTTTTCCTATATCCTTTGACGCTGTCAGCATACCGCTCACGTTCTTTATTCTTTCTTTGGTATCAAGAGATTTCTGCTCCTTGCCGCGACCGTTATTTTTTATTAACTTCAAGAATTCGAGTCCGCAAAGCTCGGCAACACGACTTGCAAGAAGCTCGCTGTGATCGTGACCGAATTTGATTATGGCGCGTCTTCTGCGGGGTATGTAAGTTATACAGAAATCACAGTCGGAATTTTCATCCAGGTATTCCCGAAGGCGCAAAGCAAGCTGTTTTGCGGCAAAGCTTTCACAGCTTCCGTTTGCTTTCTTTTTTAAGGTGAAAACGATCCTTGTCACAGGGCTGAGAAGCGTTCCGTCATAGGGACAAACATGTATAAGCGTATAGCACTCGGACAGAGCGAGGATAGGCGGCATGCACTCACATTCAAAATGCTGTTTGCCGCATTGAGAGCATCTTTTATACTTCTCCGCTTCAAATTTCACACGGCAGTCTCGGCACAGCACGTCCTCACCGCTTTTGCAGTTAGGTACATTAGGCAAAATCTCGCGACAGCAAACGCATTTGGGTGGAAATAAAAGCTCTGCAATTTTACCCGGCATACTATTCCCACCTTTCGACGTTTTTCGATATTTTATCACAAAAACGGGCAACCTGTCAACAATCACATTGACTTTTTGTTTTAAAAATGGTACAATACAAATCAGACAGGAGGTAAAAAAATGAGACTTGTTTTACTTACGGCGCTCGGCGTGGGAAGCTCCACCGTCATCGGCGCAATAATAGGTTTTATTTTTAAGAAAATTTCGCACAAATTTTCAGATATAGTTTTATCCTTTGCCGCAGGTGTCATGCTCTCGGCAGCGGTGCTTGGGCTTATCATGCCATCTATCGAGTACGGCGGAAAATACAGCGTGGTCATTACTGTCGCAGGCATTTTTACAGGCGCGCTGTGCCTTAATCTTATCGACAAGTTAGTGCCTCACCTTCACCGTCTGGTGGGCGCGGACACGGAAGACCACCACAACGCAAATCTGAGTAAAGTTCTTCTTTTTGTCACTGCCATCGCTATCCACAATCTGCCCGAGGG
>JAZRTK010000025.1:0-8216 GCA_045651985.1 Eubacteriales bacterium
GGTGAGTTTAATTGTCTTCCTAAGACCGCTTGGCCTCCGACTTCCTGCCGACTGGAACCGCAAGTCGCTTATCAACATCGCGTCCGCCGGTTATTTCGCAGCCGACCGCGCAATAAACGACTATGCTCAAAAGATCTGGCATCTTAACAGACTGAACAAGGACTGATATTAAATGCTTATCAGACACGATACGCTTCCTGCGGCAATTGCCGCAGGAAGCACTGTAAAATTCAAAAAAAGCGAGAATGGACAGGATCTGTCCGCCCACGGCGCTTTTTCCTGCGGTCAAAAACTCCTTTTTGAGCTTGAAATCCCCAGAAGACTCGGTGTCGTTTCGGTAAAGCTGGCTCTCTGCCGTGACGGAGAGGATATGCATCACACTCCCCTCTCTTTTTGCGGCACAAAGTTGGGTGTTGACTCCTATTCTGTAGAGATAGACACCGAAAAACTGTGCGGTGTGGAAGGCTGCGGTCTTTTTTGGTATAACTTCCGACTTTCCCGCGGCACGCAAATCATTTTTGCCAACGCCCGTGACAATTCGGATATTTGTCTTTCACACACAGACGGCGAGAAATTCCGTCTTCTGGTTTGTCGCGCGGATTTTGAAGTCCCCGAGTGGACACGGGGTGATATCATGTACCACATTTTCGTTGACCGATTTAACCGCGGCTCATTCAAAGCCCCCGACCGCGACGATGCGGTCATAAATCCCGATTGGGAAAATGGGATCCCGCAGTACGCGGAATATCCCGGTGCTTTCGTCTCCAACAACGAGTTTTTCGGCGGAAGCCTTGACGGTATCACCGAAAAGCTTGATTATCTTAAATCTCTCGGGGTCAGCATTATCTACCTCAGCCCCATTTTCAAGGCCTACTCAAACCACCGCTACGACACGGGCGATTACAGCCGTGTCGACGAAATGCTGGGCGGCGACGAGGCACTCTCCCGTTTAATCGAAAAGGCTGAAAAATACGGTATGAAGATAATTCTTGACGGTGTTTTCAACCACACGGGAGACGACAGCAAATACTTTAATAAATACGGAAAATACGACTCCGTCGGAGCCTATCAGTCGCCCGACTCTCCTTTTCGCAATTGGTACTTTTTCGGCGAGAACGGCACATATGACTCCTGGTGGGGTATTCCCATAATGCCAAAGCTCAACACAAGAAATCCCGAGTGCCGCGATTATCTGCTTTCGCAGGTCATTTCAAAGTACACAAAAATGGGTATCGGCGGTTGGCGTCTTGACGTCGCGGACGAGCTTGGCGACCAATTTCTTGATTCTTTGCGACGGCAAGTAAAGGAAGATTCCAACGGCGAAGGCTTTATTATCGGCGAGGTCTGGGAAAACGCCGCCGACAAGATAGCTTACGGCTATCGCCGCCGTTATTTCCAGGGAGACCAGCTTGACAGCGTCATGAACTATCCTTTCAAGAACGCAGTTATCGGTTATCTTATGACGGGTAACGCCGACATGCTACGTTCCACCCTCGTCTCGATCTACGCTTCATATCCAAAGAGCGTCTGCGATTCGCTGATGAACATTTTAGGTACTCACGACACCGAAAGAATCCTGACGGTGCTTGGCGGCGAGAACAAGTTCAATCTCCCGAACTGCGAGCTTGCCGTAACGCGCCTTGCGCCCGAAAACCGCGAGCGCGCAATAAGGCTTTTGATGCTTGCCTCCACTATCCAGTACACGGTCTACGGCTTTCCGTCGGTATTTTACGGCGACGAGGCGGGTGTGGAGGGATACGGCGATCCCTTCTGCCGACGTCCCTTCCCATGGGGGCGTGAGGATAAACGCCTCACCGATCATTACAAAAATCTCGGAAGAATTCGCACAAGACTCCCTGCTCTGACGGACGGAGCTTTCAAAGTTTTACGCGCGGAGGGTGCGTTTATTTCCTATGTGAGAGAAAACGAGCGCAGCTCGGTTGCCGTTGCGGTAAACGCGGGCAATTCTTCTATTGACGCAGGACTCGCAGGACTTGACCTGCTGACTTCCTCGGTTTTTAACGGCGTACTTGCGCCCTATTCTGCCGTCATTCTGGAAAACCCATCAATAAAATGAGAAAAATGAAAACTATTGATTTCTTCAAAAAATTAAAACTTGCGAGAGCAGGAGGAATTATCCTCTTCTGCTCTCTCATGGTCATGATCTCGGCACTTTCGCTTAGCAGTCTGCCCGAGATGGCATACCGCCCACACCTACGCGACCGACTTGGCTTGGTAGCTATTGTCTGCGGCGCTTTTGCTTTGATCGGCGGGGCATTTCTCGCCTTTTCCCTTTTCAAAAAAAAATTCTGTACCGTAACGTCGGTCTTTTTGACGCTGTTCACCCTTGAGACCCTCGGAGCTGCTGCAGGCGTAACAATTTACTTAATTTCCCTTTATGCGCGAGAATCTTTTCTTGCGCTGAACACGGCAACCTCTTTCTTTTATTATTTTCTCGGACTGTTTATTATTGCCGTGTCCCTGCTGTGCGCTATCGCGACGTCGGTCTGCTTTCTGCTGTTTTTGATGGTCAGACGTGCCGTCAGAGCCGTAAAAAACGACCGAGAGCCTTTTTGAGCGCAATTGTTGCCAAACTCCCATTTTTATTCAGTACAATTTTATATCATCGTCAAAAAACTGTCACAATGGGATTTTATAATGCAGGTGAAGGATAAAAAAGACAGTTTTGGAGGTTTTATAAAGCATGAACACAAACAACCCCTTTGATCAGAATAAATTCGAGCCTACTCCCGAAAATACAGGTGCACAGGGTAACAATGCAAACACGTACTCTCCATATCCTCAGGGCGAGTCGGGTGAGCAGTCACAACCTAATCCCACCTACGGACAGGTCTACACCCCCGACGGCTCACGTCCTCAGGGAAACGGATATTCCTCGTCCAGCTATTCAGGCGCATATTCTCCTTATGATAATATGCAGCCGAGTCGCGGACCCGAGGGCCCTCAAAGACCTGACTCCGTTCCCAAAAAGAAGAAAAGCAATGTAGCGGCGATCGCCGTTATCTGCTGCTGTGTTCTGGCAACTCTTATCGTGCTCGGATGTATTGCTTTTGCTATGATGAGCGTTGCGGGCATGATCAATCCCAACAAAGCACCCACAGAATCCGACTTGGAGACCCAGCAGGGCCTCCTCCCCGACACGGGGGACGAAAGTGCAAATCCCGACGATACCGACGGCACCCCCGAAGCCGACAGTCCCACCGTTTCAAAGAACCCAGGTCAGTCAACCGACGTATCGGGAGGCAAGATTGGTGAACTCATGACAATGTCCGAGGCGGTTGCGCTCATCAAAGATTCCGTTGTCGAGATCAACACCGAGCAGATGGTGACGGGCAGTATCTACGGTCAGTACATCGCAAGCGGTGCGGGAAGCGGCGTTATCGTAGCAAAGGAAGGCTATATTATCACCAACAACCACGTCGTATCGGGCGCAAAAACCATCAAGGTCACCCTCACCAACGGTACAAAATACGACGCGAAGCTTATCGGAACAGACTCGGCGACCGATATCGCGGTCATTAAGATAGAGCCCACGGAAACGCTGACAACGGCTGTGCTTGGCAGTTCCGATAAGCTGGTGCTTGCTGAGGACGTCATCGTTATCGGAAACCCTCTCGGCTCACTTGGCGGCACGGTCACATGCGGAATCATCAGCGCACTTGACCGCCAGATAACAGTCGAGGGCGAAAAGATGACTCTGCTTCAGACAAACGCCGCAGTAAACCCAGGAAACTCGGGCGGAGGTATGTTCAATCTCCGCGGCGAGCTTGTGGGAATAGTCAACGCAAAGTCTACGGGCGAGGACGTTGAGGGGCTGGGATTTGCTATCCCGATAGACACCGCTTACACTGTATTTAACCAGCTGGTTGAATTCGGCTACGTGCGCGGCAGAGTGGACCACGGTCTTAACTTGGTCGACATCAACGACTGGTTTATGGCAACATCTTACAGAGTTAACGCTTTCGGAGTTTATGTTCTTGAATCCAAATACACAAATGAAATAAAGAACGGCGACCGTATCGTGTCGGTAAACGGCACGGAGGTAACTACCTCCACCGACATTACCACCGCTCTTTCCGACTGTCAGGTGGGGGACACGGTAAAGTTTGTTCTCGTAAGACAAGGTAAGACGGTGGAAGCGTCGCTCACTCTCAAAGAGTATAATCCCACGTCAAACGGAGACGTCAGCTTTGACTGAAAAGGAGTGAAATCCATGTATAACATTCTCGTAGTTGACGACGAGGCAAGGATCCGCGACATAATAACCAAATACGCCACCTTCGAGGGGCACAGCGTCAGAGAAGCGGGCGACGGCATGGAAGCGGTATTGCTCTGCAGAAAACAAAATTTCGATATTATCATAATGGACATCATGATCCCCGAACTTGACGGATTTTCCGCTTGCCGCGAGATCCGCAAGACCTCGCAGACGCCTATCATCATGCTCAGCGCCCGCGGCGAGGAATATGATAAGATAAACGGCTTTGAGCTTGGCATCGACGATTACGTGGTAAAACCCTTCTCACCAAAGGAGCTCATGCTCCGCATTGAAGCGGTCATGAAGCGCGTCAAGGGTAAAGAGGCCGTCTCCCGCTCGGAAAACGTGATCGTCAGCTTTGACGACGGCGGTTTGCGGGCAGACATTACCGCAAGGCTCGTCTTTGTAAACGGAGAGAGAGTCGATATGTCCCCAAAAGAATACGATCTCTTTTTCTACATGCTTCAGAACAAAAACATCGCCCTTTCCCGCGAAAAGCTGATACGAGAGGTCTGGGGCTACGATTTCTTTGGTGACGCCAGAACTCTTGACACGCACATAAAGCTTCTCCGAAAAAGTCTCGGAGAATACAGCCGTTACATCGTTACATTGAGAGGAATGGGATATCGTTTTGAAGCCTGAGATGCAAATTCAAAACACAAGTGTACAAAATGCCCCCGGCGGTCAGAACGACCGTCGGGGCTGCTCGGCATTAAAGGGTCGGTTTGGTATTACGGCAACTCTTTTTACTTCTCTTGCCGCCTTTACCGCTTTTGCTTTGCTTGTAGTCTGGATCTTTCAGGTTCTCCTTCTCCCGCGCTTTTACGAGCGCTCAAAAATGTCCGAGATGTATAAGCTCGCCGACATAATCCAGCGTCACATCGAAAGGGACACCCCAAAGGACGGTATGGAAAACACCGTATACCGAATGGCAAGCGATTATTCGGTCTGCGTTCTGACTTACTCCATAAAGGGCTTGCGGGGACAGCAGATACTTTCCTGCGACGTCTCAAAAAGGTGTCTTATACATCATATACCCTCGCGAAATATCGACAACCTCTACCGCGAGGCGGCAGAAAACGGCGGAAGTCTGGTCAAAAAAGTGGATTTTACCGGACAGGACGACGTGAGCACGGAAGAGAATTTTGAGGGGGATACGGTCTACGTGCGCATCTTCGAAACCGACGATGGCAGCGAATACATGATACTGCTCGATTCTCAAATGCAGCCCGTCAGCGCCGTGACCAGCACCTACAAAAATCAGTTCAAAACCATTGTAGTCATTATGCTCATCGGTTCTCTTTTGATCTCGATCATCATTTCCAGAAAGATAACCAAGCCCATAGTCAAGCTGAACAAATCGGTTGAAAGGCTGGCGAAGGGCGACTACAACGAGTTCTTTAACGGCGACGGATACCGCGAGATACAGGAGCTTTCCGACGCACTCAATTACGCGTCAAGCGAGCTTTCAAAAACAGATGCGCTCCAAAAGGAGCTTCTTGCAAACATTTCACACGATCTGCGCACGCCCTTGACCATGATAAAGGGTTACAGCGAAGTCATGCGCGACATTCCGAGTGAAAACACCCCCGAAAACGTCCAGATAATCGTAGATGAGACAACACACCTGACCGAGCTTGTAAACGATCTGCTTGACATATCAAAGATCAAGGCGGGCACGCGCAAACCAGAGCCGGAACAGTTCAGTCTTACCGATACGGTAAGGACCACCCTGCATCGTTACGAAAAGCTGACCGAAAAGGACGGCTATGTCATCAACTTCGTATGTGACGGCAACGCGGACATCATAGCCGACCGCACCATGATGCTCCAGGTCATATACAACCTGATAAACAACGCAATAAACTACACGGGCTCGGACAAGACCGTTACAGTGCAACAGAAAATTTCGGGCAACCGAGTAAGAATCACCGTCACCGACACGGGCGCGGGCATTGAGCCCGAGCAGATACCCTACATCTGGGACAGATATTACAAGGTAGACAAGGTCCACCGCCGTGCCATGGTGGGAACGGGTCTGGGTCTTTCTATCGTCAAGGGCGTGCTGGAGCTTCACCAAGCCACTTACGGTCTTGAAAGCACCCTCGGTCGCGGAAGCACATTCTGGTTTGAGCTTGATAAGGTAGAAAACAGCGAGGAAAAGAAAATCATAGAATAAAAACGGAGACGATTTTGAACACGCAATTTACAGACATTTTGACCTGCCCCGTTTGCAAAAAAACTTTTGAAATAGCAGGAAATTCCCTGCTCTGCAAAAATGACGGCAAACGGCACTGCTTTGATATGGCGCGCTCGGGACATATAAATCTGCTCTGCTCTCATAGCTCAAGCGGAGACGACCGTGCCTGCGCCAACAGCCGAACGGCGTTTCTTGAAAAGGATTTTTACCGTCCTTTTTCCGACGAAATAAACGGTCTTCTGAAAAAATACGGCATTGCGAGCTTGCTGGATGCGGGTTGCGGCGAGGGATATTACACCCATCGGGCGGCTGACGTGTGCGAGATGGCTCTCGGCATTGACCTGTCGAAATTTGCTGTTGAAACCGCCGCAAAAAGAGCGAAGCGCAATGGCACAACAAACGAGCTTTATGCCGTTGCGGGAATTTTCGATATGCCCGTCGCGTGTAACTCTTTTGACGGCATCATCAATCTTTTTGCCCCTTGCTGTGAGGAAGAATTTTCAAGAATTTTGAAAAAAGACGGTGTACTCATTATCGGTGCTGCGGGAAAGAACCACTTGCTGGGCCTAAAACGAGCCATTTACCAAACAACGTATCAAAACGAGCCCCGATGCGACCTGCCCTGCGGCATGGAACTGCTCGAAAGGAAAACGGTGGCATTTGAAATATTACTTGAAAGTCAGAACGACATTCAGAATCTATTTTCAATGACCCCGTATTTTTACAGAACAAGCCGAGAGGATAAAGAAAAGCTCGGAAAACTCGATTCCCTTAAAACGGTCGTTGAATTTGACATTTTTGTTTATAAAAATAGGAAAGGAGGCGGGGACGCTTGAAATATTCGGTCTGCATACCCATGTACAACGAAGAATCGATCATTTGTGATACAGCGAAAAAGCTGACCGCCTATCTTGAACAAACCTACGGTGAGGACTACGAACTGATTTTCTACGACGACGGAAGCTCCGACAGTTCCGCGGAGATGGTGAAAAACCTCAGTCTGCCCCACGTTCGCGTTATCGAGGGAAAAGAAAACCACGGCAAAGGCCGCGGTGTGAAAGTTTCCGTGTTGGCGTCGAAAGGTAAATACGTAATGTTCACTGACGCCGATCTGGCATATGGCTGTGATACTATCAAAAAAATGTTCGATTCCCTTGAGGCGGACAAATCCGCTTCCCTGTCTATCGGCTCGCGAAATATTTCAGCCGACGGCTACGACGGCTACACCCTCATACGCAAATTCGCGTCAAAAGCATACATTAAAGTACTAACCGTCCTAGGCGGGCTTAAATGCTCGGATTCACAATGCGGCTGCAAGGCTTTTATCGGCGAGAAGATACGCCCCGTGCTTGAGAAATGCAAGATCGACGGCTTCGCCTTTGATTTTGAAATTATCTTGCGGGCGCAAAAGGCGGGACTGAAAATAATCGAAGTACCCGTGAAGATAATCAACCACCGCCAGTCAAAGGTTCATCTTATCCGCGACGCATTTAACATGCTTGGGGATATTGCGAAAATAAACAGAATGATCAGAAAAGAAAAATAAAAAACAGGTGCTGTCGCACCTGTTTTTTATTTACAGAACACTCTGCAAGAATTGCTGAGTTCTGGGATTCTGAGGATTTGAAAAAATGTCCTCGGGCTTGCCCTGCTCGGCAATTCCCTTGTCGCACACGAACAAAACTCTGTCCGCCACCTCTCGGGCAAATCCCATTTCATGGGTGACGACCACCATGG
>JAZRTK010000026.1:0-242270 GCA_045651985.1 Eubacteriales bacterium
AAAAAAAAATAAATTATTTTTTAAAGAAAAAAAAGCGGGAACAATGAGGTTGCCTTCTTTTCGTCAATCGGACGATTTTATTATATCTCTGGGGCATTTTTCGGCACAAAGGCCGCATTCGGTACATTTCTTGTAGTCGATCGACGCAACGTAGTCTTTTACGGCGATCGCGCCTGCAGGGCAAACCTTTTCGCAAAGCTTGCAACCGATGCAGCCCGCATCGCACTGTCTTTTCACCACGGAACCCGACTCCACCGACTTACAGCCCACCCAGAAATCGGCTTCATATGGGATAAGCTCGATAATATGCTTCGGACAGGCGGCAACGCAGACGCCGCAGCCCTCGCACTTGTGGTAATTCACCGCCGCCACGCCGTCCGCGACCGAGATCGCGCCAAAGGGACAAGCGGTAACGCAAGTGCCAAGTCCTATACAGCCGTTTGCGCACATTTTGTCTCCGCCCGCCAAGGACGCGGCCGAAACGCAGTCGGGCGCACCGCTGTAAATATATTTTTTCTTTGAAGCGCCGCAAGTACCCGAGCACATGACCTGAGCTCTCTTTCTCTGCACGCTTCCCACCTCAACGCCCATTATCCCGCTGATCTTTTTAGCCGCTTCCGTCCCTCCGACGGTACAGGCGGAAGGTTTTGCGTCGCCCGTAGCCACAGCTTCAGCCAACGCCGCACAGCCCGAATAACCGCAGCCGCCGCAGTTTGCGCCGGGGAGGAAATCAAGAATTTGAGGGACGCGGGGGTCCGTTTTCACTTCGAACATCTTCGAGGCAAATGCCAAAATCGCTCCAAAAGCTCCGCCGAGAACGGCAAAGACGATAACGGTTATCAAAATTTCTTTCATTTCCTACCTCCCGTCAAAAGCTCATTCCCGAAAATCCCGAGAACGCCATGGCAAGAAGCCCTGCCGCCACCAGCGTCAGAGGGAATCCTTTAAATGCTCTCGGCGGGTCGGAAAAT
Source organism: Eubacteriales bacterium (assembly GCA_045651985.1). Lineage (GTDB taxonomy): Bacteria > Bacillota > Clostridia > Oscillospirales > CAG-272 > SIG710. The sequence goes on from JAZRTK010000026.1 coordinate 972, forward strand.
TCCATTCTCGCCCTCACGCCCGCAAAGACCACGATAGCAAGACCAAATCCCAGCGCCGCCGCAAATCCGTAGCAGACCGAGACCACGAAGCTGTATTCATTCTGAATATTTACAAGCGCACAACCCAGCACCGCGCAGTTGGTCGTAATAAGCGGCAGGTATATTCCCAGAGCACTGTAAAGCGCAGGAATGAACTTCCGCAAGAACATTTCGATAAACTGAACAAGTGCCGCTATAATTAATATGAAGGAAACCGTTTTCAGGTATTCCAGCTTTAAAGGAACGAGAACGAGATAATAAACCAGCCACGTCACCGCGCCGGAAAGGGTCATAACGAATGTCACAGCCATGCTCATACCAAGAGCTGTTGCGGGTTTATCCGAAACCCCAAGGAAAGGACAGCAGCCGTAAAACTTGGAGAAAATGAAGTTTTCAACAAGTACGGCAGAGAACATTAAAAGAAGGACCTGTGCAAAAGTCATACCGTCTCCTCCTCTCTCTCATTTCGCGCAAGCCTTACCTTATCCTGCTTTGTGTTGCGTATCTTCTGAACCCCCGCGATGATAAATCCGAGGGTCAGGAACGCACCCGAAGGCAGAATAAAGATGATTGCAGGGTCATACCAAGAGCCGAGCACAGAAATTCCGAACAGAGTCCCTGCGCCGAGCAGCTCGCGGAAGAACGCGATAAGGCAGAGGGCGAAGGTAAATCCCAAGCCCATTGAAAATCCGTCCAGCGCCGACGGCAAGACGGGGTTTTTCGATGCAAAAGCTTCCGCACGCGCCAAAATAATACAGTTTACCACGATAAGCGGAATAAAAAGCCCCAGCGCGCCGTAAAGCTCAAAGAAAAACGCTTTCATGAGCAGCTCCACTGCCGTCACAAAGCCAGAAATTATGACTATGTAAGCCGCTATCCGCACCTGACGGGGGATAAATTTACGGCAAAGGGAGATTATCACGTTCGAGCATACGAGCACCGCGGTCGCCGCCGCTCCCATGCCGACCGCATTGGTAAGGGACGTGGTCACTGCCAGAGTCGGGCACATGCCAAGAAGCTGTACCAGGGTGGGGTTGTTGTCTAAAAGACCGTTTTTCAGAGCGGTCAAAAATCCGTTTTTCTTCATTTTGCCATACCTCCCGCTCCTGCGCCTGCGCCCAAATGTCCGCCAAGTGCCGACAGAGCGTCGATGACACCGTTCAAAACAGCCTTTGAGCTTTTCGTCGCGCCCGATATCACGTCAACGTCGGACGACGACAGGGAGGAGCTCATACCCGCGTATTGGGACAGATAGACCTCGTCGTCGACCCGCGTACCAAGACCGGGAGTCTCGGACATAGACACGATCTTTACTCCGATGACAGTTTTGTCCGCCGTCATGGCGACCATCATATGAATGTCGCCTCCAAAGCCCGGAGAAAACACCGAAACGCAATATCCCACGGTGGTACCGTTTTCCGTCACGCGGTATACCGCGTCAACAGTCTCACCGTCGCCCTCGATTCGGTCAAGCTCGGTGTATTCTATCTTGTCCGAGCCGAAAAGTGCCACCATGGCGTCCCTTTTCTGCTTCGTTTCGTTTTGCGCTATCTTGTCACGGGTCACCGTGTTCACAAAGGAGAGAACCAATGCGACCGCGGCGCAGATAAGGAGAAGCGCACCGCCGACCCGCAGAAAATACAGGACATCGGACTCTTTTTTTTCGTTGAAATTATCCATTTGCCGCACCTCCTCCGAAAACCTTGGGAACAGTCACGCGGTCAATGTAATAGACCAGCGAGTTCATGATAAGAATGGCAAATGAAACGCCCTCGGGATAGCCGCCAAAATAGCGGATAAGTACCGTAAGCGCACCGCAGCCCGCGCCGAAAATAAATTTTCCTTTATTTGTGATGGGGGACGTGGAATAGTCGGTCGCCATAAAAAATGCGCTGATAATAAGTCCGCCCGAAAAGAGCTGGGACAAAACGAAACTGCCCGCGTCAGCGTTGCGGGGGAACAACAAAGTCAAAAGCGCCACCACGCCAATATAAGAAACGGGAATGTGCCACGAGATAACGCGGCGGCACAGCAGATACACCGCGCCCAAAATCAACAGCACGACCGAAACCTCGCCGATACAGCCGCTCACCTCACCCAAGACCAGCTCGGTCATGGAGACGTCGGGAAGCGCGCCTGCCTTAAGCGAGACCAAGGGGGTCGCGCCCGCCACCAATTCAACGTCCGCCTTGGACGCAAATACACCCAGCCGCGAGAAGGGTTTTACATACGTATTCATCTCGGAAGGCCACGCAAAGAGGAAAACTCTCGCCGCCAACGCGGGGTTCATAAAATTCTTTCCGATACCGCCGAAAAGCTGTTTTACCACCACGATGGCAAAAACGCCGCCAACCACGGGCATGTAATAAGGAACGGAAGACGAAAGGGAAAGTCCCAAAAGAAGTCCCGTCACTGCCGCCGAACAGTCGCCGATAGTGACTTTTCTGTGCGTCAGCTTCTCAAATACAAGCTCGGAGAGCACGCAGGACGCCACCGACAGCAGCACGACGACCGCCGCCCGCACTCCAAAGCAGATAACGCCCCAGATAAGGGCGGGAACGAGCGCAACAATGACGTCGGTCATGACCGACACGGTGGTGTCGGTGTGTCTGATATGGGGCGAGGGGGAAACGGTCAAAAGCTCGGGATACGACGCGCCCGATACGTTCTTGTTCATAACCTCTCCTCCTTAATTTACGGTAATGTTCGCGGCGTTTTCCTTGGCTTTCGCCCTTTCCGCCGACTTTTGAGCCTTTATAGTACCCTTTGCCGCACGAATGTACTGAACTATGGGCACGTGCGCGGGGCAGTTATAGGAACAAGTCCCGCACTCGACACAGCTCAGGATATTGTACTTGTCAGCGTCCGAATAACGCCCGTGCTGAGCAAAAAGCGCCAGATAATTTGGCATCAGGTGCATGGGGCAGTTGCGGACGCACCGACCGCATCGGATACAGCTGTGGTCCTGTGAGGTCTCCGCACACATATCGCGGGACAGCACAAGCACGGCAGAGGTGCCCTTTGTCACGGGCCCGTCTATGTTCCATTGTGCCGCGCCCATCATAGGGCCTCCGTTGATTATCTTTTCGGGGGTCTTTTTAAGACCTCCGCAAAACTCGATAAGCGAGCGGTAAGACGCGCCTATGGGAGCGAGAACGTTGCGGGGCTTCTGAACACAGTCGCCGTCCACCGTCACCACGCGCTCAATTAAGGGCATACCCGTGGCAAACGCGCGATAGATCGCAGCGCAGGTCTCGGCGTTGAAAACGACGCACCCAACATCAGCGGGCAGTTTTCCCGCAGGAAGCTCTTTTCCGGTAATGGCGTATATTAGCTGGCGCTCGTCGCCCTGAGGGTACTTGGTCTTCATGACGCAAATATGTATCATCCTGCTCTGCGCGATCTTTTCCTCCAGCTTTGCGACCGCGTCCATTTTGTTGTTTTCAACCGCTATGTAAGCGTCGCGCAAGCCCAACGCTTTGAGCAGGATCTTGGTCCCGTTGATTATTTCGTGAGGGCGTTCAAGCATCAATCGGTGGTTTGCCGTGATAAACGGCTCGCACTCGGCACAGTTGATTATAATGTGGTCAACACGGTCAACTGCCGACGCTATCTTGGCGTAAGTAGGAAAAGACGCGCCGCCCATACCCGAAATTCCCGCACGGCGTACAAGCTCGATTATATCCTCGGTTGTAGTCTCGGACAGCTTCTTCTCAAAAGGGCGCACATCGGGAGAAAGTCGGTCAAGTCCGTCGTTTTCGATGACAACCGTCATAATGGGCACAGCCTTTGCGTCGTTTACCGAAACGACACCGCGCACAACCCCCGAAACGCTGGAATGAACGGGACAGCCAAGCCCGCTTTTTACTTCTCCTATAACTTGTCCGCGTAAAACCTCGTCGCCCGCTTTGACAACAGGTACGCAGGGCGCACCGATGTGCTGGGACAGCGGTATCGCCACCACCTTGGGCGCGGGAAGCTTTTCTATTGGCGAGTCCTTTGTGTTCTTGTGCTCTGCCACGGGGGAGCCACCTTTAAATGTGTATGCCAAAAAATCACGCTCCTTTGAGCTTGTCGCTTAATCTCTTGCTACAATTATACCTTAAAAGCCCTCTTTTTTCAAGAGGGCAAAGACAACTTTGTGCGATATGCAAAAAACGCCACGAATAGATTAAAATAGAGAAAATCGGGGCAAAATTTTAAAGAAGCTCATTTTTTCGCAAAAAAGGGGTTGACAAAAGGATCTTTTTATGATATAATCGCTGTCGTGCCGGAAAAATTCGGCGCAAATGCATGGCGGAATAGCTCAGTTGGCTAGAGCGCTCGGTTCATACCCGAATGGTCGTTGGTTCAAGTCCGACTTCCGCTACCATGCCGGCCCGTTGGTCAAGCGGTTAAGACACGGCCCTTTCACGGCTGTAACATGGGTTCGATTCCCGTACGGGTCACCAAAAACAAAAAACACCACGCAGTGGTGTTTTTTTGTTTTTTGATAACGCCACAATCGAACCCACTCCAATTTGCTTTTGCAAATTGGAAAGGTTTGCGATGTGAGGGCTATAGGTTTAAGTGAATGTTAACGCAAATGTGGGTTCAGATTCCCGTACAAGTAACAAAAAACGAAACCGCCCTCGGGTAATCAGGACCCGAGGGCTTTTGTTTTTTAGATTACTCTGATCTTTATCATGCCGTCAATGGCTGAAAGCTTTTCGATGATGGCATCGGTAACCTCTGCGACCTCCGCCAAGGTGTACGCATTGTCGCCCTTGGAACGATTAAGCAGATTCTCGATGTTTATGTTCTGCTCGGAGAACGCACCCGATATCTGAGAAATAACCGCGGGAATATTCTTGTGGAAAATGCATATCCTCTTGAATCCGGGGGTGTGAGGCATGGAAATTGCAGGGAAGTTCACACTGTTCTTGATGTTGCCCGTCTTTAAGAACTCGTCAAGCTGGTGAGCCGCCATGATAGCACAGTTGTCCTCGGACTCGGCAGTAGATGCGCCAAGGTGAGGAATAGCAACGATGCCCTTCACGTCAACAACCTCTTCCGTGGGGAAGTCGGTAACGTATGCGGATACCTTGCCCGATTCAAGCGCCGCCTTAATTGCCGCCGCGTCAACCAGATCCGCGCGTGAAAGGTTGATGATCTTAACGCCGTCACGCATCATAGCAATAGTCTCTGCGTTGATCATGTTCTTTGTCTCCTTGGTCGCGGGAACGTGGAGAGATATGTAATCGGAATTCTTGAAGATATCCTCAAATGTAGCCGCCTTCTGAACGGAATGGTTAATGTTCCAAGCCGCCTCAACGGTCAGGTAAGGGTCGCAACCCATGACCTTCATGCCAAGAGTAGCCGCCGCATTTGCGACCATACCGCCGATGGCGCCAAGACCGATAACGCCCAGCTTCTTGCCGAGGATCTCGTTACCGGCAAAGGCAGACTTGCCTGCCTCAACAGCCTTTGCAACACCCTCTGTGCCCTTAAGACCGCGGGCAAAGTCAATACCTCCCACAATGTCACGGGACGCCAGAAGAATTGCCGCAATAGCAAGTTCTTTTACGCCGTTTGCGTTAGCACCGGGGGTGTTGAAAACGACGATACCCTGATCGGAGCAACGGTCGATCGGAATATTATTTACGCCCGCGCCGCAGCGAGCGATAGCCTGAAGGTTCTCGCCGAACTCCATGTCGTGCATGGCGGCAGAACGCACCATAATAGCGTCGGGATTTGTTATTTCTGCGCCGACCGTGTACTCTGCACGGTCAAAAATGTCCGTGCCGACGGCGGCGATCTTATTTAAAAGCTGTATGTTTTTCATTTTATTACTCCTAATTTTATCCCTTGGGATTTTCTGCGGCAAACTTCTTCATGAAGTCAACCAGCGCAACGACGCCCTCGTAAGGCATTGCGTTGTAGATGGAAGCTCTCATACCGCCGACCGAACGGTGACCCTTGAGGTTCTTCAGTCCTGCCGCGCCTGCTTCTTTTGCGAACTTCTTGTCAAGCTCTGCGTCTCCCGTTACGAACGTAACGTTCATCATGGAACGGCTGTCTGCCTTAACGGGAGCTATGTAGTAGTCCTGACCGTCGAGGTAATCGTAGAGGTAAGCAGCCTTCTTTTCGTTGAGCTTCTTCATCTCGTCAAGACCGCCCAAGCTCAGGATCCACTCGTAAACCAGCTTTGCCATGTAGATAGCGTAGCAGGGAGGCGTGTTGTACATAGAGCCGTTCTCTGCCATTGTCTTCCACTCAAGCATGGTAGGCATATTTTCCTCTGCCGTATCAAGAAGGTCCTCGCGGACGATGACCAGAGTCAGACCTGCGGGAGCCATGTTCTTCTGAGCGCCTGCGTAAATCACGCCGAACTTGGAAACGTCAACGGGCTCGGAGATGATGCAGGAAGACATATCAGCTACCAGCGGAACGTCGCCCGTGTCGGGAATGTAGCCGTACTTTGTGCCGTAGATCGTGTTATTGAAGCAGATGTGCAGGTAAGCCGCGTCGGGACGGATCATGTCCTTTGTGATAACAGGAACGTGGTCGAAGTTATCGTCCTTTGTTGTTGCGATGCACTTAACGTCGTATCCCAGCTTCTGCGCTTCCTTGAACGCCTTGCCCGAGAACTGACCCGAAACGGCATAATCTGCCTTACCCGTTCTCTTGATGAGGTTCATGGGAACAGCCGCGAACTGCGTGGACGCGCCACCCTGAAGGAAGAGCACCTTGTAGTTATCGGGAATATTCATAAGGCGGCGGAGCATTGCTTCCGCATCTGCTATGATTGCCTCGTAGTCGGGAGATCGGTGCGACATCTCCATAACAGACATGCCCGATTCACCGTAACAAACCAGCTCAGCTGCCGCTTTTTCAAGCACGGGCAGAGGCAACATAGAGGGTCCTGCGGAAAAGTTGTAAACGCGATTCATAAAAATCCTCCCACCGCCGAAAATGGCGTATAAATAAAATGTGGATACCTCCGAATTGAGGTATCCACATTATTTTACTACTATATAGGAGTAAAGTCAAGAGAATTGGCTTATTTTTATCAAATTTGTTTACATCACCCAAACAGCGGTTGAATTATTATGCATTTTTGTTGAAATTTATTCATGCGTCAGTCTTCCTTGACCGCGATAAGGTCAGAAGCATAGGGCAGGGACATTATCCAGTCGCAAAGGGTGTGCCATTCGGGGAGCTTGTGGCTCTTTCTTGCGTAATAGATCGAAATAAGGTTCTCGTAATTTAACGTAACCGTTCTCATCTGATTAAAGCTTGAAGGCAGAAGCTGGATCATGTTGTGCCAAGGAGCTTTGTCCTTGGTTTCAACAAACTTTTGGCGTTCAGCTTCAAGAAAAGCGATGAGGGCATCGAGGGCGTCAAGTGCCTCGGGGGTCAGTCTGTCGCAGGAAAAATCCTCGCGGGAAAACTCTTTTGAATGAATTTTATGCATAGTCGAGCAGGAATTTGCAACCGTTCCCACCTTGTAAGTATCAAACTCCTTCCACCAGTAAAGAGGCGCGGTGATGTCCACCGAAACGAATATCTGGCGCAGGAATTTGCGGTGGTCGCTGCCCGCGCGGGCAAGACGGCGGGCAAGGTCAAGGTCGTTTTCGCCGAAGACAAATTCCCCGTTTTCGTCGTATGCGCTGTCAAGCTTTGCCCAGCTGTTCATGGGATTGCGTGCGCCTCTTATGGCGTTGTCGAAATTCATTGTCGTCGTGCGTTCGATCTTGATCATTGTTTTTGTGCCTCCTGCGGTTTTCTCACATTTATTATATATGAAATTCCCCGATTTGTAAAGGGAAAATTTTATTCACCGTATTCTTTTATGGGACTGATAAGCGATCTTTCCTCGATTATGTCCATTGTAAATTTCGTGCGCTCCGCCTGCGCCCCCTTGACCTCGACCACGTAGTCAAGCTTCAATGTGCCCGTCTCAATGAGCAGATTTTCCACTTTCATGGTCAAAATACAGATCTCAAAGGGCATAAAAGGCGTTTCGTAGATACTCACGTGACGTTTGTCCTGCTCGAAAACAAGGGAGGTCGTGACTCCTCCGCCGCGAAGCATGGTCACAAGTCCGGGAGCGTCCAGAGCAAAGGACACCTGAGTGGTAGCACCGTCCATGCCCGTCAGCTCGGACTCACCGTACCGCACGGTAGCGCGTCCGTCCTTGATCGTCAGCGTCCCTTCCGTGGTAAACTCCATCTTGGCGGGCTCCGCCTCGGCACTGTCTGCTTCGATCTGCTCTTTCATGTCCTGCGCCGCGCGAGAAAAATTCTCCTCGCTATTATCAAAAAGCTGTGACAGAAAAGTCTCCCCAAGCTCGCTCTGCATGGACGTTATATGTATTTTTATCTTCTTTTCCATAATTTTATTGCCTTTCGTCGAGTCATAAATATTCATATCGGGGCAAAATAATCCCGAAAAACAAAAGAAAGGAGCGAATTGATTTGAGAGGAAGATTTTTCATTCCGACCCTTCTTTTGACGTCGTCGGTCATAATGTGCGCCCTGCTCTTTCCGCTTTCGTCGGCACCGCAGGACGGCAAAGCCTTTTGCGCACACGGGCTTTCGCCCGACGCCGCATTACCTCAGGACGTGGACTGCATCGCCTCGGAGGAGGTGGCGCTCCCCATTCTTTCACAAGCGATAGAATCACAGCTTGAAGGACAACCGTTCGTTGTGCGGGTGGCGTTCGGCGCGGTCATTTTGAACCGCGTGAGGTCGGGTGGCTTTGGATCGAGCGTCTCGGCTGTGCTCTCCGCTGCCGGCATTTATCCCACCGACTCAAAAAAACCGTCCGAGCGGTCGACCCGCGCCGCAAAAGAGGCGTTGGCAGGAACAGACCCCACCTTCGGAGCTCTCTTTATTCTGTCGGGCACCGACCCCGCGCTTCATCAATATGAGGACAGGATAACGGTGCGTATCGCCGATCTGGTCTTTATCAGGTAGACTCGTCTGAGCAGGATCTCGCCTCAAACGCTCTCAATTTAAAGTAAAGCTGTGCGGCGGCAAGGGCGTCCTCGTATGCTCTGTGGTGCTGCTGTACGTTTATGTCGAAAAACTCGGTCAGATAGGTCAGATTAAGCGCGGAAAAAAGATGAATTCTTGAGTTCACCTTTCGGGCATAGCTCAAAGTGTCAAACATTGGGTTTTTCAGAGAATATCCGTATTTTGCGCTGTCGCGCAACAAAAATCTGCTGTCAAAGCGCAAGATATTATGCCCCACCAAGATGCTTTTGCCCGCAAATCTCAAAAATTCGGGAAGGACCTCGTAACATTCGGGTGCATCGTTGACCTGTGCCTGTGTAATTCCCGTCAGCTCGGCGGTCCTTTGGCTGACAGGCCGCGCGGGGCAGACCAGAGAAGAAAAATACCCGTCGAATTTCCCGTCTGTTATCCTAACCGCTCCAAATTCGATTATCTCGTCACGGTCGGAAAGCCCCGTCGTTTCAAGGTCCACGGCGACAAAGCTGTCAAAATCGGGCAAAAGATGCTCGACGGGCTTTGGTTTTTCCGACTTTTTGGGGTTCAAGTAACTGACGCTCATTCTTCAAACGGCGTGTACTTTGCCCGCTCTCCGCCGATATATTTGGGACGGGTCCGAGCGCACAAAATATTGGCTTCGCCTATACGCGTCACAGACAGACGCACGGGTACGGCGACCTGGCGCAAATGCATTCCAACCAGCGTTCCGCCTATGTCAAGTCCCGCGTGGGCGCGAATATGCTCTACCGCCACAGGCGCGTCAAAGCCCAACCACGCGGCACTTGCAAAGGAGCCGCCCGCCTTTGGCTGAGGGCATACGGACACCTCGTCAAGTCCGTATTTTTCGGCACACTCACGCTCAACGATAAGCGCGCGGTTAAGGTGCTCGCAGCACTGCGCCGCAAGGCAGACCCCTCGCTTTTTGGTCTCTTCATAAATTACTGAAAAGACCGCCTTTGCCGTTTCATAGCTGGATTCTTTACCTATCTGTCCGCCGATGATCTCGGAGGACGAGCAGCCGACCACAAGTATCTGACCCGCCTTCAAATTCGCGGCATCAAGAAGCTCGCACACTGCAATTTTCGCTTGTTTTTTTATATTTTCCATATTGCTTCCTTTCTCCGACCCCTAAACCAAAAGCCTCGGTCATACCTCATACTTTTTCAGCATCTCGGGCTTGATCTTGCCCTTGGTCTTCTCGTAATACGCCACGTTGTTGCGCAGCATAAAGAGGAACTGGTTGTTGGGCGTTCTGCCCTCTGCCTCGGACACGAAAAGGAATTTCCGCATCATTTCCTCGCTCATTTTCAGAGTGATCTCACATTCGTTTTTCATTTCTATCTCCAATTATTTTGAAATTTCTTCAAGAGTTGAGGTGTATTCGTCTATCTGATTTGCGCAGTCCTCGTCCTCCGCAAGAAGCTTTTCAAGCGCACGGGGGCGGGTGTAGATCCACGCACAGACCGCGGCGGTCAGCGGCAGGGTCAGCAAAATCCCAAGGCTTCCCACCAAAATGCAAAGTATCTCGATGACCAGAGATTCATAATTGAAAAGCTGGATAGGCGACGTTCCGAAATTGTAGATGAACAGTATGACAGAGCTCATGGAACCGCCTATGTATGCAAGGATCAGCGTGTTAGACATGGTGCCGATGACGTCCCGTCCGATGTTCAGACCCGAACGGAACAGCGTTTTTGCGTCCGCACCGCCCATTTTTACCGTCAATTCCTTCAGCGATGCCGAAATGTCAACAGCCACGTCCATTACCGCACCCACACAGCCTATGATTATTGAGCCGTATACCAACCCGACCAAGTCAAAATCAGAGTTTATGGTGGCAAGATACACCGCGCCGTCACCCGCCTGACCCGTCAGGTTGATGAAGCAGTCGGTCACAACGGTTATAAGCAGAGACGCAAACACGCCGCCGCTGCATCCCACTATCGCCGCCAGACTCATGGGGCCTGCGCCGTTTACGATACATAAGGTCATGACCGTAATGTAAACGCAGGTCAGCACCGACCAAAGGTAGATACTTTTCCCAAGCATCACAGCGGGGACGAACACGAAAAGCACCGCCAAGACGGTCAGCGTCAGGGAGATCACCGTTTTCAGTCCCTTGCGGCGGCCGAAGATGATCAGTGCCGCAAAAAATACCAGCAGCAGGACGATAAGCGCGTCCGAGCGCACGTGCTCGGTATAATGCCAGGTCTCGCCGCCGTCGTAGCTGGCGATGACCACCCTGTCGCCCGCCTTAATGGGCAGAGGGTTAAAGGACGCATACGAGCTGTAAGACCAGACAGCGTCAACCGTTTTATGCTCACCGCCGTACATTTTCGCCGTAAAGGCCAATGCCACGTCTCCCTTAAAATCCCCCTCGTGCTCCTGCGCCCACAGTACTCTTGCCGAACGGTAAAGAGAATCGTCGGGCACAAGGTAGGAAGCGGTCGTCCCGCCCGTGACGGTCAGCCAGCCGACCAGCAAAAGCAGAACGGACAAAATAACGGCGACCCATGAAACAATACTATTCTTCAAGGCTTCCTCCTACTTAGATTCTGATACCCTCAACCGACGTGACCCGTCCGACGGAGGTATCAAGGTCAAATATCGTACCCCAAAGATGCACATCTCCCTGCGCCACAGAAAAACGGGTCGGCATGCGGGTGAGAAATTTTTCAATAACGGGACCTGCCGCGGCACCCAAAATGCCGTCCTCGGGACCCGTCATTCCAATGTCTGTAATGTAGCCCGTGCCCTTTGGCAGGACTTTTCCGTCTGCTGTCTGCACGTGGGTGTGCGTGCCGAATACTATATTTACTCTGCCGTCAAGGTAATAGCCCATGGCAATTTTTTCACTCGTCGCCTCGGCGTGAAAATCAAGAATCGAGAGATCGTATCTTCCCCTCTCCCTCTCAAGTATCTTATCCACCGCCTCAAATGGGGAATCAAGCGCGTCCATCAGCGCCGTTCCCTGCGCGTTCATGCAGAGAATACGGTATCCCTCAGCCTCAACGACAGTATATCCGTTGCCCGGCGTTCTGCCCGGGAAATTTGCGGGACGGATTATGCGACAGTCGTCGTCAAGAAAGGAGTAGATATCTCTCTGTCCCCAGACGTGGTTGCCCGTGGTAATAACGTCAACTCCGCCGTCAAGCAGAGCCTGCGCCTGCTCGCGCCTGATCCCCTTGATGTCGCAGGCGTTCTCGCCGTTCGCCACCACGAAGTCGACGTTAAGCGTTCGTCTCAGATCCCAAAGCCGCGCACAAACAAAATCTGCCGCCGCCGCACCCACAATGTCGCCTATGGCTAAAATCCTCATAATTCCTCCGTGAAAATTCTATATTTTCCGTCCTTGATCATCTGCACAAAATCCCGCTCGTCCTTTACTTTGCGGGTGGTCTCAACCCCGCACAAGGCTTTTTGACATCGGGTATTTCCGTGGTTGTCCGAGCCTGCGAATTTTCTGATCCCGTATTCTTTGGCGAATATTCCCGCCATTTCGTTTTCATTTGGAGCGTTTGCGCCGTTTTCGACCTCAATGCCGTCGACACGTCGGGGCATCAGGCGGATAACGTTCATCCGCTCCGTCAGGCGAAAGGGATGTGCCTGAATGACCAGCGCGCCATTCTCACGGGCAAGGTCCAGAAACTCAAGCGGCTTCAGAGTCGGGATCTCGGGGTGGCGCGAAAGCTCGTGCACATCAAAGCCGTAAACGAGGAAATCAGTGCCTCGGTAACTGTATTCAAATCCGCAAAAAACGTCGACACCGCGCTCTTCTCCTCTTTCCTTTGCCCTTTGCGCAAAGGAGAAAAACTGCTCGATCTGTCTGTCATGCGACAGGGACGTGTCAACCATGCAGGAGCTGTTGCCCCAAAAATGGTTCGTCACAAATACGCCCGTAAATCCTCTGTCGGCGTAAAAATCTATCTGCTCCTTTCCGCTTACTTTGGCGCACTTGCTGCCCTCAGCGGTATGCAGATGGGTCTCATATTTGTATTTATATCTTGACATTTTCAGCTGCTTCCTTTCAGTCGGACACCAAGAAGTCCGCAAAGCTCGTCCGCGTTTTGTGCAAAGGTCTCGCCCCCCACCGCTATAAGCTCGTCCCTCTCACGAAAGCCCCAAAGCACCGCGATGCAAGGCAGACCCGCGTTCCTCGCCGTCATAACGTCCACCTCGGAATCCCCGACAAAGACCGTCTCATGCGGGGTCGCGCCCAGCTCTTGCATAGCCCTGTATACCATATCGGGAGCGGGCTTTCTGGCAATACCCTCCTGCTCACCCATGGCTACGTCAAGCCAAGGGAAAAAGCGGTCCCGTAAATCTTTGACCGCGAAATCTATCTTATTTGACACCACCGCCATTTTTACACCCGAGGCTTTTAAAGTCTGCAAAAGCTCGGGAATTTTGTCGTACGGGCGGGTCAGATTGAGACAGTTTTCGGCGTAGTGCGCCTTGAATTCGGAAAAAACGTCCTCCATGACGGGATTTTTCTCCCCGCCCTCAAGGGAACGGGAAATGAGCATTCTTATTCCGTTGCCCACGTTGCGAGTCGTCTCCTTCAAGGAGCGAGGCATCTGCCCGAATTTTTCAAGTGCGTAATTTACGCTTGCGTGAAGATCTTCTATGGTATTGAGCAGGGTGCCGTCAAGGTCCCAGATCATATATTTGTACTTCATGAAATCCTCTTAAAATAATATATTCCTGATAATTATACCACCTTTATGCCCTAATTGCAATTATATCGGGGAAAATATTTTTTAAAAGAAAAAACGACGGCGGTTGCCGTCGTTTTTTTATTTTATTTGGTCTTATACAAACAAATTCTTTATAAACGCATTTATCTCCGTGTAATTTCCAAAATACAGCACCGCCAAGATAATGCCGATGGCGGACAAAATACACGTCCAGATTATGTCCGTACGGTCGATCTTGAGTGTGGTTGAGGCGGGGATCATTTTCAGTTTTCTGAGCGGCGGTATCAACGCACGCAAGAAAATGACAAGGATTATGACCTCAAAGGGCAGCATGATGATGTTTTTCAGCCCTGCCAAAACCACGTAGTAAAAATACTCGCCGCCCATCATTACAAGTCTCCACACCGAGCCGAGCAGTACGTTTACAAACAGGTTTACGCAGGCCTTTGCCGCTACGATTCGGGGAAGCGTGATATCCCGACGGTAGAAGAACAGGGCGAAAACAAAGCCCTGAGCCACCGCCGACAGCGTGTAACCGAAAAACAGGTCGTAGCCGTGCCAGAGCGCATCCACAAGGTCGGCAATAATGCCGCATGGGATAGCCATGAGCGGTCCCGTAATAAACGAGCACAGAGAGAAAGCTATATAGGAAAAGGAGACCTGCAAAATATTGGGAATTATTCGGACGTCGAACATTCCGATAACTATTCCAAGCGCCACCAGAAGCGATGCCGCCGTTATCTGCTTTATGCTCTTAAATTCCGCCGCCGCGCTTTTCCAGTACGGCGCACCCGCATTTAAAACGTCTGTTTTTTTCAACTTGTTTGCCTCCAAAGTTTATTTCGTCTCGGTCATAAGACCGCCGACCATAAAGACCCCGCCGCTCTTTACCATAAGAATACGGAAGGTGCCCTCCTGTACGGTCTTGTATGAGTATTTTTTAAGGTTTGCCGTGTAATCCACCGTGCAGAAATAGCTGTTTTCACCAAGGGGTATAAAATCCCCTGCCGTTACGGTGCGGTCGGTTATGGTGTAATTTTCCGCCCAGGAAAAGCTCTCCTTTGATTTTTTGAGCTTTTGGTAGGTGTCCGTGCCCGCAAGCACATAAGACATCATGTCCGCATGGTGCTCGTCGACTCCCGAATAGCCCATGCAGGTATAGGTTATATAGGAATTTGCAAAATCCACGGCTCTCGCCTGCTCACTTGCTTTAAGCGTCGGGTCAGGTGCACCGTAGTATTCAAGGAAGGAAACTCCCGACTTTGCTTCGTTTCGGCAAAGCGGCAGGTCCGCGCCGTCAAGGGAGACCGCTACCTCGGGCTCGGCAAAAAGTCCGTTTACTCGATAAATTCTCGCCGTCACAGTCTTGCCCGTATGCTTTTCCATGCCCTCAAGTATGGAAAAGACGCCCTCGCCGTTAAAATAATTTTCGCTGACCTCAACGCCGTTTATCTTTATGTTCGCACCCTCGGGAACACTTATTTCAAGAGATTTGAGGCTGTCGTGGCGGTATTGCGCATGAAAACCGCCGTCGGCGGCTGTAACGTCAAGAGCTTTTCCGTCAACGGTGGCGGCAAATTCACCGTCCGCCGTCCAAAGGAAGATTTTTGCGTGCATTAAGGTTGGCTGCTTTATATTCGAATTCGCCTCAAACTCGGTAAGCGCCATAGGCTCTTTTGTTTTTACAAAAAATTCCTCGGGAATTTTTATGCCGTCTATCATCACCGCCGCATTTGAGGGCGCGGTGACCTTCACGGACAGTTCATCGCACAAAAAGGCGTCGAAACCGCCCTCAAAAAGGGCGGGAGCGACCGTGATCTCCGCCGTTTTTACCTGAATTTTCGGGATAAATATCAGAGGCGGCAGGGTATAGGTATCACAGCGCTGATCGTCCTTGTCCGCCGCGGCAAAATACACGCTTCCCGTGTATTTTACGCCCACTTCCGTTCTGTATTTTTCCGAGGCTGTGACGCCGTTGACGGTCACGGACGCGCCTGCAGGCACTTTTACCGTATAAATTTGAGGGTCGGGAAGTATTTCATTTTCAAAAAGCTCGGTCCCGCCCGTTTTCCATTTCGTTATGCCAAACGAATCCTTACCGTCGGGCAAAAGCTCGAATCTTCCGACTCGTACCGTTCCCGCGGTCACGTAGTAAACAGGCTTTTGAGCTGTGTATTCGTCCGCTTTTTTTCGGAAATTCAGTTCACTGTTCTCGGCAAAAACAGATTCGTCAAAAAGTATATCCGCAGTCTCAAATTCACTGCTTTCCCACTGACCCATAAGCTCTTTTAGTGCTTTTGTATCCAGAGTGTCTATAAATTCCTGTGCCGTGCGGTCGGGTCGGTTTCGCTCAAAGGACGCAAGGAACGCGCAAAGCACGGCAATTGCAACGGCACACACAACAATGAGCGACGCGGCATATATAAGAAGTCCTATCCCGAACTTTGATGTCTTCGGTTTCCTCATTTTACGAGCCCTTCTTTCTTACGAGAATCGCGGTGGGAAGAACGCGCTCGCCGCCGTAGATATAGGAGCTTGTGTTCTTGAACTCGCCGTCGTATTTCATTAAAGACGAGGAGCCGCCGTCAAGGTTTGACGCGTTCACCGCCCCAAAGGACAGCATTATCTCCACCAGATCGTCAAGAGTTGCGCCAAGGCTGTCCACCTTTCTGCCGTTTACCACAAGCATCAGGATGGCGCCGTCGGCTCGCTGTCCGATGGCAGTGCGAGGGTTAAGACCGCCACCAAGCGACCGCTTTTCGTTGCAGGGAACTCCGTTGATTATCAGCGCGGGCCCGTAGGAGCAGGCGTACTCGATCCCAAGAGACAGTGCTTTTTCCCCCGTCATCTTTCCAACGTGCAAAATGCCGTTTCCGTCTATGCCCGCAAGGCTGTAATAGGAGTCCTTTTCACCCCAAAGCAGTTTTCCTTCCGCTATTACTATCCCCTCGGGGATACCGCCCGTTCCCGAGCCTGCCTCGTCGAAAAATCCGCCGCCGTTCGTACCGCCCACAGCATCGTAGCGGTCGATCATCTGGGAAAGGGTCAGACCCTTCTGACCTTCACCGTACTTTGCGGGAGTACCCACAAAAACGCGCGTCGGGTCTTTTACTATCATCATTACTCCGTTGTAAGTAGGCCCCTTGACTGAAGCAAATTCCACGCCGTCGTCCCGTTCGGGCAGGTCGACGGGATCGTCGCCCGATTCGGGCGGGTCGACCGAGTCCGTGTCTTCGCCCTTTGGAATGTCGATAAGTCCCGTGTTTATTTCCTCGGAGATGCCCTCGTCCTCGCCCTGAAGCGCGGCGATCTCCTCCTCGCTCATAAACCAGTCCGCCAAAAATCCCGCGGCACTGGTCTCCTTGAGCGAAAGTATCAGAAGCTTGCCCGCCGTGGGTGACGGTCCGTTTACCGTAAAGAACATGGCGCACCAAAGCCCCGCCACAAGGATCGCCACGGTAACAAGAAGCACTATCAAGGATCTCAGGGCAATCTTGCCCGCTTTTCTCAAAAATCTTTTATCCATTTCTTCCTCATTTTCGGATCTTCTGAGCGTAAAACCTCATGATATTTTATTTTACAACAAAATCTCCGTTCTTTCAATATGTTTTTTGGAATTTATATATTTTGTTTTTCAAGAAATTTCTTCCTGCGTCCCTTCCAAGACCTTTCTCTATATACTAAGTACGAAAAAAACTGCGAAAAATTTCAGATTTTTTTAAAAACCTCTTGCAAAATTCAAAAAGACGTGCTATAATGACCCCAGATATCCTGAGAGTGGGCGAAAGTCCACTCTCAATTTGTTGTTTGCAAAACTTTTCGGAAAGGTGAAATATCTATGGTAAAAAAACCTTCGGGCGGCGTCGTTTCACGCGTCCGCGAACTGGCACAGCCCATCGCTGACGAGCTTGGTTATATTCTCTGGGACATTGAATACGTAAAGGAAGGCTCTCAGTGGTATCTTCGCCTCACCATTGACCAAGAGAACGGTATCGACATAAACGACTGCGAAAAAATGCATCGCGCGATCGACCCCGTCTTAGACGAGGCAGACCCTATCGAGGACGCTTATAACCTTGAGGTCAGCTCACCCGGTATTGAGCGCGAGCTGAAGACCGACGAGCATATCTTGTCCTGTGCAGGCTGGGACGTGGAAGCCAAGCTTTACGCACCCGTAAACGGGGTAAAGGTCGTTTGCGGTATTTTGCTCGGTCTTGACGACCAGGGCCGCATCGGCATTAAGACGGGCGAGAGCGACGGGGACGTGGTCATTCTTGAAAAGTCCGCCGTGGCAAAGCTCAGAACAGTATATAATTTCGATTGACATAATAGTATAAAAGGAGAAAAAAATGAATACGGAATTTTTCACAGCACTTGACCTGCTGGAAAAGGAAAAGGGCATATCAAAAGAGTATATGTTCGAAAAGATCGAGGCTGCGCTGGTCGCAGCTTACAAAAAGGAGCTTGGCACCACAAGCACCAACGTAAGAGTTCACATCGACCCTGCAAAGAAGGACGTGAAGGTCTTCATGCAGAAAGAGGTCGTTGAGGTGGTCGAGGACCCCCAGACACAGATCTCCCTGGAAGACGCAAAGGCTATTTCAAAAAGATACACTGTCGGTAAGGTCGTTGAGACAGAGCTGAAGACAAAGAATTTCAGACGTCTCAGCGCGGGCGCCGCAAAGTCGGTCATCATTCAGGGTATCCGCGAGGCTGAAAGGATCGCCCAGAGAGACGCTTACGAAAATAAGAAGGAAGAGATAATCACCGCAACGGTGCTTAAAGTCAACCGCGAAACGGGCGACGCGCTCATCGACACCGACACCAGCACCGCCGTTCTTCCCGCAGACCAGCAGATCCCCGGCGAAACACTTTACGTAGGTCAGAAGATCAAGGTCTACGTTTGCGAGATCAACCGCGAAAGCAGAGGTCCTCTTGTGACCCTTTCCCGTTCTCATTCGGGTCTGGTACGCCGTCTGTTCGAGCTTGAGATCCCCGAAATTCAGGACGGGATCGTCATGGTCAAGGGAATTGCCCGCGAGGCGGGATCAAGAACCAAGATAGCCGTATGGTCACGCGACGAGGACGTTGACGCTGTGGGTGCTTGTATCGGTAACAGAGGAATGAGAATTTCCGGCATCGTGGAGGAGCTTAACGGCGAGAAGATCGACATCGTTTCCTTTAGCGAGACCCCCGAAGAGTACATCAAATCCGCACTCGCCCCCGCTGACGTTATTTCCGTGACTCTTGACGGCGAGCGCTCCTGCCGCGTTGAGGTGTCCCCCGGTCAGCTCTCCCTTGCTATCGGTAAGGAAGGTCAGAACGCAAGACTTGCGGCACGTCTTACAGGCTACAAAATAGATATCAAGGCATAATAATTCACAAAAACATAAAAAACGGGAGGCGATAGAATGGCAGAAAAATCATCGGGCACACCGCAAAAAACAAAAAAACAGCCCGAGCGTCAATGCATGGGCTGCAACGAAAAGAAGCCCAAGCGTGAGCTTCTTCGTATCGTAAGAACCCCCGAGGGCACGGTCGAGCTTGATTTCACGGGCAGAAAGAACGGTCGCGGCACCTACGTTTGCCCCGACGTCAATTGCCTGAAAAAAGTGAGAAAGTCAAAGCGACTTGAACGCACTCTGGAGGTCGAGATACCCGACGCGGTATATGCCGCCTTGGAGGAGGAGCTTTCAAATGCCCATTGACGCCGTTTGTCTTTCATCCACTATCGGTCTCAGCGCAAAGGCGGGAGCCGTCGTGTGCGGAACACCGCTGGTGTGCGAGGCCTTACGCAAGAAAAACCCGCCCGTTCTGGTGCTCATGGCACGTGACGCGGCAAAGAACGCCGAAAAAAAGCTGACCGATAAATGCAGCTTTTACAAAGTCGAGCTTCAAAAGATACCCCTTGACACGGCACAGCTTGCTGCTGCCGTCGGAAAACGGGGACTTGTCGCCGCCGTAGGCATAACAAACGAGGGTCTGGCAAGGGCTGTCAAGTCCAAGCTGACTGAAGAATTATCAAGCTAAGAAAGAAAGGGAGCCGAGGCGAAAGCCAAGGCGTGGTAGATTATTATATGGCAGCATCACAGTATCAGTTCAAGGTAAATCAGCTTGCAAAGGACCTTGACATAAAGGGAAAGGATATCATCGCGGTCCTTTCCGATAAGGGATTTGAGGTAAAATCCCAGTCAAGCCTTGAGGCCCTTGAATTCGGGGTACTTCTGGATACGCTCACAAAGCAGAATCAGATAGAGAACATCGACGACTACATCGACGGCGTCACCTATATCGAGTCCAAGAAGAAGCCCGAGGCAAAGAAGGAAGAGCCCAAAGCTGAAATAAAGGAAGAACCCAAGGTGGAGGTAAAGCCCCAAGTAAAGGAGGCTCCCAAGGCTGAAATTAAGCCCGAGCCCAAGGTTGAGGCAGTAAGACCCGAACAAAAGGCAGAGCCCAAGGTCGAGGCAAAGCCCGCACCTAAGACCGAGGAAAGAGCACAGCGTCCCGCGCAGCCCCCAAGACAAGGCGAAAGACGTCCTATGCAGCAGGGTGCAAACCGCTTTGAGGGAAGTAAAAAACCTTTCGAGGGCGGTCAGCGTCAGGGCGGATTTGACAGACCCCAGCAGAATCAGGGCAACGGTCGATTTGACAGCGGAAGAAAGCCCTTTGACAATAACGGCCGTCCCGCACAGAGCGGTGGCAAGCCCGGCTTCGACAAGAAGCCCGCACAAAAACCGAACAACCGCTTTGGAGGACATGGCGAGGACTACGTTCCTTCAGCTCCCAAGCCCAAGTTCCAACCCCAGCCCATCGTTCGCGGTCAGACTCCCAAGGGAAGCTCGGGCGCAAGCCAGAGAGGCGGAACACGAGTCGTTGACACCCGTTCAAGCTCCGTCGACCTTTCTAAGTACGACGAGCGTTTGGACTCCTTCGTATCCGAGGCTCAGAACGTCCGCGCGGACCGTCAGAAGCTGAAGAAGCAGGATAACCGCAACCCCTACAAGAAGGGCAAAGAGGATTTCGTAAAGCAGAAGCAGCAAGCTCCCGTAAAGAAGAAGCCTCTTGAGATCACTGTTCCCGACGAAATCTCCGTGGGTGAGTTCGCATCGCGCCTTAAGGTCACCGCAGGCGAGGTCATCAAGAAGCTGATGATGAACGGTATCATGGCGACCGTCAACCAGACCATCGACTACGACACCGCTTACCTTATCGCCGACGAGCTCGGCGCTATCGTAACCAAGGAAGTGGTCGTTACCATCGAGGAACGCCTCTTTGACGACACCGTTGACGCGGAAACAGATCTCGTCACTCGCGCCCCTGTCGTTTGCGTTATGGGTCACGTTGACCACGGTAAGACCTCTATCCTTGACGCTATCCGCCACACCAACGTAACAACGGGCGAGGCGGGCGGTATCACACAGCATATCGGTGCTTACCGCGTAAACGTCAACGGTCAGCCCATCACCTTCCTTGACACCCCCGGCCACGAGGCGTTTACCGCCATGCGTGCAAGAGGTGCAATGGCGACAGATATCGCGATCCTCGTGGTCGCCGCCGACGACGGAATCATGCCTCAGACTGTCGAGGCTATAAACCACGCAAAGGCGGCAGGTATCGACATCATCGTTGCAATCAACAAGATGGATAAGCCCACCGCTAACCCCGACGCTATCATGCAGGAAATGACAAAATACGATCTGGTTCCCGAGGAATGGGGCGGCGACGTTATCTGCGTCCCCGTTTCCGCTCACACGGGCATGGGTATAAACGACCTGCTTGAAAACGTACTTCTGGTTGCCGAAGTCAAAGAGCTTCGCGCAAATCCCAACCGCCGCGCAAAGGGTATCGTTATCGAGGCAAAGCTGGATCGCGGAAGAGGTCCCGTTGCCACTGTCCTCGTTCAGAACGGTACTTTACACACAGGCGATATCGTTATCGCCGGTACGGCTGTTGGTCGTGTGCGTCTCATGACGGACCACAACGGAAAGCAGTTGAAGGAAGCAGGTCCTTCCGTTCCCGTTGAGCTTATCGGTCTTGCTGAGGTCCCCTCGGCGGGCGACGAGTTCCAGGCAGTTGAGGACGAGAGAATGGCGAGAGACCTTGCCGAGCAGAGACGCGACAAGGCAAAAGAGGATATGTTCAAGGCAAACGCAAGAGCAAACCTCAACGACCTGTTCGACCAGCTCTCCAAGGGCGTAAAGAACCTGAATATCATCGTAAAGGCTGACGTCGGCGGCTCTGTTGAGGCGGTTAAGGCGTCCCTTGAAAAGATCTCCAACGAGGAGGTCAAGGTACAGGTCATCCACGCAGCAGCAGGCGGTATCACCGAAAGTGACGTTACACTTGCGGCGGCTTCCAACGCTATTATCGTAGGCTTTAACGTGCGCCCCGACAGAAACGCTCTCGACAGCGCAGAGCGTCAGGAGGTCGAGATCCGCACTTACCGCGTAATTTACGAGTGCATCGAGGAAATTACAGCGGCTATGAAGGGTATGCTTGCTCCCGAATTCAAGGAGGTTCTGCTGGGCCACGCAGAGGTCCGCCAGACGATTCACGTACCCAACGTCGGTACTATCGCGGGATCCTATATCCTTGACGGTAAGGTCACCAGAGCTTCCCAGATCCGTATCGTCCGCGACGGCATCGTGATCTTCGAGGACAAGATATCCTCGCTCAAGCGCTTCAAGGACGACGCAAAGGAAGTAGCTGCGGGATATGAGTGCGGTATCGGACTTGAAAAGTTCAACGATATCAAGCTCGGCGATATCCTCGAAAGCTACATTATGGAGCAGATCGAGAGATAACCGTCCCAAAAAAGAAAAACGGCGGCTCACACCGCCGTTTTTTTATATACGACCACAGATACCAAAAACCCGCAAGGATTTTCTTAAAAATTTCCCCTGTATAGAATAAAAAAAGGAAAAAAAGCAAAAATATTTTTACAAAACCCCTTTACAAACAAAAAAAAGCATGGTATAATATCTCCCGTATGCGTTTGCTCGGTCTCCGGCGTAAGCCTCATGTGAGGAAGTTCACCTTCCGGTCCCTGTGCAAGCTGCAAAAAAATATTTTTTATGAGGTGAAATCAAAATGATGCTCAAGGAAGAAAAGCAGGCAATTATTGCCCAGTACCAGACAGCTGAAGGCGACACAGGCTCGCCCGAGGTCCAGATCGCAATTCTCACACACAGAATCAACAACCTGACCGAGCACTTGAAGAAGAACAAGGGCGACCATCACAGCCGCCGCGGTCTTCTTAAGATGGTAGGTCACAGAAGAAACCTTCTCGGTTACCTTCAGAGAGTTGACATCGAGCGTTACCGCTCCATCGTTGAGAGACTCGGTCTGAGAAAGTAAAAAGCTTGGGAGTGACGGGTAGAAAGTAAACCTTTCTGCTCTTCACTCTCTACTGTTTTTTTTAAAACAATCGTCAAAAGCCGTTTCCTCGGGAAAAGCATTTAAATATGCCTCCGACCGCTGCTGTCGGCGCCGTATTTAAGTGCTAAACTCAGAGGAACGGTAAAAATAAAAAACTCTGAGGAGGAAAACAAAATGTCTGATATTATCAGCTCTGCAATGGAATTCAAGAATTTCAAAACATTCCACTACACGTTGGCAGGCCGTCCCCTTTCTATCGAAACGGGCAAGATGGCAGGCCTTGCAAACGGCTCCGTTCTCGTTCGCTACGGCGAGACCGCCGTCCTCTGCTGCGCAACCGCAAGCGCAAAGCCCCGTGACGGAATCGACTTCCTGCCCCTCTCCGTTGATTTCGAGGAGAGAATGTACGCCGCAGGTAAGATCCCCGGCGGCTATCTTAAGCGCGAGGGCAAGCCCTCCGAAAAGGCTGTTCTTACCTCCCGCGTTATCGACCGTCCTATCCGTCCCCTGTTCCCCAAGGACTTGAGAAACGACATCGCTCTGACCCTCACCGTTATGAGCGTTGACCACGACTGCTCTCCCGAGATCGCGGCTATGATCGGTGCTTCCACCGCTCTTGCTATCTCCGATATCCCGTGGAACGGCCCTATCAGCGGCGTGTTCGTAGGTCTGGTTGACGGTCAGCTCGTTATCAACCCCACCGAGGAGCAGAGAAAGGTCAGCGATCTTGAGCTGACTGTTGCTTCCTCTGCAAAGAAGGTCGTTATGATCGAGGCGGGCGCAAACGAGGTAGACGACGACAAGATGTACGAGGCTATTATGCTCGCTCATCAGGAGAATCAGGGTGTGCTTGAGTTCATCAACGCTATCGTTGACGAGATCGGCAAGCCCAAGTTCGCTTACCCCTCCTGCGAGCTTGACCACGATATGTTTGACAAGGTTTTTGCATACTGCGAAAAGGCAGTTATGGAAGCCCTTGACACAGACGACAAAAACGTCCGCGACGAAAAGATGCAGCCCATTATGGACGACATCGCAGAAAAGTTCAGCGAGGAGTACCCCGAGATCGCTTCTATTATGGAGGAGCTGATCTACAAGATCCAGAAGAAGATCGTTCGCCGCTGGCTGCTTGTTGACAAGAAGAGAGTTGACGGCAGACGCATGGACGAGATCCGTCCCCTCACCGCTGAAGTCGGCGTTCTTCCCAGAACTCACGGCTCGGGTATGTTTACCCGCGGTCAGACTCAGGTCCTGACAATTGCTACGCTGGGTACTCTCGGTGAGGCTCAGATGCTCGACGGTATCGACAACGAGACCGAAAAGAGATATATGCACCACTACAACATGCCCGGTTACTCCACAGGAGAGGCAAAGCCCACAAGAAGCCCCGGACGCCGCGAGATCGGCCACGGTGCGTTAGCTGAGCGTTCTCTCGTTCCCGTTCTTCCCTCCGAGGAGGAATTCCCCTACGCTATCCGTCTTGTTTCCGACGTTCTTTCCTCCAACGGCTCCACTTCTCAGGGCTCTGTTTGCGGCTCTACTCTGGCGCTTATGGACGCGGGCGTTCCGATCAAGGCTCCCGTTGCGGGTATCTCCTGCGGTCTTATCACCGAGGAGGACGGAAGCTGGTCTACCATGATCGACATTCAGGGTCTTGAGGACTTCTACGGCGACATGGACTTCAAGGTTGCAGGTACTCACCGTGGTATCACTTCTATCCAGATGGATCTCAAGATCGACGGTCTGACACCCGAGATCATTCGCGAGGCTCTTGATACGACTCACAAGGGAAGAGATTACATCATCGACGAGGTGATTTTGAAGGCTATCCCCCAGGCAAGACCCGAGGTCTCAAAGTACGCTCCCAAGATGCTTTCCATGAAGATCGACCCCGACAAGATCCGCGAGGTCATCGGTAAGGGCGGCTCCGTGATCCAGAAGATCACAGGCGACACAGGCGCAAAGGTCGACATCGAGGACGACGGCACTATTCACATCGCGGCTGTCAACCCCGAAAGCGCAAATGCAGCTAAGGCTATGATCGACGCTATATGCTTTGAGCCCGAGGTCGGCACGACTTACACGGGTAAGGTTACAGGCATCATCGCCTGCGGCGCGTTCGTTGAGTTCGCTCCGGGCAAGGAGGGAATGGTCCACATTTCCAAGCTCGCCGACCACAGAGTGGAAAAGGTTGAGGACGTCGTTGCGCTGGGCGACACAGTTAAGGTCAAGTACCTTGGCACCGACGAAAAGAACCGCGTTAAGCTCTCCATGAAGGACGCAGAGTAAATTACTACGTGGGGGCTTTTTGAAAAAAGCCCCACACACCCCCAGCCCCCTTTGAAAAGGGTGCTGGACACCCCAAACTAATAAGAAAAAGACGATGGCTGAACACCATCGTCTTTTTGATTAAGGGCTTGAAAAAGTTTTGGTCAAGCTTTTTCAAAAGCTTGCCCAGTGGAGGTCGCGGAGACCTCCTCGCCCTCCGCAGAGGGCGAAGCTCCTTTCGGCGTTTTCTTTTGGGAACTTTTCTTTTGCGCCTGTGGCATCAAAAGAAAAGTGGGAAAACGGGTTCTGCTTTACACCCCACAAGAGGGAGACTTGAAAATATCATTTGCGGTGGGTTTTCAAAAACGACTGCGTTCGGCCGTCGTTTTTTACATTTTATCCATGGTAATATCTTGTTTTATTCTTTTAAGGTCAAATTCGGGGAAACAAAGCAAAAAGTAGTCGCACTCGTCGCAGCATAACGGATATTCAGGGTACTTATCACCGCCGAGGCATTCGTCGGGCTTTCCGGGGGTAAGCTCTACCCCTGTAACGTCTATCACCTTTTCCGGAAATTTTTTACTCATATATCCTCCTTAAAATAAAAAAGTGCGCAGCCGAAGCTACGCACCGAAAAACGCATAACTCCGATTGCTGCGACACAACTTTTGACAAACCACAAGAGAAAGCCAAAAAAGAGAATGCGTTTTTACCGAAATAAAAACTCTTCTCCCGTGATTTGTCCAATTATTAAGCTGTGTCGCAGGGATATTATAGCACACCCCTGATAAATTGTAAATACTTTTGGGAAAATTTATATAACTACATCTATCTTGAAGCCTCTCTCCCTACAAAATTCCGCACAAAAAAAACGGCGATGTTCAATCGCCGTTTTTAACGTTTTTAAGGACAAAACGTCTGTCTTTGTCCCCTTTTTGAAGGTTTCGCGGGAGTTTGGGGGCGCCTTTCCAAAGGCGTCCCCAAAATTTCCGACGCTCAGTAAATTTCCTTAAAACTCTCAATGGCTTCCTTGAAGTCGGCAATAGCCGCTTCAACCACTGCGGGGTCGGACATGTCGATGCCCGCAACCTTCAAGCTGTCAAGAGGACTGATCCTGCCGCCGCATGAAAGGAATTCCAGATACTTGCCGATGTACGCCTCTCCCTCTGTCTCGATCCTACGTACGATCGCGGACGCCGCGGAAATGCAGGTCGCGTACTTGTAAACGTAGAAGGAACGGTAAAAATGTGGTATTCTCATCCACTCGCAAGCGATCTCCTTGTCGCATACTACGCTCTTACCAAAGTACTTCTTGACTATATTGTAATAAACGTCGCAAAGGCTCTCCTGTGTGAGGGTCGCGCCCTGCTCTGTCATAGCATGAATATCCCGCTCAAACTCCGCGAACATAGTCTGGCGGTAAAGAGTGCCCTTGTAGGTCTCCATCAGCTGATTGAGAATTGACAGCTTTTCCTCTCGGCTGTTTGACTCGCGGAGCTTCTTGTGGCAAAACAGCAGCTCGTTTACAGTCGACGCAACCTCTGCTACGAAAATAGTGTAGTTCGACTCCTGGGGTGTGTTGTTCTTGCAGGAGTAGTAGGAGTGCATGGAGTGACCCGCCTCGTGAGCCAAAGTCGACACGTCGTCGATCTTCTCGTTGTAGTTGAGCAGAATATAAGGCTGTGTGTCATAGCAACCTGCGCTGTACGCGCCGCCGCGCTTGCCCTTGGTGGGGTAAACGTCGACCCAGCTCTTGTTTCTGATGCCGTCCTCAAGAGTATCTGCGTACTCGTCGCCCAAGATACGAACGGTGTCGATGACCGTCTCTACCGCCTCGTCAAAGCTGTATTCCTTTGTGCAGTCGGGAATAAGAGGGGTGTAGAGGTCGTACATATGAAGCGCGGGAAGACCCAGCACCTCTTTTTTCAGGTCGTAGTAGTCGTAGATGACCTGCATGTTGCTATTGACCGTGTCAATGAGGTTGTTATAAATTACGGGAGTTACCTCGTCGTTAAATGTGGACGCCTCAAGGCTGGACTTAAATCCTCTGATCTTTGCCAGCGTCGTTCTTTCCTTTACGGTATTGCCAAGCAGTGACGCAAAGGTGTTGCCGAATTGCTTGTATGTTGCGTACAGCTTCTTAAACGCCGCGCGCCGTACCCGTCTGTCCTTGCTGGTAAGCCGCAGAACGTAGGTGGAATCGGTCAGCTCCACAAGCTTGCCCTCCTCGTCGCGTATCTTGCCGAAGGTAAGGTCTGCGTCCGAGAAGATGCCCTCGATCTCTCCGTGAGTACCAAGGCAGATGCCGATGTCGGCAAGCAGCTGCTCCTTGTCGTCGGACAAAGTGTACTTGCGGTAACGGCGGTTTACGTCGATCGTTCGGCGGAATTCTTCAAGCTTGGGAAGCTCTGCGTACCACGCGTCAAGGGTCTTGTCCTTGACCTTGACCAGTGCGGGCGAGATAAAGAATGTCGCCGAGCTCGCGTCGTTTAACAGATTCATCATCTTCCCTATGAGCGCAAGGTACTTATTGTCCGACTTGTCAAGGTCGGAGGACAAAAATGCGTACTCGTAGAGCTTGGAGAGTATGCGCTCAAGGTCCGTGTTTGCCTGCAGGGCGTCGTAGAGCCCCTGCGCGGACTTGGTCATTGTGTCGCGGTGGCGGGGGTAATCGGCAATAAGAGCCTGCGCGCGCATAAAATCGGCGTCAAAATCCGCCTCAGTCTTGTAGATTCCCGTCAGATCCCACTTGTATTTTGCGGGGATCTCGCTTCTCACGTGTGTCATTTTTTATACCTCTCTGTTTGGTAATTTTTCTAACAGTTTAATTATACCCGTGAAATTCTCGTTTGTCAATGAAAACGGAGAAAATTTGAGAAACGCGTGAAAAAACCACCAAAAAGAGTGGTTTTGTACCGTATTTAAGAATAAGTCAGCAGGATTTGGCATAATAATATGAAGGGCGAACAAAGCAAAAAGGAAAATTCCCCCAAAGGGGTTGACAAAGCCCCAAATCCATGCTATAATAGATACGCTGACAGGGCGCGCGCCCGTCGGACGTTGTTTCTGCACGCCGGAATGGCGGAATTGGCAGACGCCCGGGACTTAAAATCCCGTGATACGTGAGTATCGTACCGGTTCGACCCCGGCTTCCGGCACCAGAAGCAAGGGACGGGGCTGACGAGCGTACGGCGATCGTATTGCGAGAACCTTGTCAACAAATCAATATCGCGGGGTAGAGCAGCTTGGTAGCTCGTCGGGCTCATAACCCGGAGGTCATGAGGTTCAAATCCCATCCCCGCAACCATTGAATAGGTTCCCACTTTAGAACCCCGTTTTAATCGGAGTCAAAAGTGGGAATCTTCTTTTATGTTTTAGCGTGCGTAAAGAACTCCGTTTCAAATTGAAGCGGAGTTTTCATTTTCAGCTTTCTATGTGGCCGTTCTTCATTGTAAAAATGCATGTACTCTCTTACTACTTCATCTAACTCTTGCGGATCTTTGTATAGATAGTGATATATTGCTTCTTTCTTCAATGTGTGGAAAAATGACTCGCATACTGAATTATCGTAAGGAGTGCCCGGCGTAGAAAAGGATTGCGTAATATGTAGCTCTCGCAATCTTTTGCGGAAAGCATATGCTGTATATTGTACACCTTGATCGCTATGGAACATCAATTCTTTAGGTCTTCCGCGTGAGGTATAAGCTTCGTCAAATGTTTTCATTACAAGAGAGGTATCAATAAGGTCAGATATTCCATAGGAAAGTAAACTTCGAGAGTAAAGATCTAATATAACGCATATGTAATAATAAGTATCCCCAACTTTTGCATAGGTGATATCGCTCACCCATACTAAGTTTGGTTGCATTTGATCAAAATGTCGCCCTAAACGATTTTTAAAAATTGCCCGCGGAATTGGCTTTTTATGTTCAGCCAAGAACTGCGGCTTTTTCACTTCCAAGCCCATTTCCTGCATGAGCCTTGCTACACGTTTTTCGGACACACGGTATCCAAGCTCCAACAATTTGTGATGTATTGGCTTTCTGCCAAAACGTTCTTTACTATCGTAAAAGATTTTTTCAATCATCGGCTTGATTTCCTCATCACTTTTTTCGTATGAGTTTTTAAAGTTTTCTTTACGCTTTCGATTATAATAGGTTCCGCGCGGCAAATTGAACGCTTCACACAACACATGTATAGAATATTGACCTTCCAATTGTTTGATGATTGCCATTTTTTCGTCAGTTGAAGCCGTTGCGGTATTTGGATACTTGCCAAGTACTTCTAATTTTTGCTCGATTTTATTGAGATGTAATTCTTTTTGTTGCCAATGCTTTATGCGCGGGGAACCGCTTGTTGAAAGATAGTGCTGCGCATTATACCGCTTACACCATTCAAACAAGGTACTCTCTGCAATTCCGTATCTTTTGCGGGTATCCGCAATTGTGTGATTGGTCAAATAATACTTGACTACCTCATCCTTGAATTTCTGTGGATAAACTTTTTTCTTCATAAGTAGAACTCCTTTGTCATGTAATAAATAACTATTATACAATGAAATCGTGAATTCCTTATAGCCACGGTATTGTTTACAGTTAAGGCGTTGAATATTTTGTCAAAATATGTTATAATATTCAAGAGATCAGCGTATAAGCACTGCATAGTATCTCTAATCAATCGCTTGCTTAATACACTGAAATATTGTTGGAAACTAACAATATTTAATAATTTATTGAGCATTGTTACTTGCATAGGAGGATAAGATGACAACAAAAGCGAAAAACGATAAAGAAACCACTGCAGCTACTGTATCGGCACTTAACAATCCGTTTTCTACAGGGGGCGGAGGCGTTGATTTTGAACATCGTGTTCAGGCTACTTTTTTGTTGGCGCTATTAGTGGAAGGGTTCTCTCCTTTGCTGAATTTGCCAATAACATCTGTGATTTTTCAAGGTAAAAGATCGGGATATGATATTGACGATGTTGTAGTAGTATCATCTTGTGAGACAAATACGGCTAAACTATTATGCCAAATAAAGCATGGGATAACAATCACTGAGAACAACACGTTCAAAGAGGTTCTTGTTTCTGCTTGGAGCGACTTTGATAAACCTGAGTTTAATAAGCGAACTGATAAAATTGTATTAGTGTCAGGAACAATAGCCAATGCAAATTCATTGCGGTTTATATATGACCAAGCCAATGCTGCTTCAGACGATAAGGATTTTTCAGATAGAATCGAAAGATCCAGCTACTCTAATGGAACTAATCGAGAAAAACTGAATATTATCAAAAAGTATTTAAAAGAAGCTAATGGCAACAAAGATGTGAGTGATAAACAACTATGGGAATTTTGTAAAGTCTTTACGATTCTCATTTTTGACTTGGATTACGAGAGTAGCGTCAATGAGTTTTTGATTCATGCATTGATTTCTTCGAATTGTAACGAAGATGCCATAGCTATATGGTCACAACTTGTTGACTACGCAGCACGATATGATAAGGCCGCATCGCATGTTACGTTGAGCACTATTCCGGATCATATCACGCAAAAGTTTAAAAACATAATTGCTTCTCCTAATAATACACCAGAACTGATAAACTATGACATTGATTCTTTTTGGGCAAAGTTGGCTTTAGTTGGATGTTGGAATGAAAAAAATGATTTTGATAAGCAATTTTTAGAGTCGTTTTTGGGTGTATGTTATACAGCAATTCAAAAACGGATTCAGGAGAATTCTTTGCAACCCAATCCAAATGTTTCTTTTTCTGAAGGATTATGGCATATCAATCACAGACGTTCAATTATCAAAACTTGTTCGAAATTATATTTTGATGACGATATTAAAAACTTATTCAAATTATCTGCAGAGGTTCTAAAAGAAAAAGACAAACGAATTCAAGAGAATGGAGATTTTAGTATATTAGTGCCAGAAACAGGTTCGTTTGTTCATTCGGAAGCATTGCGAAATGGAATAGTTCACGGGCTTGCAATGCTTTGTAATCTTACTGGAACACAGTTATCGTGTTCTGCGGACACCGTCAATTATGAAGCAATAATGTTGATTCGTAAGTTATTTGTCGACTCGAACAGTTCTGTGTGGATGAGTTTATATTCCCATCTGTCGGTAATTGCTGAAATTCATCCATCAGAATATTTATCTTGCCTTGAGAGACAAATTATAAGTGCACCACAAAGTATTGAGGTGCTATTCCCCCCAAAAAGTGACAATTTTTTGTTCTCAAGGAATTTTATTTGCTCAATATTATGGTCCTTGCAAGGATTGGCGTGGGATGAAAAGTATTTGGTGAAATGTATTGGCATATTAGGACAGTTGTCAAAATTGAATTTTGAGAAAACCAATTCATCCAACACCCCCATGAATTCTATTATTACCATTATGCTTCCTTGGTACATACAAACGTTGGCATCTAAAGAAAAGCAAAAGAACGCAATAAGGGCTTTGCAACAAGAATGCCCAGATATTGCTTGGTTAGTAATTAAGGGACTACTTCCACATGCTACGCGCTCCACCGGAGGGACTCATCAACCCAAATACATTATTTCAAACTTGCCTAAAGAAGTTCGAACTTCTGATCAGGATGTTTTAGAATTGTATCAGTATTATTCGAATTTAGCTTTAGGATTGGCGAAAGAAAATTATTCGAAAATGTGTGACTTGTTATCTTATTATGATGACATGGATCGCGATACAATCGTGGAGTATTTGACATTAATAATAGAACAGTCACTCGAGTGGGAGGATTCGAAAAAATATCCTTTTTGGAAGGAGCTGTTTAACAAAAAAGAATGGTTAATTCATAACGCCACCGAACCCTTGGATGACTTTATGATGGGGCTTTTGGATTCTGCAATTGAAAAAACAACTCCTGTTGATATTAGGTACAGCTATAGAAGATTATATGAGCCGGGTTATTTTGATTATAACGACGATGGAGAATTTGACACCAAAATGGAGGCACGGCGAAACAAGCAGGAAACTGCTGTTTATGAAATATACGTCTCATATGGAATAGAGGCTGTAGTTGAATTTGCTAAGGAA
The DNA here is from genome assembly GCA_045651985.1 of Eubacteriales bacterium. Lineage (GTDB taxonomy): Bacteria > Bacillota > Clostridia > Oscillospirales > CAG-272 > SIG710. The sequence goes on from JAZRTK010000026.1 coordinate 33,414, forward strand.
CTCAATCATGTAGGTTGGATTGCACACAACCTGGGAAAACAATTAAAAGAGTGTGACATCAAAACACTTTTAAAAATGTGTTTTAACTCCATTTTAGATAAAAACTTTTTTGAATCAATAATCAGTGGATACATAGCAACTAATGATTACGATGCTATACTGCAAATAGGACTTCGGTCTTATGACCCAGACTATATTTCTTGGGTACTATCGCGTATTCGTCCTTCTATGCGTTTATTTGAAATTGCTGAAGACTTACTTGGAGAGCGAATCGAATTATATTGGGACTCCATCGTTATACCGCGCCTTGGATTAGATGACAGCATTGACTTTAATTATGTGTGGAACCAGTTAGTTTGTCAAAAACGATATGCAGCGGCAATCAATATTTTCGGGTACTCCGCTGAACAATGCAAGATTCCTCATGACGAAGTACATAATGTATTAACTCAAGCCGCAATTACAGAGAGTAATGACAACTTAGATCCTGATGCAGTTAGAAATCTGATTGAGTTATTACAGCAAACGAGGAGCATAAGCATAGATGCCATTTCTGATGTTGAACTTATATATTTGTTATGGCTTAATGAATATTCAAAAGTAAGACCGTCAGCTTTAAGATATCGGTTGGCAAATGAACCAACGTTTTTCTGTGAACTGATAAAGCTGATGTATAAGAAAAGACATTCAGATAGTCACGAAGAAACTATTTCAGAACATACGGTAAATCGACTTTGGGAGATACTACACGATTTTTGTGTGGTTCCGGGAACAGATTGGGAAGGGAACTACAATGAGGATGTTTTTTATAAGTGGATTGATTATTGCAAGAATTGGGCGAAGGCAGAAGATCGGGAAGACATCGTGCTACAAACTATCGGAAATGGTCTTTCTCATGCAAAAAAAGACGAGCATGATCTTGTCGATGACTTCATTATGAAAGAGCTCAACAAGATAGAGAATGAAGAAATGCGCGTAGGATATCGATTGGGTATAATTAATCAACGAGGTGTTACTTGGATGGATCCTGAAGGAAAGCCCGAACTTCAACTTGCCAAAAAATATAAAGAGGCAGCTGAGGCTGCAGAGGCAAAAGGATATGCAAAATATGCAGAGGCGCTTCATCTTATTTCAGATTATTATATCAGAGAGGCTGAAAGCAATATTAAGCAACATCGTCTTGAACAAGAGGCTCAAAGAAGAGAAGAAGATGACGCGAATTAATGATTGTAATAAGCTCCCCTTGCAATGTCCAATGCGTCGCATATCATATGAATGCTATATTTGATGAATAAATTTTCCTCAACATAAAATTTTCGGTATAAAGGATCGTTAGGTAATACATTTGCCTTTTTGATAATTTCGATAATGCCTTCTAACAGTTTGACTTTAGCTTCAAGTAAATGTAAATATAGTAATGTTAAGCCTTTTCGTTTTGCTTCCGCTTGCTACGTTCTATAATCCGATAGCCATTTGTAAAAGGTGCTTTTAGAAATCCCAACGGATTTTATAATGCTTGTAGGCGACTCTGATTTTGATATGTAACGCTCCAAGATTGCCAGTTTTTCTTTGTAAGTGAATTTTGATTTCATGATACAATCCTCCTTATGAAAATCATATCACGAAATAGCGAACACGCCAATTATTGTAATAGAAGTGAAATTATATATTCCAATTAGCGACTGATGACTGATTTTAGCCGTCATTGTGCACAAATGGCAGAAAAATCGTCATTCAAAAATGATTTCAGCTTAAAATGAGCCTCCTATGGTATAATTTTACCATGGGAGGCTTTTTGTTTTCCCGTCAAATTGAGAAAGCGAGGAAAAGTTTATGAAATATATCAACCAAGAAAACATTGCTTTATTTGGTGAGTATTTAGAAAGCGAAGAAAAAGCTTTTGCGACTGTTCAGAAGTATTCACATGATGTTTCGGAGTTTGCGCTTTGGTTGGGGAAACAGGAGGTTACGAAGTCTCTTGTGTTGTCGTATAAGGCGTATATTGCAGATAGATACTCCGTGGCAAGTGTTAATTCTATTATTTCATCGTTGAACGGTTTCTTTTCTTTTGTCGGTTGGAATGATCTACGGGTAAAGACTATCAAGGTACAAAAGCATATATTCTCATCTGCCGAAAAAGAATTGACAAAGTCCGAGTACGAGAGGTTGCTCGAGGCGGCGCAGAGTACAAGCCGAAGACTATACCTGCTCATGCAATGCATATGTTCTACCGGAATACGGGTTTCGGAGCTGAGATATATAACGGTTGAGTCCCTTACCTTCGGACGTGCCGAGATTAACAACAAGGGAAAAATTCGTGTGGTTCTATTGCCATCAAAACTATGTAAAATGTTGAGACAGTACGCAAAGAAAAACAAAATAAAAAGCGGTCCCGTTTTCGTCAGTAAAACCGGCAGACCACTTGACAGGTCGAATATTTGGGCGAGCATGAAAAAGCTTTGTAAAGCAGCAGGTGTTGCAGCGAGCAAGGTGTTTCCCCACAATCTGCGACACCTATTTGCGCGAACATATTACCGTGTACAAAAAGATATCGTGCGGCTTTCCGATATTCTTGGACATTCCAATATAAACACAACTCGAATATATACCTGCGAAAGCGGAGAGATACACCGTCAGCAAATACAAAAATTAGGGCTCCTGCGATGTTAACCACATAATCGATATTATGTGGTACGTAGCCGAACCCTATATGAGTTATTTTAGCACGGGAATTGCCAAAAGTCAACGAAATATTACAATAAATTACAAGTTTTGCAATATTTAAACGGTTGAGACTGTTGTTTGTCGAAAAATTCCATAGCAATAAGACCAATGAAAAGTAAAATTTTTCATTGGTCTCTTTTGTGCGCCATAAATTCTCTTTGTCTGGGGCTTTTCTTACATACTGTCAGTGCGAAAACTCATTGAAGGCTCCTTTGCTGTAAAACAAAACCACATAATATCGATTATGTGGTTTTGTGCTTTGCCCTCTAAATCAGCACAAATTATTGTGGAGGAATTTATAATGGATCAGTTTTCATTCACTAATGGTATTAATTACGAAACACCTCAGATTGTTAATGCAAGCGAGCATCATATGGCTTTGCTGTTTTTGTTGGACACTTCCGGTTCAATGTCAGCGAGAATTCCCGGAACCAACACATCCCCGATAGAAGAACTCACAAGTGCATTAAACAGATTTAAGGCTGAGGTATGCCAGGACGAACATACAAAAGACATCCTTGACGTTGCAATTATTGAATTCAACGATACGTACAAGGTTATCCAGGAATTCTCCCCCATTGAATATATGAAGCCGGTAGAGCTTTATGCAAGCGGTATGACATATATGTCCGGCGCAATTGACAAGGCAATCGAAATGGTAACCGATAGGTCTCGTTTTTACAGAAGATCGGGAGCTGAACCATATAAACCTTGGATAGTTTTGATCTCTGACGGCGGTCCTATGGATGATATTGAAGATGTTGCACATAAAGTGAATTTGATGGTGGAGCAGGAGAAGCTTGCCTTCTGGTCTCTCGCTGTTGAAGGCGCAGACCTTGAGGTTCTTCACGAACTTTCGGGACGCCGAGTTCTTAAACTTGCAGGTTATGATTTTTCCAGCTTCCTTGATTGGGCAAATAAGAGCATGAGAGCAGTCTCTCAAAGCTCTCCCGGAGAAAAGGTCAAGGGACAGGCATTGCCACCGAGTGTTTCTATCGATGACCTTATGTGATTTGAGGTGAAGCGATGATTTACTATTATGGCATCACGCAGCAAGGACACTATCACATTAAAAACGGCACGCCCTGCCAGGACGCCCACAAATTCAGGAAGATAAATGAGAATTTTGCGATTGCCGCAGTTGCGGACGGACTTGGAAGCCAGAAGTATACCGACGTTGCATCAAAGATAGCCGCAGAACAGTCTGTTCAATATTGCTCTGACAAAGTAAGCGAGAAAATGGAATCTGACGAGATACTTCAGACAATAAAAGAAGCGTTTGCGGCTTCTCTTGCATCGATTGAGGAGAAAGCAAAAAACGATAAAAATCCTCTTGACCAGTACGATACTACGTTGGCCGTTGCTGTTTATTTGAACGGAAATGTCTATTTCGGAAACTCGGGCGATAGCGGAATTGTTGTGCAGAATATTGATGGCACATACGAAAGCATAACTGAGCAGCAGCGAGATGAAAACGGTTGCGTTTATCCCCTGTGCTTTGGCGAAAACCATTGGACTTTCGGTGAGAAAAAAGACGTTGCGAGCGTGCTTCTTGCTACCGATGGTATTTATGAAACGCTTTTCCCTTATCTGCTTCAAGGAGAAGAAGTAAATATCTACGTTGCTTTGGCGCACTTTTTGATGAGCAATGAATGCTTGGGATTTAACAAAAAGAACGAATCTGAAGTGCAGTCAAAAATGAATGACTTCGTATCCAATATTCCCGGAGAACAGGTTTCTGACGATAAAACTGTATTGGTGATGCTTAATGACAGCATTAAAGTATCAAGTCAACCGGATAAGTATTATCAATCTCCCGACTGGGCAGCTCTGAAAAAGAAGCGCGACGAAGAATACAAAAGACAAGCATACCCACATTTATTTAATTAACAAAACGAAGGTAACAAACCATGAAAATAGAGGAATTCAAAAACAGCGAGGTACGGGAAGCGGAGACCAACAATAAAGCAGAAAAAGAACTTCAAAATGCACAGAATCACAAGGCGCATAGAGAGAAACTTGAAGATTATTCATGTAAAGAACTTTTCGAAATGGTGAAAAAAGATCCCGATAGAGTCATAAAGCTTAACGCGGACTTCAGAAAAAAATATGAAGCTGAAATTCGCGATATGACGGTGGAGGAATATCGTGATCATAAGAGCAAGCTTTCAGATGGCGACAATAAAACTGAACACCTATCAAGAGGAGAAAAATTTGAAGAAAAAAACGAAAAATCCGAACAGCGAGGGCTTTTAGTTTTTTACGAACAGACAAGAGAGAAAAATAAAAGTTTTATAACCAATGGTGGCGAGCACAAGACCTATGGCGAGGCAGTTAAACAAATTTCCGATCGCGCGGAGACATACATGAAAGAAATGGGAGTGTCTGAAGATAAGATTAAAGCTGTTAAATCAGATATTGAAGCGGAAATTTTCAAGCAACACGAAGAGGCAAAATCAAGAGGCATAGGCGACCATGGAATACGCCATATTTATGGTAACTTTGAAAGAAGTGAAAGCTATCTAAATACAAGAAACGATGTGAGTAGCGAGCAGAAACTTGGTGTTTTGATTGCGCAAACTTATCATGATGAAGGCTATACACAAAAAAATGATTTAGTCAATAATTCCGGGGTATTGCATGGTGGTTTTGACAAAAAACACGATCTGGCAAGTTTAGAAGTTTGGAACAGTAAAAAAGATTTATATGAAACTGTTTTCAGTAAAGAAACAATCTCTTCTGTCGACAAAGCAATTGGTGAACACAATGTTAGTGTAGAAGATGATAATGGTGTTGAGACGATCAAAGCAAATACATCCAAAGAAGCCGATGTTATTGTTTCTACTGTACATATTACTGATAAATTAGCCTTAAGCGGACGAGAGAAATTTTCCGAGTTGCTATATACAGATCCCAAGTTGATCGAGTTAACCGAGGGAATGAACTCTATGTTCAAAACTCTTTTTGATGAAAAAAGTATTTTTAAAGAAAGTGATGAAAAACAGAATTCTAAATTTTTAGAGAAATATCATTCCGTGATAAATGATTATATAGATTCAAAATATTCGCCTGAAGATGCAGTAAAATTCATAGATGCGGTTAATAAAGACATTGGATTTAATTCCGGTAAGTTTACTTCTCGAATGAATTATATTTATACTCCTTCGGATTGTTATAGATATAATCCCGAAACTAAAACTAATGAAATAACTGTTTATAAGATTGATCATGGTGATACCAAGTCACAAGATTTACAAAACGACCAGTTAAAAAAATTATATAAAGATTTGGGGTTGAATGACGATGAAATAGTAACCGCTATTAAACAAGGAGGATACGAAGATAAAGATAGAGGCTTGAGTGTTCACGTTGAAACAAAAACGGTGGATGAAATACGCAATATCGAATCCGAAAAACATCAAGAAAACAATGATTTAAGGGAAGTTAATGAAAGAATTGATGCTGGACGAGAGCAATATCAAGAATTAAACAACAAGTTTTTGGAGATTGTCGAAAATTTGGAAGCAACGGATATAAACTACGAAGATTACGATAAGATGTGTAAAGCTTGTAATAAATCTGATGGATGTACTAAATCCGAATTTGAAGGAAAGACGGAAACGGACCGAAAGAAACTTATAATTGAGACTGTTTCAGAAATGATAATAACTGAAGTTAGTAATACTCTTGGAAAGGAGAAATTGAAATGAGTTTAGGCAACGATTTTTTAGAGCTAATCAATTTACTTTGGGAAATTGAAGAATTTGATATGTGGCTTCCCAAAGAACACGGCTCCCTTGCTTATCTTATGGAACGGCTTTATGGAACTGATGCGTACGCAGAAAAATATGACAAGTTAAAATCATTGGCAACAGAGAAAAAGGCAAACGAATTGGCTAATTATATTTCTTGTGAAATTTTAGCATCGGCTCAAAATGATAACACTATAAGTGAATCTGATAAGCTGAACTTAGAGGCAATGCTTGTTAGACAACAAAAGAATTATAAAGATAAAGCGTTAACGGGATTTGGTATAATTCAAGAAAAGTATATGCCGGATTGGTTTTTTGAGATTTTTTCGAGTTACATCATGTTAGAAGAAACAAAAAGAGAAACACTTATTCTCCTATATTGTAAAAACGAAGGAATGAATCAAGAACAAGCCAACGAAGCATATAAAAGACTCTCTACGCAGTACGATTTACTTAACGAGTTTTATTTCTATGTTAAGAATAAAAGATTCAAAAACCATTACCCAAGAACGGTAAAGAAGTTGTCGGCAAAATCTCTTTACGAAACAATTTGCGACACTCCTCTTGCCGCTTATCTGTATCTTGTGTATTTAAGAGAAGACCCAGAAAAAGCATTTGCTGAATACCATGTAAAATTGAATAATAAATAACAATACGCCCAGGAGAAAACAATGAGATACAAAGGCAATAACGATACTTATACTCTTGAAGACCAGCCTATGAAGGCGGGCGGAGAGGGTGCGATATATTCAATTCAAAGCCATCCGGATATGGTGGCAAAGATATACCATCGAGAAAAACTGTCTAATGAGCTTGAGGAAAAAATCATCTATATGCGGAACAATCCGCCCGAAAGTTCCATACTTAACCAGATAGCTTGGCCTTTGGACGTCATCAGAGACGGTATAGGTAACTTCGTTGGATTTGTTATGCCCAAGCTCTCTATTGACACTGACCTTAAGGCTATCTACTCTTACCCTCCGAATCCTCAGATCCCGATTACCTATGAGCAAAAAGTTATCGTAGCTATAAATATCGCTGTCGTTATTTCAACGATTCATAGAGCGGGATACGTTTTCGGAGATTTCAATCCGTTGAATATAGGAGTCAATCTTAAGACCGGTCACGTGGCTTTTCTTGACACCGACTCATACCACATTACAAACCAAACCTCGGGTAAGGTATATCGCTGCGAGGTTTGTCTCGATGGTTACGTAGCCCCTGAACTTATTCAGAAGTGCAAGGGTACTGATTTTGCCAGCGCCCCGCTTCCTACGTTCACGCAAGAGACTGACCGTTTCGCTCTTGCCATACATATCTTTAAGCTTCTGATGAATGGATATACCCCCTTTAATGGCATAAAAGAGGGCGAAAGCGCATCTCAGGCATCTCCCGGAGTTGGAAATCTCGCCATCGAGAGGGACAACTATTGCTTCAAGCCCGGCAACAAGCCCCAAAGTGTTGCAACGCCTGATATCAGTGCATTTTCTCCGGATTTGCAATATCTTTTCAAGAAAACCTTTTTGGGTGGTGCCACTTCTCCCGCCCAAAGAGCAACGGCGGACGAGTGGTATCATGCTCTCCGAGAATACAAGGATAATCTTACACGTTGCAAGAATAACCCCAATCACTATTATTACGTCAACAATAACACCTGCCCCTATTGCGATGCGGATAACAGATACAATAACAGTATGGCATCTTTTGCCAACTCTGCATCTTCAGGTGGAACAGGAGCGCGTCCAAACCAGATGAATTTTGGTGCGCCCGTTAACGTTCCCCCTCGTCAACAAAACCAAAGCTATAATAGACAACAAAACAAAAGCACTCTTGTGCGAGTGCTTCTGTGGATATTCTTGTTCCCCGTTATGTTATGTATAACAATCGGAAAAAGCAAGATGGGATTGATTTGGAAAATTTTGCTCATATATACTGTGGCGCAGATAACTCTGTCTACACTTGGTTCATGCGCAGCTATGATTTCTGCATTTGTTGAATATGATGGAAATGGTATAGGAACCAGTACGGCGACTGCGATAACTGTGGACGTAGAAAAGCTGACGGACCAACTAATAACTGGATACAACAATTATGGATATTTTGATGGCGAAAGAGACGCTCAAGATACTGTTACAGTCAAAGGCAAACAATACACACTGACGCTCAAAAACGAAAAATTCGAAGATGGATACAGATATCTCACTTTGCTTATTGACACTAAAACAAAAGCAATTGGTAATGCTGTGATCCGAGCAAAAAGTGACGAGTATCTATCTAATGATGCGGTGCTGGAATTTGAAATTTATCAAGAAGTTGGAAATGGGCACGATCTCTACTTGAAAAACAACATTATACGAATAACAACCTTAAATACCAATGAAGTTATCCGTGATGATCCAAGAGATCACTTTGAAATAGTTTTTAGTCATGAGGAAACCAATGGTTGGTGGGATTACCAATGGAGCAAATTCAAATTACTCGACACATCATACTCCGTCGGAGATAAGGTTGTCAAACTCTCAGTCATAGAAGATAAACGACCTGGAGCTAAAGAAGTACAGCCAGGATTGTTATTCGAGATATATGACAAAGATGACAATTTGCTTGCATCGGGAAGCTATAAGTTCACTGGCATGAAATACAGTTCGAATTATGATGACTACGGAAACAATTCTGGTGCAGCTTTTTATTTTGTTCCATATTTTGACCAGTCAGAACTGGTAGGAAAGACAGGAATTCTTTTTATAAACACTGAATATAAATATGATTTTTGCTATTGAGATTTGTAAAAACAAATAGTGATGAGGCTTGTTAATGAATACTATTTCATCTTTTGATATGAATAATAAGGCACAGCTTGTCCACAACGGTATTGTCACCGCGGACAAATTTATCAACAAGAGTTATTTGATAAATCTCGCTGATAATGAAGTGCTTCCCTTGAGTGATGAGTTTAATACGACCAAGACGATCAGGCTGTATCAGATTGAAAAGCTCGTTTATGACAAGGAAGAAAATATATGTGATAAGCTTATAAGCGTTTACAGCTCTCTTTTGAATATTGACAGTTCCGTTCTTCTTGTTATCTCCGGTGAGGAGAGTGCCATCACCTTACACATCGGAATCCGCTCCGTGAATAACACTTCCGTTGCGGGTTTGATATTAGAAAAAAGTTTTTTGGGTAATTTCCCCGGCAGCTCACTGAAGAGACTTCGGAATGATGAAATAGAAGCCGTGATGAAAAGCGGTGTTGTTTCTGATTCTGTGGGGGTATTGAAGAACATATCATGTGTGACAGTCGTTCCCTCTATGCGAGACGAAAACAAAGATAAGTTTGTGCAGGGTATTGAGAAATTCATAGATACTATGCGCGGTGCAAAATATACTGCGGTTTTGATAGCTCAGCCTGTAAGCAAACAGGGTTTGGAGCAGAGAAAACGCGGACTTGAGGAAATGTATTCCGCTTTGTCTCCTATGGCGAAAACAACACTTTCTTACGCAGAAAATTACAGCGAAGCAGTTACTAACGGAATGAGCGAAAATTTTTCCCACTCTATTAATAACAGCGTAAATATCACCAACGGCTCTAACAGCAGCGATAGTTATTCGAGAAGCAAAGGCGCAAATCTTGGTTTGTGGGGATCCGGAGTGAATACCGGGACATCACGTAGCTATACGTCGGGGCAATCATGGTCGAAATCGGTTACGCAAGGAAGCGCTGATACAACATCTACAGGAACTAATAGTTCGACCTCGCAAACTACAGGGAATACAAGAACTCTTTCAGCAGAGCATCAAAATAAATCTGTAGCTGAGTTGATGACGAAACTGGAGGAACAATTAAAGAGAATTAAAGAGTGCGAGGGCTTTGGCCTTTGGGATTGCGCTTGTTATTTTACTTCCGATGATATCCAAACAGCTGTGGTTGCGGCAAATACATATAAAGCGCTAATGCTCGGAGACAATACTTCGGTTGAAAATTCTCATGTAAACATATGGGATATTCGTTCAAAAGATGAAAACAGAAAAAACGTATTGGATTATGTAAAATGCGGTATACACCCGGTAATGAAAATCGAACCTGAGCAAGGATACGCTCCCCAAATCGTAACGCCCGGAAGCTATATCAGCGGAAAGGAACTTCCTTTTTTGGTCGGTATACCTCGCAAGTCAATTCCCGGGGTTCCTGTAAATAGCATTGCCGAGTTTGGAAGAAATGTATTTGTTCAAAATAGGGCAAGTGACAGAGAGACTGTTCAACTTGGAAGCATATACCATATGGGCAAGATAGAAAAAAACAAAGTGGAACTTGACCTTAACAGTTTTACATCTCATTGTTTTGTCACGGGCTCAACCGGTTCGGGAAAGTCAAATACGGTATATTGCCTTTTAGAAAAGTTTCACCAAAACCATATCCCCTTTCTTGTCATAGAACCGGCAAAAGGTGAATATAAATCGGCTTTTGGGGCATTGGAGAATATAAACATTATTTCGACAAATCCGTATGTAGGACAAATGCTCAAATTAAATCCCTTCAGCTTCAATTCGCATATACATATTCTGGAGCATTTGGATAGGCTGATAGAGATCTTTAACGCTTGCTGGGAAATGTATGCCGCTATGCCGGCAATCTTAAAAGATGCCATAGAGAAAATTTACGTTGACAAGGGCTGGGACCTACTGAATTCGGTTTATCTTGGTGAAGGCGAGCCGGTCTTTCCAAATTTCGGGGATCTTATGAAAGCACTTCCCGATATTATCAACGATTCGGGTTATTCCTCCGATACCAAAGGGGACTACATAGGCGCATTGGTTACTCGAGTGACATCATTGACTAACGGTATATCCGGTCAGATTTTTTGCGACAATTACGAGATTCACGATTCCGTTCTGTTTGATGAAAACACAGTTGTCGATTTGAGCCGAGTGGGGGCTATGGAGACAAAATCTCTTATTATGGGACTGATTGTGCTCAAATTGACAGAACACCGTATGGCAAATTCAAGCAGAGCAAATTCGGAACTTAAGCACATTACCGTTTTGGAGGAGGCCCACAATCTTTTGAAACGCTCATCGGGAGAATCGGCAGGCAGAAATCTTGTAGGGAAATCTGTCGAGATGATATGTAATAGTATAGCCGAGATGCGTACATACGGAGAAGGATTTATCATTGTGGATCAATCTCCTACGGCGATCGATGTTGCAGCTATTAAAAATACGAATACTAAAATCATAATGCGTTTACCTGAACGAAACGACTGTGAAGCCGTCGGAAATGCTGCTGGATTGAATGAGGATCAAAAAAAGGAAATAAGCAAGCTTGAAACGGGCGTTGCTGTCGTCATGCAGAATAATTGGCTTGAGGCGGTTTTGGCGCGCGTGGATCTGTTCTCCAATCTTTATGAGGCCTGTATTCCGACCGTTTCCTATGAAGCTATGAAGGCGTTCAAAAGTATTGTGGTTCGGGAACTTATGAATCAATATATCATAGAAAAACAAATGAACCTTGAACGCATGCTTGGGGCGATTGACTCTGTTGATATTCCCTTTCACAAAAAGGCGGAAATGCGCCGTTGTATGGAGGGAACGTTGAAGCGTCTTTCCACAAAACGCGATGTAGATTTTTTCTCCGAAACACTTTATAATCTTGTCGGGGCAAACTCCGTGTTTGAGATAGCAGAGTCGACCATTTTACCATCCAAAGAGACTGAGTATAGGTATGCTCCCGAAAGTGTTCGTGAGTGGAAATCACGGATCAGTGACGGTGTGAGAAGATGTATATCTCTACCGGAAGAATATATTCAAGCATTGCTTGATTTTTTGCTTTATGTCCAAGAAGAAAGAAACAAGAAAATCGATTATTACGAGATACAAAAAATCTTAGAGCAGGAAGTGCGATAATGAACGAGCTAAAAATTGTCTTGAATCCTTATAACAGCGTCAATACTGTCTCTCTGGACGGACGTTCACTTTCTGTTTACAGCGAGCTATGCAACTATATGAAAAGACCTTTTCTCGCTTGGGCAAACGATTTTTTCAAGGCGGCGGAAACTGAAATCAATGATTTTTTTGACTGTACCGTTGTAAGTGAGCGATTTGAGGCACTGTTTTTGACTGACCTATGTTTGAGGTCAGATGCCTGTAATAAAATCAAAGCTGAAAATTTTGAGATAAACTTTCTTGTGGGCAAAAGATTTGATGTTGTAAAAAAATTGGCTGATAAGTATGGCGTTGCGTATTCGGTTGACGAATTTAAGCTTCCTGTTTCTTTGAATGGATTTGAAAATTTGCGCTCTGAAATGTTTAAACGGTCCTATGGCGAAGGAGATTTTTTAGAAATCGTCGATAAAACTCCGGCAACGCCAAATGCAAACATTACACTCGTTGTCTCAACTGACCGTCAAATACGTTGTTGTGAAAACGGAAAATACATATGGGAAGTGCCACGAGATGCGATAGTTGAAAGTGTTGAGGCTATAACCGATCGTTTTGTAAAGATTCCCTTTATCGTAAAAACGTCACAGAAGATACGTGCTTGTAAATTGCTTTCGTCAGATGACAGCGAGCTCCTTACGCTTGCAACGACAATAACACCGATACTTTCTGTGGATAATTTGAAAAAACTCGAAGTTGGCGAATCGACGGAGTTAAAGGTTAAGGTGTCTCCGACTAAAAACGCTTTGCCGTCTCTCAGAATAGAGGTTGACGACAATAGTATAGCGGTTGCAGATGGACTTACTATAACAGCATTAAGTCCCGGCGAAACTGAAATATGCATCTTTCGAGCCGACGAGGCAATTCCTTTTGCGAAAAAACAGATTACAGTATTTCGGCAAAATCGAGTACAAAAAATTGTGTTAGATAGACCTGAGCCTACAGTGGGAATTGGCAAAACACAGAAAATCGACATAAAGGTTTTTCCGGTCGATGCGGATGACAGTAAATATGTTGTATGGTCTGTAAACAATCCGAATATCGCCACCGTAAATGAGTCTGGAGAAGTAACCGCGATAGCAAGCGGGAGGGTTGTTGTCACAGCATCGACAATGAATCAAAAGGAAAGCGTTATTATCGATGTGATGCCCAATATATCAAAAATCACTTTTTCTGATACGAACGTCCAACTTCTCAAAGGTGAAAGCTATTCTGTTGGTGTTGTATGCGAGCCTGCAAAGTGTTTTAATAACGAATATAATTGCAGGAGCAGTAATGATAACGTTGCTCTTGCAGAAAAACAAATTGATGGCTCAATACTGATAACAGCCAAAGAACCGGGCATATGTACTGCAGTATGCTCGGCGGTTGAGGGCAACTGTATGGAGAGTTGCTCAATAGAGGTTTTGGACCCTGTTGAAGTGGAACAAAAAATCAAGAAAAAACAAATGTCTGTTGATATTGCGTGTATTGTTGGAATTCCTCTTGCAGTCGTTGTAATTCTTACAATTGTAACCATCATTCTTAATGCGCTTACTCACGGATAGTAAGATCGCGGAAAGAAAAACCTTAATCAGATTATGTAAAAGCACAGCTCCGACGGAATCAATCCGTCGGAGCTTTTGCTTTGATTTTGAAATGGCCTGCTTTGATGTAGGCGAGGTCCTCATCGGAAATTCGGTTTTTGCCGTCGCTCTCGAGCAATCGGTAAATAATTGCGTTAATGTCCGGGTGCTTCAGCAGCATCGAGATCACAGACCAGTTGGACAGCTTTCTGTAACCCTTGAGCCCGCACTCCTTACATATCTCATGGAACTTTGTTTTCGGAATGCTCAGAAGATACTCGCGCTTGTTAAACGTCTTAAATCCGTCCTCCTCGTTGAACTTGAAAAATTTGTTTTCCGTTGCTATTCTCGCCGCCTTTGTCTCTGCTTTGAGGATGGAAACGTACTTGCCTGTGGTCTTTGAAAGATCCACTGTCTGATTTTCAACGTCCAACGTGGTGTAGTTGACTTTCAGCTTCAGAAGTTCCTCGAAGATCATTTCTGCGTCCTTGAATGAAGTAGGTCTGCCGCTGTGATCAACCGCCCAATTCTTCACGAAAGTGAAAAATCCCACGTAATCCTGCAGATATTTCGTGCTTACATTGGTCTTATCCTTGTAAATCACGTCCTTGAGGTCTTTGTGGAGCTCGTTGACCCTTGCGAGGCTGAGCCCGTTAGACTTCTTTAGAGCGCAAAATTCGGCGTATGAGAGCTCGCCTCGATTAACTATTCGCTCTATTGCGCCGTCCTCGTATAACGATTTCAATATCCTCTTGTTTTTTGCCGCTGTTTCAGCGGCTTTTTTGGGGTTTGAGGGATCGGGTTTCTCATATCCGTACTTTTTCAATATTTCCTCATAAGTTGAGGGCCTGATATAATGGGGAATATTGAAAAGACTGCTGTATTCCTCGTATGTACTGTTTCCGTCGCTGCATAAGAATGATGGATTTTCAAAATGCTCCTCGAACAATTCAATGAACTGCTCTGTTGTCATTTTTCCAAGCCCGCTGACTTTACATACACAATAACCTCTGTTATCGATAGCTGTTATGATTGTTGCAAACTCGGGACCCATAACGCCGAGCTTTGACGGCGACAAGCCATATCGAGGAGTTCTTATCTCGCCCTTCAAAGTGCTCGTGAGATTGCGACTTCCTTTCTGAGACTCCCGAACAAAGGTCTCGTCTACCTGAATAACACCTGTAAGCTTTGGCATAGGAACGGACGCCATTGCGTGCATCAGCTTCAATCGCCATAGCCATACGGTCTTGGGGTCAATTTCATCACAACCGTAGTCTTTTTTCAGAATGTTAACGGTGCTTTGAATTGAGATGTTGTTCAATAGAGTTTCCAACACCTTTACCCAAATGTCCCAATGCCAGCGAGTTTTCTCAAGCATCGTGCCGCTGAACAGGGAATATTCGTGCTCACAGTCCTTACATTTGTATTTCTGTATTCCTGTGGACCGCTTTCCGTTCTTAACCACGTTCTCCGAGCCACAAGCTGGACAGACCGAGTTGATGCCGAGCTTTTCAAGATGAAGCTGATGATCAAGTGTTATGAGCTTCCTCATTTCCTTGTCAAAACTGCTTTTTGTTCGGTCGGAATATTCTTCTACAAGCTCCTTGAATTCGGCGTAAGACAGTCTGTTGAGTATGTCGGATAATTTCTCCTTAGTTGGTTTTGTTATTGCCATTTCTTTACCTCCAAATGATTTCTGTACCCTCGCTATAAGTATGACTGAAACAGCGTCAGACCAACCTGAAGCTATGGGCAGTGTTGCCTCAATTTTCAACCGCGAGAGGGTACTTTTTCATCTGAAATTTTGTTATCGTTTCTCCGCAAACTATGCGAAAATCACATCTTCGAAATTACAGTTTTGTTTCGTTTTGGGGCCGTTTTTCCCCAAAATCAATTATTCCGGCCTTATTTTATCATATTTTTGAGATTTTTTCTATTCAAAAGTGTTTTTTGCCGCGATTTGTGCAACTTGTACAAACATTTATAGCCATCAGTCAATTCTTGGAATATATAAGAAGTGAAAAACAATCTTGATTTATTGTTTATTTTGTAGTATAATGTAATTAATAAGGAAAATTATGACAACAACGGAGACGAACATGGAAAATTCTTCAACTAATTACTCATATATTGAAGGAATTGTTTACTCAAAACAATTCCGTAATTTGCAGGATAAGACACAGCTGTTTTATTCAGCTCCCAAAAGACAAGTTAGGACGAGATTAACACACACAATAGAGGTAAAGATTATAGCACATGATATAGGTCAGCAAATCAACAAAAAAATGGGTACAGAGTTGATCGACTTAAATTTAGTGGAAGCTATCGCCTTAGCACATGATATAGGGCACACTCCCTTCGGGCATGTTGGCGAAAGAACTATAAATGATATTGTTTCAAAAAAAGATAATTTGGGCGGATTAACTAATGCTAACGGCACTTCTCAAATTAGATTTAAGCATAATGTTAACTCTATGAGAATTCTCGAAGAATTGAATATTCAAGACTGGAGAATTATTGATGGCGCATTGTGTCATACGAGAATTTTTTATAAGAACGATAAAAATTCATCTTCTAAAAATCCTTATAACCCATTTGAGGTAAGCCCTTCTAAAATAGCAAAATTTATATACAATGAACATGGCATTCTGTTTAACGCCCCGACGCAAGGAAAGGTGTATAGCTTAACCTTGGAAGGGCAAATTGTATCTATTGCTGATGAAGTTGCACAAAGAATAGCAGATATAAGCGATGGCTTGGAATCTAGATATTTTGAAAAAATCAAAAGTATTCTTTCAACGAAAAAAGAAATACATACGCGTGCTGAATTGGAACAATTTATCCGCGAAATGCTTATCAAAGATGTTGTTGACAGCACTACTGAAAACATAAAAGCACAGCCTCAAAATTTTAAAAGTAATTCTGGTATTAGTCACGCTGTATACTATCAAGAAGTAGTTGGATTTTCAGAAAGCATGAAAGCCAAAAATGATGAATTAGAAGAATACATAAAAATCATAATGGCTCAAAGCGAAAGCGTCAGGGAGTCTGACAGTCGTTCGAGATATATTATTCGTCAATTGTACAAAGCATATTTAAATGATATAACTTTGCTGCCGGATGACTTTATCGATGATTATTTTGGTAAAATAATTAACAAACAAATCTTTTTAAATGCTATTAGCACACTCCGTGGCGCATCGCGTAAAAACAAATCAAATCAAGATTTACATAAAACACTTGAAGTTCTTGATGAGATTCAAAAGCAAAGATGGAGAATCGATAAGGGCGATTTACCACAAAAGACAGTTGCTATTAGAATTGATTTGGTGAGAAGTTATTTTGAAATTTTGATAAAAAATCATCGTACTAATAACATGCCTTGCTTAAATGATCTATTTGACGAATATATTCTTAAAATTGGTTTTTACATAGCAGGTTTAACAAACACGGAAGCTTTTACTACATACAACCGAATTTATGGACATTAAGCTTTTAGAACTATCTGTTATTTGAAAGGTTTAAAAAAACAAAAAAATTCATGAAAAGATCTTGACAAAAAGCGAATTGTTTGTTATAATAGAGCATACACTTTATATAGGAATTTGCATTAGTTCCTATCCTTGGTTGATCGTAAACCTGAAACGATCTTCCGTATAGCGGAACGAGAGCCCTGCATAGGGCTCTTTCCTTTTATAAAAGTATTGCGGAGTTCAAATCCCGTGAGTACTTTTACGAAAATATCTTTTTTATAGCCAATAGACAAAAAAGAACAGACTCCCATTTGAGAGTCTGTTCTTTTTTCGTCGAGGACGGTTTTCATCCATGACCGACGGAGGAGGTCATGGGCTTTGAGCCTGAGCGCCGCCGGTGGCGGAAAAAGCGAGGGTGAAAAGGGAGAAAATAAGGAGCGTTGGGCGTGCGACTTGCGCCGCGCTCAACGCGACTATATTTTCGACAGGGCAATGAAAAATCCCATCCCCGCAACCAAAAAGAAAAGACACCCGAACGGGTGTCTTTTCTTTTAGACCGAAGGTGGACTTTATCCATGACCAACGGCGAAGGAACGGGGGGGTGAGCCCATTCGCTCGCAGTGCGGGAAGCAGCGACTCCACCGAGAGGGTCAAACCAAATCAAATTATGAAATTACACAAAAAATGACACCCGAAGGGTGTCTTTTTCCTTTTTATTTGCCCACACTGTTGTTTTCTTTCGTTTATGGGGTAAAATATATATACATATATATTACGAAAAGGAGATCGATACTATGCCTAAATCATCTATCACAACAACCGATTTAACAAATTTTAAGAACCATTTATATAATGAAGAAAAAAGTGCTCTGACCATCGAAAAATACCTGCGCGACGTGCGTGCTTTTACGGCATACCTGGACCACAGGCCACTGTCAAAGGAGATCACCGTCGAATGGAAACGGTCACTGGAAGAAAGGCGGTACAGACCCCGTTCAATAAACTCCATGATCGCAAGTCTGAACAGCTTTCTGATCTTTTTGGGGGCACACGACTGTAAGGTAAAAGCCATAAGGATCCAAAAGGCAATATACATGCCCGAAGAAAAGGAGCTGACGAAAACAGAATACAAGCGTTTGCTTTCCTCGGCAAAAAAACAGGAGCGCCTGAGCCTTATCATGCGCGCCATTTGCGCTACGGGAATAAGGGTTTCCGAGCTGAAATATTTTACGGTGGAGGCGGTCAGAGAGCGGGAGGTCTCGGTCAAATGCAAAAGCAAGAACCGAACGATAATAATACCGCAAGAGCTGAGTCGCCTTTTGCTGAATTACGCCAAAAAGCAAGGTATCGACAGCGGCGCTATCTTTTTGACGCGAGGCGGAAAGCCCCTTGACAGAAGCTATATCTGGGCGCAGATGAAAAAGTGCTGCATAACGGCGCACGTAAGCGCGTCAAAGGTATTCCCACACAATTTGCGAAAGCTTTTCGCACGAACTTTTTACGCAATAGAGAAGGACATTGCCAAATTAGCCGACATTCTCGGACACAGCAGCATCGAAACGACGCGAATTTATATAATGGCAACGGGTATTGAGCACAGACGTCAAATCGAGAAACTCGGTCTGGTTTTTGCTGATTTTTTTGCTTAGAAAACAAAAAACCCACATAATTCGCATTATGTGGAAAATAAAAATAATCGCCTTGACATAATTCGCATTATGTGGATTCAAGGCTTAAATAAAAGCGTACATAAATACCGCTTGGATTTGTATTATACACGAAAAAGCTCTGTCCGTCAAGGGTTTTTGCAAAAAAACGCAAAAATTTTTACCTTTTTTTCAACTTCATATAAAAGTGCACACAAAAACAAACCCTCCCTAACATTTTTTTGTTAAAAATAGGTTGGAGGGTATTTTTGTGCGCATTTTTTCTTAGCGTTTTTTCATTTTTTGCTCCGCCGAAAGAAAATAAAAATCCCAAAATCACATAATGCGAATTATGTGGATATCCGGACGGATGGCACCACTATCGTGCTCTCCGTCAAAAATAATTATTAAATTGTAGCAAACGCTAAACGGATGGGCGCAGATTTTCTTCGTCGTCCGTAAAAATTTGGGCATTTTGTAGCAAATGCTAATTGGAGGCACACCGTAATTTATGAAAAACGAAGAGCTTTTTAGAGAAATCTTTACAAAAAACACCATTCGCCTCGTCAGCGAGGGCGGATTTGAAGCGGCGACCACGAGAGCTATTGCGGGGGAACGCAGAGAAATAAATAACGTCAGGGTGAACGAAGCGCATATTTACCGCATTTACGGCAAAAAGGAGCATTTATTCGCCGACGTCTTCTCTATGCTTGACTGTGAGCTTCTCGCCGCCGTGGGAGAGGCTTTGGACGAATTCTCCAATGAGACCGACAAGAAAAGGCAGTGGGAAATCCTCTTTTACAAGCTTTGGGACTTCCTTTTGACCGACGAGACAAAATGCAGATATTATGTCAGATATTACTATTCGGTATATTTTAAGGGCGAGCCCTTGAGAGTGCACAACGCAAAATTCAGAGATTTTGTTTGCGATCTGATGCCATATTTCGCCGAAAATGCCGACGTTTGCACCATTTTGCAGCACGTGGTTACAGTCGTTCTAAGCTTTGCCATCTGCGCTTATAACGGAACGCTCCCCAACGACGATCAAAACATTTTCCACGTTTTCAACGTCGTCTATTCATCTATCTCACCATATTTAAGATAAGCTCGGAGGTCAGCATGAGAGAAAAAATTCGAAAACTCAAAATAGTTATTACAGTTTTTACCGTTCTGATCGCCATTTGCCTTTTGGCTCTTGTCTGCGTTCTCATTTTCGGCAACAACGGACCCGTCATCGGTTCCGCTGTTGTATACGACAACGTGATCAATATTCCGGGCGGCAAATAAATTTGCTGTCGCATTTTCGTTTGGGTTATTGAAAAAGGAGGTCTAAAAACAAATGAATCAAAAGAACAGGATCGAGCAGGGCTTTACACTCTGCTTGGTCTTAGCTATCATTCTCGCTATTTTGCTATATGTTTTGGCATTTATGCTGTTTTACACCATAGAGCCTGTCAGCATAAACCTCAACGGCGGAAAACCCGTGATCGAAGATAACGAATATCTGTTTGAGCCGGGCATGACGGTCGAAAAGCCCTTTTACATAGGAAACGAGGGCTCCTGGGACGTTTATTATAAAATTTATTTGAACAACGTTTCGGGCGAATTTGCAGACCTGATCGAAATTACGATCCTCAACGGAAAGACAGTCCTGTATGAGGGAACGGCTCAAAGCTTGACACGCGATCGAGTTTCGGTAGTCGACGACATTCTTCTCTCGGGCGACCGACGACATCTTACCATTCGATTCCACCTGCCCGACACCGCGGAGATTTTGGAGGAAAACGGAAATCTGAAATTCGACTTTTGCGCCGATGCAGTCCAGATCCAGAACAATTCCAACAAGAATTTTGAATAACCGGATCTTCGCTCTCCATTTACACGTATTTAAGACAAATCAAGCTTCGGAGGTCGATACATGAGTAAAAGACTTCAAAAAATAAAGATCGTTATATTTGTTTTTTCCATTCTCCTTGCGCTCAGCCTTGCATCTCTTGCGGGAATTCTCCTTTTCGGGCGCGCTGAGCTGTCCGTTGACTCCGATTCGGTTACCGACAATTACATAAAGCCCACAGTCAACGCAAACGGTACTATCACAACAAAAAGCCAATGCCTCGCGTCACCCGTTATGCTCAGTACACCTCTTTTAACCGCTGATCTTTCTCGTGGCGTCCCTTTAACGGCTTCTCAAAAGACCGTCATCGAGTCGGATAGTACGAAGGATACCGTTATACGCATATACAAAAGACACGCTCAGGACAGCACCCCGTTCCGCTTGTTCAATATGTTTCCCGGCGACAGCCACACAAGATCTTATTTTGTTGAGGTGTCCCACAAAGGAACCGTTACGGTCCGTTTCCGCGCAAATATTCTTCAGGGCAGTGAAAAGCTGGCTGAGGTGCTGAAATGCAAGATCGTGATACGAGGCGAAAACAAGCCTCTGTTTGACGGTCTTATGCGTGATATGCCGAGTAGTCTCAAACATCGCGTTTCCGCTTTGTTTAACAAAACCACCGAGTTGGTCTACGATGTCACGGTCTATCTTGATACGAGCGTAGGCAATGAGTATATGGACAAAGCATTGGCTGCAGATTTCTGCTGGTGGGTCTGTGACAGCGGCAGCGACCCTTATCCCCCTTCAACAGACCCCCTTGACACCAATACCGCCGATCCCGATGATTCTACGTCTTCCGACGTGACCGCCGATCCGACAGACACTACCGACTCCGATCCCGATGACGGCGAGCTCGTCTCTCCCGAAACGGGCGTAAACGTGCATTTTTGTATCTGGTTTTGGATCGCAATGATATCAATTTTTATTAACTTCATCCTTCTCAGACCGGGACGGTGTGCAAAAAACGGCGAACAGGAGGATAAGACGACAAATGACAAATAAGACAGTTACCGAACGCCAAGTGAGGATAAGTATCCTTATGGTTGTGCTTCTTGCCATCGCTCTGTGCGTGACCACCTACGCGTTGTTCTATGCCACCGTGTCCGTAACGGGAAACTTTTTCGGGACCGGCTACGTGAGCATCGACCTCAACGGAGGTAAGCCTATTATTGAAGCACACGAGTATTTGTTTGAGCCCGGCATGACCGTTGAAAAACCCTTTTACGTGCAAAGCGACAGTTCGTGGGCGGTGTACTTCAAGATCTATTTTGATAAGGTTGAAGGAGGTCTCGCCGACGTTCTGGAGATCACCGTTCTTGACGGAGACAAGGTCTTATACCGGGGAACGGCAGCCCGCTTGACACGGCAAACCGTGTCGGCTGCCGACGATGTTCTCCATCCGGGAGAACGAAAGGATCTCACCATTCGTTTCCATATGCCCAAAACCACGGGTAATTCGGCAAAAAACATGAGTCTTGCTTTTGATTTCTGTGCCGATGCCGTCCAGATGAAAAACAATCCAAACAGAGAATTTGAATAACAGGAAGGAAATATGAAATGAGGAAGGCATTGAAAATAACTTCTGCCGTTCTGGTATGGGTCCTCGTTGCCGTGACAGTGGGCATAATGATCTTCACCGTAATATCGGTAAACACCCTTGACCGCTCAAACAGAAGCATTTTCGGATACAAATTCTTTATCGTCCGCTCCGACTCCATGAGCGCCACCGATTTCAAGGCGGGAGACATCATATTCGTAAAGAATTGTGACCCCGCGACACTCAAGGTAGGCGATATTATCGCATTTACCTCGCAGAATTCCCACAATTTCGGCGAAACCGTCACCCATAAAATCAGAGAAAAAACCACCGATGCGGACGGAAATCCCGCATTCGTTACATACGGAACGACCACCGATGAAAATGACGAATCGGCGGTCACTTATCCGTACGTACTCGGAAAATATACGGGCAAGATACCGAACGTGGGCTCGTTTTTTCAGTTTATCAAGACGACGCCCGGTTACATTCTCTGTATTCTCGTTCCCTTTCTTCTGCTTATCCTTTATCAGGGCATCAACTGTATCAGGCTGTTCAGAAGATACAAAAAAGAACAGATGCAGGAGATCATATCCGAGCGTGAAAAAATCGAAGAGGAACGCAGACAGTCCGCAGAAATGATGAAAGAGCTGCAAGAGCTCAAAGCCCAGCTTGCCGAAAAGGAAGGCGCGGGCACTCCTAAAGAATAAAAATCTAAATAAACGGTAAGTGCCGTTTATCATAATTTTAATAACATTCATAAATAGGAGGTATTAAGAAAATGACGAATGTTATAACAACAAAGAAAGCTCTGCTGAGCAGCGCAGTGGCGCTTCTTCTCTGCTTTGCAATGCTCATGGGAACCACGTTTGCGTGGTTTACCGACTCCGCTGCTTCCGGCAGCAACGTAATTACCGCAGGTAACCTTGACATCGTTGTTGAGTACACACTTGACGGCGAGACATGGAAGACACTTGACGGCGCAAACGATTTGTTCCAGAAGGGTCTCTGGGAGCCCGGCCATACCGAGGTTGTTGCTCTCCGTATCAAGAACAATGGTACTTTGGCTCTGAAATATGCGGCTAACATGAACATTGTTAATGAAAACGTTGGTAAGACCAAGGACGGCGCGGATATCGTTCTCTCCGACATTCTTACTGTTAATTCGATCATTATGGATACAGGAGCAATGGGCGATGTTCTGCTTGGAGTGGCTTTCAGCGACGAAAGCACATTGCAGTACGAGAACACAGCTTCTTTTAAGAAGGCTAATGTTCTTGGTTCTGATGAAATGCTTCTCGCAGGCGCGTCAAAGTATCTCATCGTCAAGGTCGACATGGCTGAGACCGTAGGCAACGAAGCTAACCACAACGGTACAAACATTCCTTCCATCAACTTTGGTATCAACGTTCTTGCAACTCAGTTTACATACGAGAATGACAGCTTTGGTAAGGATTACGATGAGGATGCGGAGTACCCTGTAGTCGATGCAGCCGGACTCAAGGAGGCGCTCGCTTCCGGCGTTGAAAATATCGCGCTTTCCGCCGATATCACCGTTAATAAGAATGAGACTGTTACCGTTGCATCCGGTGTGAATGCTACTATCAACCTTAACGGTCATACTCTGTCTACTTCTGCTGACAAGAGCGGAAATCAGGAAATGTTCCTGGTCAAGGGCAACCTGACCGTTGAAAACGGTAAACTTCAGATGACCGCTCAAAATAACCAGGAATGGAACGCCATGGCAGCAATTTTTGACGTTACCGCCGGCGGCGTCCTGACCATGAAAAATGTTGAAGCGAGTGTAAGCGGCACGGATATGAACTTTATCGTTCATTTGAACAACTGGGGCTCTGCAACTCTGACGGTCGAGAACTGTGACTTCACTGCTTCTTACTGTGGTGTACGTGCCTTTAACAGCGGCTATGACATGAACACTGTTACCATCAAAAACACCGACTTCCACGGCGGAAGAATGTTCTGGGTACATAACTACACATCTGAGGGGAAGGACGATTCCACTTTGACTCTGGACATCTACAACAACGGCAACACATCTGATAATGCAAAGCCCGTTCGTTTCGGCTTCAGCAATTCTGTTTACTACGATCTTGACGGTAATGTGATCAGCTGATTGTTTCTCTTTTAAGATCAATACTCAGCAAGAAACACACATATCCCGTCAAGGATCATCCAAACGTATATGGGACACGGGCTACTGCGTAGCTGCGAGTGTTTTTCATATATTCTTCCCATCCAACTCTCCTTCGGGGGAGTTGGGCGGCAGTCAATGGGCATAAGTTCTAAATTTATGCCTTTTGATTGCTGAAAAAGACAGCAAAAGATCAAACAGGCTCTTATGCGCGTTGGGTCAACGGTCAGCGCATAAGCGGCTTCAATACTTCCCAACGTTGGCAAATAAAAAAGGAGGTCATGATAAATGACAAACGCAAAAACAACCAAAAAAGCGTTGCTCACATCTGCAGTTGCACTTCTGCTCTGCTTTGCAATGCTCATGGGAACCACGTTTGCGTGGTTTACCGACAGCTCAGCTTCCGGCAGCAACGTGATCACCGCAGGTAATCTTGACATCGTTGTTGAGTACACACTTGACGGCGAGACATGGAAGACCCTCGACGGCGCAAACGATCTGTTCTCAAAGGGTCTCTGGGAGCCCGGCCATACCGAGGTCGTTGCTCTCCGCATAAAGAACAACGGTACTCTGGCTCTGAAATATGCGGCTAACATGAACATTGTTAATGAGACCAAGGGTAAGACCAAGGACGGCGCGGATATCGTTCTCTCCGACATCTTGACTGTCACTACTGTTACCCATCAGGTTAACCAGGTTGGAGACATTCTGCTCGACATGGTGTTTGGTGGTAGCCAAAACACAGATACCGGTGCTGCTAAAGCATTTAAATCCGGCAATATCCTCGCATCTGACCAAGAACTTCTCGCAGGAGATGCTCACTATGTAATCATCACGGTCGACATGGCAGAGACTGTTGGCAACGAAGCTAACCACAACGGTACAAACATTCCTTCCATTAACTTCGGCATCAACGTTCTTGCAACTCAGTTTACATACGAGAATGACAGCTTTGGCAACAAGTACGATAAGGATTCCGAATACCCTGCAACAAACACAGCCGACGTTTGGGATGGCTCCATTGATATTTCTTGGTACACGGATAACCCCGATGCAACAGAATTTTCACTTAATACCGCAAGCGCGGTTGCTGGACTTGCCGCTCTGGTAGACGGCTCGGCAGTTGTTCCTGCAGACGTTTCATCGGAAATAACCCTTCCTGTAACCTTTGATGGAAAGACTGTAATATTGAAAAATGACGTAGACCTTGCCGGCATCTTATTCAACCCGATCGGTTCTTACAGAAAAGAGGTTGCATTCACCGGTACATTCGACGGCAACGGCAAAACCATAAAGAATCTGAGCCAGAACACATGGGAGCTGAACACAGGCTATTATTACGATGATCTTGGTTTGGGACTGTTTGGCTTGGTTGAAGATGCCCACATCAAGAATCTTAATATTGACAGCGCATCAATTTCCGGAGAATCCGGTATGGTCGGTATCGTTGCCGCAGCGGCTTACGGCGACTGTGTTTTTGAAAACATAAAGGTAACAAATTCCCAGGCTGCAGATTACCAGTATTATGCAGGCGGTATCGTCGGTTGGGCAAGCGGCGAACAGACGTATAAGGGCATTGTCGTGGATGAGTCTACTGTTATTGGCGGACAGTGGGGCGATTTCGGTAACGCCAACGGAGGTATTATCGGCGGCGCAGGCACAAGCGGCACCTATCATTTTGAGGATTGTACCGTTGCCTGCCGTATAGATGCCGTCAACGACATTGTCTCTGCTTATCAGTGGTATTGCTACCGCAATTGTGGCATGCTTATCGGTAAAGTTGATAGCTATGTTACGGATGAAGTCGTAAACGTTGTTGCAGAAAACGTAACCTGCAAGAATGTTACCGTTATTTACAACGATTGGGCAAATTACACCTACTGCGAGTTTGCAGGCACCAGCTATCCTTACGTTCGTGTTCAGGCTGGAACCAGTGTAGATGCTTACAGCAACATTCGTTACGGTCATCCGACCGATGCTAACGGCAATACGGTAGTGGATGATAATCACGTACATAATGACGGTGAAGATCACCATCTTCTTATTGCGTTTGACCAGCTCTTCGGCGGTCCCGCAAATCATCGTTATTGCTACTACGGTGTTGCGGAGCATGAAGGCGTAACGGTTGTTTATAACAACAAGTAAACCAGAAAAAATCGATATGAAACACCGGTCTCTCTGTGACCGCTCGTGTTTTTCATATATTCTTCCCCTCAACTCCCCCTCGGGGGAGTTGGGCGGCGGTCAATGGGCATAAAAACAAGACTTTTATGCCTTTTGACCGACGCCGTAAACGTTTTTTAGAAAGGAAGACGGAGATTGAAAAAAATCACCCTCACAAAGCAACAAAATAATAAGAAAATTTCGGCTTGCTCCTCGCTGTCAGATGGCATTTTCTATACGAAAATGACCCTCTCGCTTTTGACTATATTCGCTTGTCTGGTAATGATAGTCTCCTCCGCATTCGCGTTCTTCTTCACGTCGGTAGAAACGGACGGTGCAACCCTTTATGGTGCATATTATTCGCTTGAAATATCCGGAGCGACCGACAACAGCTACACAGCTCCTCTTGCCTTTGAGGACAAACATGTCTTCAAAATAAAGGCAACGGGCAATGCGACGACAGGCTACTGCAAGATCCGGATCGGAGAAGACACCTATTACACCGAGCAGATAAACCGCGACGAGACCCTTTCCCTCACCGTTGTGGCGGCAAAAGGAACCGTCATTAAGTTTGAGCCTCATTGGGGCTCAAACACAGCCAATAGAACCATCTCCGACACCATCAAACATTCCGTTACCCCGTCCGCACCCTACACCGTTGAGGTAACGGCAAAGCTCGAGGATATAGCTCTTTACTACGGCGTATCCGAGAACGATATTCTCACGTACAATGCCCTGACACAGATAAAAGTAGGCGACGCTCTGAAAATTCCCGGCGTTGACCCTGACACAAAGCCTTACGCGGTGCCCTACGCGGAATATAAGGTAGAGCCTACGGCAGATATTATGGACATCGCATTTTACTACGGAATAAAAGAAGAATACATTCTGACCTATAACAATATCAGTAATATCACCGTCGGCTCTGTTTTAAAGATCCCCGGAGTTGACAGGGAAACCACCCCCTATGCCGTCTCGTGCGTTTCCTTGAAGATCACCGATGGGGCAACTCTTAAAGGAATTGCCGAGCATTACGGTATTTTGGAATCGGATATTCTTACGTACAACAACATCTCGGCTCTGACCATCGAGACGACTATAAGAATTCCAGGCGCAACCGCAGCAACGACTCCTTACGTCGCTCCCGATCCCGATCCGATAAATAACGCTTACTATCAGATCACAACCAAAAACAAGCTGACAGACAAGGATACCAAAGAGCTTCTTATATACCGAGGCAGATATTTCGACCCAAAGAAGGACATGAAGGTATTTGAGCTTGTGGACGACAAGGAAGGACAGAATTACGTAACCCTAAGAAACAAGGTGAAAGACCTCTCCTTCTGCTTTGCCTTGAAGGATAGCGTTGAGTCGGGCTATTTGAAGATAATTATCGGCGAGAGCAACTATTACTCCGTTCCAATTAAAAAGGATTCCTACGTGAGACTTGATATATCCGCCGTGATAGGCACCGATATCCGCATCGAATTCTGTCGCGGCGAAATTGACCCGAAGCTTGACATCACGACCTTCTACGGTGATGATCTCAAGAACGAGATCAACGAGAAGAACAGAAAACTCGATCATACGATTCTGTCAAAAACGGAATAATAATATTAAATCAAAAGAGACGCTTATAAAGCGTCTCTTTTTTACGTCGATAACTGTTGATTTTTGCGAGTTTTGTGATATAATTGTAATATAAACCTTACGGGAGGCGCACGGGACGTGAAAAAAACATTCAATTACATCTTGCTCATAAACTGGGCTTGGCTGATCTCATCGCTTATAAATGCCGTGTCTCCTTTCTTGCCCGCATCTATACAAACCTCTTTTTTGACCCCGTATGATATGGGGCCGCTTTGGATGCTTTTGTTTCTTTCTGTCATGCTCGTTTTTATTGCGGAGCACAAAATGTATAAAAAAACGTGGCTGCAGGGAGTTTTCAGAACGATCGCCCTCGTTTCGCTTTTACCGGGTGTATTTTTTGCATGCACGTTCCTTTACCGCGGCTTTTCTTCATTTAAGTATATATCGGGCTGCGTTATGCTCTGTCTTTTCGCCGCCTTGCTTGTCTTGTTCCACAAAGCCTATAACAAATTACTTCTCAAAAAGGTCACAGCGGTATGGGAGGCAACGTCACTTATCACCGCTATGATCGGCGTATCCCTTTGGGTCCCGAATATGTGGGGCATCCGCCTGCCTCAGATAACTCTGAACGGCGATCTTCTTGACTATTACATAGGTCTGCTTTCCTTGACGTTTATCACTATTTCGGTCATGAGCATGCTTTCTGACAAAAGCGTTATCATATACTGGGAAAACGTCGCCGAGGCGAAGCTTATAAAGCCGCTGTTTGGCAGCTTTGTGGCGTACACTGCCTATTCGATCTCCGCCACCGTTGGCGCGGGAATCAGCGTTTTGCTCGGCAATTCTCTTGCTTTTGCGGTATTTCTCGTGATCAACGTACTGATTTTGATATTCCTTACGCTTACCATGGTAGACGTTTACTACGGCAGAGAGCAAAAACGGCGGGGACTCGCCCAAAAATTGCGTATTGCCACGGGAATGCGAAAAATGCCCGAGTTCTTCTTTTCCGACGATCTGGCATTTTACAAAAGCATGGACTATCGTGACATGATGCAAAATCTTCACCATTATCTTTACCACGAGATCGAAGAGCGCAATATCCCGTATATCCGCGAGGTGGCGGAGCTTTACGGAGGGTATATGAATTGTTTTGACACAAAAGAGGGTGAGGAGGTCAAAAAACTTTTGTTCTCGGCACCTATTGAGTTAAATCAAATGGTAGTGGACGGAATCGGCGCGCGGGTGTCTGAAATGGCGCAAAAGCACGATTCACTCAACGCTTATGCAAACCAAACGTGGAGGGAGGACGATCCGCTGTGGGCAAAGCTGGCCGAGAATGAAACTCTGGAATATCTTACGGCTGACCCTTCGCTTACCGACAAATTCGCGGAAACCGTCCTTGACAGAGTGACGCTTTTGTTCAACGATCTCCTTCTCTCAAAGGGGCAGTCCTACGAATGGAGGTTTCACATAACAAAAACCTTCCGCCGCTACCACTGTCGGGTAAATCACAGGCTTTTTGAAAGGCTTATTCCCGTATACGACCCCGACAACGATTTGATACCGAGCCTTGCTCATATAATTCTCTATTTAATGAAAAACGGAAGCGACGGTACTCGCCGTTTAATTGAAAAGCACCCCGCGGTCAGAGCCTTTGGCATACACTTAAAGCGCCTTGGTTTTACCGACCCCGAGATCTCATTGTGGTACAAATATTTCGGCATCGACCATCAATAAAATTACCCGAAATTTACAGCCTACAAAAAAACAGGCGACACCAGCAGGTGTCGGCTGTCTCTTTATGGTCTGAAAATCGGGCCCCATCCGTCGTTGTTCTCGGGAGTAGATACAGCCAAGATATTCTGACTTGGCTCTCCCAATATCTCAAGAGCGGGCGCAGTATATTTTTCTTTCATTTCCACACTCCTTTCCTTTTTATACAAAAATTATACACCTTTTCGGCAGATATGTCAATAGGAAAATTTCATCAAAAAATATTCCTATCCAAAAATCCAAATAAATCGCAATGGGACGCACCGTTTCTCGGTCGTGCCACATGCATAAATAATGCAAAATCGTGCTTAAATTAAGACTGTAAAATTACTCCCCGTCGGTGTTTTCCTCGGTTGGTGCAACGGGCTCTTTCATTATGGGAGCGTCCTGGTCGGGAATCTCCTGAACGGTCGCCGCCTGAGCCTCCTCGGCAGCCTTTTCAAGCTCTGCCTCGTTTTCAATGCGCGCCATTCCGATGATCTTCGCTTCTTCCTCAACGTTCATCACCTTGACACCGCCTGCGGTTCTGGAATACACGTTGATGCTGTCAACAGCCGTTCGAATGATTACGCCCTCATCGGTGATGACCATTACGTCATCGTCGTCGCTGACCGCCAAGATGCCCGCCAGCTTGCCCGAATCCTCGGTGATATTATGAACTGCGTAGCCCGTACCGCCCCTGTTCTTCATTGAACGGAAGTCCGCAAACTCGCTTCGCTTACCCTTGCCCTTTTCGGTGACGGTCAGCAGCTTCTTGCCGTCCTCTACCACAACGGTTCCCTTTATAAAGTCGCCCTCGCGCAAAGTCATTCCGCGCACACCTCTTGCGGGACGTCCCATTGCACGGACGTTCTGCTCACTGAAGCGTACTGCCTGACCCTCGTGGGAAGCGATAATAATGTCACTCTCGCCATGGGTATGAACCACGTACAGAAGCTCGTCGTCCTCGTCAAGACCGATAGCGATCTTGCCGCCCTTTCTCTGGTACTCAAACTCGGAGAGCAGGGTCTTCTTAATGACACCGTTCTTTGTTACCATGGTAAGATATTCGCTGTCAGCAAAGCCCGTGATACCGACCAGCGAGGTAATTCTCTCTCCCTCACGCAGGTCGAGAATGTTCACGATATTTGAGCCCTTTGCGGTTCTTGACGCCTCGGGAACGCGGTAAGCCTTCAAGGTGTAAACTCGTCCCGTGTTGGTAAAGAGCATCAGATAAGCGTGGCTGTTCATTACCACAACGCGGTCGATAAAATCGTTTTCCTTTGTGGTCATTCCGATCTTGCCCACGCCGCCGCGGTTCTGTGCCGCGTACTCGTCAACAGGCTGGCGCTTGATATAGCCCGCCTGTGTCATGGTAATAACGCAGGTGTGACGCTCGATCAGGTCCTCAAGATCGATCTCGTCGGTAGCTTCGACGATATCTGTACGGCGAGGCTCGCCGAACTTGTCCTTGATCTCACTCATTTCTTCCTTAATTATAGCCTTCACGCGCCACTCGTTTGCAAGAATATCGCGCAGGTCGGCGATAGTGATGTTGAGCTTGTCAAGCTCGTCCTCTATCTTCTTTGTTTCAAGACCCGTCAGACGGCCAAGGGTCATCTCGACTATAGCCTGAGACTGTGCATCGGTAAGACCGAAGCGCTCCATAAGCCTTTCCTTGGAATTGGGAATAGACTCGGAGGTCTTCATGATCTCCACCACCTCGTCGATATTGGCAATAGCTATCTTATAACCCTCAAGGATATGCGCTCTTGCGAGAGCCTTATCCAGATCGAACTTGGTCCTTCTCTCAATTACCTGCTCCTGATGAGCGATGTAAATATCGAGAATTTCGGGCAGAGACAGAATTCTCGGCTCGTTGTTGACCAGCGCCAGCATATTTACGGCGCAGGTGTCCTGAAGCTGTGTATACTTGTATAACTGATTAAGAATTACCTGTCCGTTTGCGTCGTTCTTGAACTCAACGACGATCCTCATACCGTCCTTACCCGACTCGTCGCGGATATCGCGGATACCCTCGACTCTCTTATCCTTAACAAGATTAGCCATTGCGATGCAAAGCTCCTTCTTGTTTACCTGATAAGGGATCTCGGTGATGATTATGCGGTGCTTTTCTTCCTCGATCTCCGCCTTGGCGCGGACCATAATGTGACCCTTACCCGTGCGGTAAGCCTCCTCTATTCCCTTTGTGCCGTAAATAGTTGCGGCGGTGGGGAAATCGGGACCCTTGACGTGCTGCATCAGCTCTTCAAGAGTACACTCGGGGTTGTCGATGCGGCAGATCGTCGCATCAATTACCTCTGCCAGATTGTGTGTCGGAATATTTGTCGCCATACCTACGGCGATACCGATAGCGCCGTTTACAAGCAGGTTGGGGAACTTTGCGGGCAGGACCGTAGGCTCCTGAAGCTTGTTGTCAAAGTTGGGCATGAAGTCAACGACTTTCTTCTCGATGTCGCGCATCATGTAATCCGCGATTTTCGACATTCTCGCCTCGGTGTAACGGTAAGCAGCAGCGCCGTCGCCGTCCACTGAGCCAAAGTTGCCCTGACCGTCTACCAGCACGTGGCGCATTGAGAATTTCTGGGCAAATCTTACCATTGTGCCGTAGACCGCCGCGTCACCGTGGGGGTGATAGCGACCAAGCACGTTACCTACCGTCGTTGCCGACTTGCGGTAAGGCTTGTCGTAGGTCAGATTATCCTCGTACATAGCGTAGAGAATCCTTCTCTGACCGGGCTTCATGCCGTCTCGCGCGTCAGGCAGTGCTCGGCTCATGATTACGCTCATGGCGTACTCGATAAAGGACTTCTTTACCTCTTTTTCAATGTCAATATCTACTATTTTCTGATTTTCGAACAGTATGTCCTGCTCGGTGTACTCGTTATTTTTAGCCATTTTCTATTGCCTTTCCTTAAATATCCAATTTTCATAAACGCTCAGCTTTTTCCTCGGTTAACGCCAAGGAATTGTATGAGCTTCGTTTGCGTTTATTAAATATCCAAATTCTCTGCGTACTTGGCATTTTCCTGAATAAACTGCTTTCTCGGCTCGACCTTGTCACCCATAAGAACGGAGAAAATCTGGTCGCATCTGATAGCGTCCTCCATGGTCGCTCTCAAAATAGTTCTCGTGTTGGGGTCCATGGTGGTCTCCCAGAGCTGCTCGGGGTTCATCTCACCAAGACCCTTATAGCGGCTTGCTTCAACGTTGCCGCCAAGCTCCTCGATGTATCTGTCTCTCTCCTCGTCCGAGAAGGCGTATCTTACCTGCTTGCCCTTTGCAACCTTGTAAAGAGGCGGCTGCGCAAAATATACGTGACCGTCCTCGATAAGCTGACGCATGTAGCGGTAGAAGAAGGTAAGAAGCAGGATTCTGATGTGCGAGCCGTCGACGTCCGCATCGGCCATGATGATGACCTTGCCGTAGCGAAGCTTTGTTATATCAAAATTTTCTCTGCCTATACCGCATCCAAGCGCTTGAATGATAGGGGTTAATGACTGGTTGCCGTAAACGCTTGCCTCGCGGCTCTTTTCAACGTTCAGCACCTTACCTCTCAAAGGAAGAATAGCCTGAAAACGGCTGTCGCGTCCCTGCTTTGCAGAGCCTCCCGCGGAGTCTCCCTCCACCAGATAAAGCTCTGTCAGCTCTGCCTTTCTCTCCTGACAGTCTGCCAATTTTCCGGGCATTGAACCGCCCTCAAGAAATCCCTTGCGGCGTGTTTCCTCGCGCGCGCGCCTTGCCGCCTCGCGGGCTCTCGTCGCCTCTGCCGCCTTTTCGATAATTCCCTTACCGACGGCGGGATTTTCTTCAAGGAACTCGGTGAGCTTTTCCTTTACCATTGAGTAAACGAAGGTACGCATCTCGCTGTTGCCCAGCTTACCCTTGGTCTGACCCTCAAACTGTGCCTCTGTGAGCTTGACGGATATAACTGCCGTCAGACCCTCGCGCACGTCGTCTCCCGAAAAGTCCTTATCCGTCTTTTTCAGGATATTTTTCGCTCTGCCGTATTCGTTCAAGACCTTTGTCAGCGCAGTTTTGAAGCCGATATCGTGAGTACCGCCCTCGATGGTGCGGATATTGTTTGCAAAGGAATAGATGCTGTCGTCATGGTAGGACGTGGTGTACTGCATAGCGACCTCTGCCACCATGTCGTCCTTTTCCGACTTCATATAAATTACCTGCGGGTGGATACTTTCGTTGGTCTTTGCCTCGTTTAAGTACTCAACGTAGGAGATGATACCGCCCTCGTACATCAGATCGTCCTCTACAGCAGGCTCAACTCTCTCATCGCGCAAAATAATTCTCGTTCCGCCGTTTAAGAACGCCTGCTGACGAAGTCTGTCAAGGAGTACCTTGTAGTCAAATACCGTGGTTTCCGTGAAAATTTCCGGGTCCGGCTTGAAGCGTGCGTATAAACCGTGGTCGGTAGTTTCACCCTCGCACTTGAAGGGTCTTGTCACCTTTCCCCGTTCAAATCGCTCGGTATATCTCTTGCCGTCGTGGCAGTTGTCTACCTCCACCCACTCGGAAAGAGCGTTTACGACCGACGCACCGACGCCGTGGAGACCGCCCGAAAATTTATATCCGTCTCCGCCGAATTTTCCTCCCGCGTGGAGCACGGTATAGACCACCTCAAGGGTAGGAATACCCATTTTGGGGTGGATGGCTGAGGGGATTCCGCGTCCGTCGTCGCGAACGGAAACAGAGTTGTCCTCGTGTATCGTTACAATGATCTTCGTGCAGTGACCCGCCAGTGCCTCGTCGATAGAGTTGTCAACTATCTCGTAGACAAGATGGTGAAGACCGCGTGCGGATGTTGATCCGATATACATTCCCGGACGTTTTCTTACCGCCTCAAGTCCTTCCAATACTTGTATTTGGCTTTCGTCGTATGCATGCTCGTTTGTTGTCATTTTTTCTTTCCTTTCGGTATTTTACGTTGGAAATTTTATGTAAGAATATGTGTTTTTCAGACGCTTATACGCTTGGTACAATCGATCAGTATCCCGAGCTCGGAAAAAGGGATCTTTTCTCCGTTTATAAGCTGGTAATCCTCGTGACCCTTGCCCGCAAGCAGAATAATATCACCCTTTTGCGCTATTGAAACTGCTTTTTCGATAGCCGCGCGGCGGTCCGAGACCTTTAAATACGGACAATTTTCCATGTGAGATGCGATCTCATCAATTATCTGATCGGGGTCCTCAAAGTCGGGATTGTCCGAGGTAATGATACAAAGGTCACAGTATTTTGAAGCCGACACAGCAAGCTCTGCCCTTCTTGTTTTCGTCCGACCTCCAACCGACCCGAACAGACATATAAGCCTTTTCGGCTCGTACGCGCTTAAAACTCTCAAAACACTTTCAAGGCTTGCGCCGTTGTGGGCGTAGTCGATAACAAAGGTAGCATCAGAGTCACAGTCAACCACCTGAAATCTGCCGTCAAGCTTCACGCTTTCAAAAGACTTTGCGATCCTTTCGATCCTCACACCCGCTTTAATACAGGCGACCGATGCCGCCAAGGCATTGTGAATATTGAAGATTCCCGGCATGGGCAGCTTTACTCTTTGGCGTTTGTCGCAAACGCAAAGGTCAAATTCAACTCCCAGATTTTTGCCGTTTCCCGACAGCGCCGTATTTTCGGCTCTTATCCAGCCCTTGCCGCCAACCGTGTACTCAACTCTGTGACCCTCGGTACCTTCGGTCATAAGATCCGAATAAGGGTCGTCGCCGTTGGTGACTACAAGCGTGGTCGGAAACTCCGAAAACAGCCGTCTTTTTGAGTCTCTGTAATGCTCAAAGGTAGGGTGCTCGGCGCCTCCTATGTGGTCGGGGTAAAGATTTGTGTAAATGAGGCTGTCAAATTCGATTCCTCTTACCCGATTCAGATAAAGAGCCTGTGATGAAACCTCCAAGACCGCGTATTTTACGCCGTCCTTTACCATATCGCTCATTATCCGAGCCAGCTCGGAGCTTTCGGGTGTGGTGTTGACTGTCTTTTCGGCATGATTGCCAAACAAAACACCGTTTGTTCCTATGTAACCCGTTTTTATTTTATTGTCGTTTAACGTGTGATAAATAAACTGAGCCGTTGTTGTCTTGCCCTTTGTACCCGTTATTCCGATGACCTTTATTTTTTCGGACGGGTGACCGTAAAACTCGTGTGAAAATTCTGCCAGCGCGATTCTCGTGTCGTCAAAAATAAGAACCTGAGCGTCGTCGGGAAGGTTTAAATTCTTCTCGGAAGCGAAATTTCTGCACCCTTTGTCATATGCCGACCGAGCAAAATCGTGGCCGTCGAATCTTGCCCCCGATATGCACACGAAAAGACTGTTTTCGTCTGCTGTGCGTGAATCGGACGTTATTTTTTTTATATCGGCTTCAGCTTTTATTTGATTTTTCGGACGGTAATTTACCGTCAAATACGATAATAGCATGAATTATAAATTTTTCTCCTGATTTTGAGCCGAATCCTCGCCTATTTTGTTTGCGCGGAGGCGTCCCTCAAGCGCGGACGATGAAAGCTGTGAAAAACAGACCTTGAATTTACCGGGGTCGGCAAAATCCGACACCGTATCCGAATACAAAACGAAGGATTTCGGTATTTCCTCTTGGTTTGCGACTTCAACAAGACCCGCCTGCTGAGCCTCTTTCAGATATTTTTTGGTTTCACTCGCGACAGTTGCGTTATCGGCGTCAAAAATTCCGATAATGTTACGAACGCGTATATTTTTGTTGTTTCCCACGTGTAAAAACATCCTTTTTTCCTTGTAATATTACAGATCCTGTATATATTTTCCGTTTTCTACGGTAATTTTGTTAACGTCCCCGAAATCTGCGTCCTCGCAGGTTGTCATAATGACCTGTCTGCCTGCAACCGAGGACAAAAGAAATTCTCTGCGAGCACTGTCAAGTTCGCTTAATACGTCATCAAGCAGAAGAACAGGAAAATCTCCCGTTTCTTTTTTACAGATATCTCCCTCTGCCAGCTTCAGAGCAAGAGCTATTGAGCGTTGCTGACCCTGAGAAGCAAATCTTCGTGCTTCCTTTGAGTTTATCTTAATGTCAATATCGTCCTTGTGGATTCCCCAAAGGGTAGCACCCGCACCTATCTCGCGGTCGTGGTTTTCTGTGAGAAGCTTTAAAAATCTCTCCTCATTTGCGTGAAGGTCTTGGTAGCTTTCAAGCTTTCCCGACCCCGCGTAGGAAATTTCGATCTTCTCGCTTTTGTGCGACATATCCATTATGATTTCGGACACCGCATCATGGACCAATTTCACGTATTTTTCGCGGTAAGATGCAATGATCGCCGCCTCGTGGGCAAGCTGTGCGGACCAGATATCAACCGTGCTTTCAAAAAGCCGTCTGTCTTCCTCTGCACACTTGATGAGCTTGTTTCTTTGCTCTAAAACAGCGTAATAGCGCTGTAAGGACCGCAAGTAAACGGGTCTGAACTGAGAGATCGCAACGTCAAGATAGGATCTTCGCATTGAAGGTCCCTCTTTTACAAGCGAAAGATGCTCGGGGCAGAAAAGAACTGCGCGAAAATCTCCTATCATTTCAGAAAGTTTTCCGATTTTTACGCCATTTATTTCAATGGTACGGCGGCCCTTTCTCGCCATTTTCATAGTAATATTCTGAATATCGGAGCGGGAATTTTCCCGATAGAAAAGGGAAATTCTCGCCTCGTTTTGCGAGAAATTCACAAGATCGCTTTCCTTTGTTCCCCTAAAGGATTTTCCCAGCGAGAACATATAGATAGCCTCAAGCAGATTAGTCTTACCCTGTGCATTGTTTCCAACAAGGACGTTTACACCGTCGGTGAAGTTTACGTCAGCCTCAAGAGAATTTCTGAAATTCAGGGTCTTGATATTGGTGCAAACCATTTTTCAGTTCTCCTTCGGTCTGATTTTTTGTCGACGGCGTTATTTTACCATAAAATAACCGTCTGTGACTGACAGAAATCTGTCAGTGACATTTTTTATTGAAAGTTTTGGTCAAGCTTTTTCTTTGCGCCTGTTTCTGCCAAAGAAAAAGCGGACTTGGTTACTGCTCTCTCATACGAACGGGCAGGAGCATAAATATTTCTTCTACGTTTTCGTCTTCTTCAACAGGCTCCACGTTGATGCTTGCAAGAGGAGATGTCATAGATATCTTTATCTTTTCGGTTGAAGCTGCGCGTACCGTATCCATAAGATAGCGGTTGTTGAAAGCGATAAGCACGCTGTCGCCATTGTGGTCTGTTGCGATCTCATCGTAGGACGAACCGTTTGTTGAAGCCGCGGAGATCTTGAGAACTCCCGACTCAAACTCAAGCTTAACGTGGCTTCGCATAGATCCCGCGATCTTTTCCTCGGTAATAAGGGAAGCTCTTTCAAGAGCACCCAGCATTTCCTCGCGGTCAAGCACTGCAGTTGTGGGATGGTTGGTCTGGAT
The DNA here is from genome assembly GCA_045651985.1 of Eubacteriales bacterium. Lineage (GTDB taxonomy): Bacteria > Bacillota > Clostridia > Oscillospirales > CAG-272 > SIG710. The sequence continues at coordinate 72,052 of JAZRTK010000026.1, forward strand.
AATGCGGTCGTAGTCGATATACTCGCCTTCAATGAGACGCGAGAAGAACACGTACTCGCCTATCTCAAATACAATATGCTTTCTCATGATATATATACGCGTAATTCTGTCCTCGTCGTCTGACAGCATACGGCAAAGCTCGTTTACCGTCTTTACGGGCAGGATAAATGCGTACCTTATATATTTATCTTCGGGGTTGCCCGCCTTTATGGGCATGGAGCGGGAGCATTTTGCCAGCTTGAATGAGTCGCAGGCGACCATAAGGATCTCTTCGTCCTCAACCTGCACGAAACAGCCGTTTAATACCTGCCTCTGGTCAACGGTACCCATAGCATAGCTGATTTTTCTGAACATACGGAGCAAAGCAGACTGTTCAATGAAGAACCCCATCTGACTCTTTAAAGACGGCACAGCGGGAAAATCCTCGCCTCTCAGTGCGTTCATTCTGAACTTTGACTTGCCGTCGGTGATAGTAACGCCCAGCTTTTCGTCAATTATCATTTCTATCTCGTCGCCGTCAAGAAGCTGGAGAGTCTGGAAGAATTTTTGAGCGTTTATTACGTTAAATCCTTCTTTTTCGACCTGCGCTTCGACGCGGGTCCTGATTCCCTTTTCAAGATCATAGGTAGTAAAGATACAAGTATCGGGTTCTCTTGCCTCGATCAAAATTCCCTCGACGGCGGGAACGGTAGATCTGTTAACGGCTGTTGCCATAAGCGGAGCAATAGAGGACGCAAGCTCTGTTCTCTTGAATCTGATTTTCATTTGTATCTCCTTTTCGAGAGTATCTCTCTCATTTATTTAGTAATTTTAAAAATTTATTTTTAAATCATATTTTTTCCTTCGCGCGAAAGAAAGAAAAGATAGAATATATAGAATAAATAGAAGTAGTCGTTATAGGGCCTGTGGAAATGGTGGAAAAGCTCGGCAGGTCTTTTTGTAAAAGACTTTTTAACACTTTTTCATGATCAAAACCACATGGAAAGACTGTTGAAAAGATTCCGAAAACCTTGTGACTTTCTTTTTTGGGATAAATTTAAAGAAAAAATTAATCTCCTCAAAATTTTCCACAATTTTTACACAAGTCAAGATTTCAATAACTTCATTTTGGAGATGTGGAAAAATAATAAGAAAAAAAATCACTCCACATTTTCCAAATATAGATTTTCCCGATCTTCATTTATTTGATCTCAAAGGCTTTCACAATATTACCGTCATTTTTTCCACAGAAAAAATAAAATATTTTATCATAAAAAAATCAAGTGTAAAAGCGTGTGGATAAGCTGTTTAAAAGATCATCCTATCTCTTTTTCTATTTCCGAAAGAATGAAAGAAAGCTGGTTATCGGTGGTAAGGCGCTTCTGAACTATTTCAATGGAAGACATAATTGTAGTATGATCGCGGTTAAATATCTTTCCGATGTTGGGAAGCGACATTTCGGTGATATTTCTGACAAGATAAACAGCTATGTGCCTTGCGTTTACTATCTCCTTGTTTCTCCTCTGTCCCACGATCTCCTCGCGCTTTACGCCGAATTTGTTGTAGACCGCGGCGAATATCTTATCAATAGTTACGCTTATAGGCTCTGAGTTGCCCAAAATATCCGACAGGAGGGATTTTACCGTTTCAAGGTTGATCTTCACCTGTGAAAGGAAAGACATGGCACAGAGCTTGTTTATAGCGCCTTCTATCTGACGTATGTTGGAACGGAGATTTTCAGCAAGGAAGGTGAGAACGTCGTCCGTCAGCTCGAGCTTGCCTTGCTCGGCTTTCTTTTTTATGATTGCTATTCTCAGCTCCAGATCGGGGGGCTGAATGTCGGCAAGAAGACCCATCTCAAATCTGCTCTTCAATCTCTGTTCAAGAGAGTTTATTTCCTTTGGAGGACGGTCGGACGTAAGAATAATCTGCTTTGAGTTGTTGTAAAGTGCGTCAAAGGTGTGGAAAAATTCCTCTTGAGACGAGACCTTTCCCGCAATAAATTGAATATCGTCGATCATTAAAAGATCGCATCGGCGGTATTCGTCGCGGAACTCCTTCATAGCCTGCCTTGCAAGACTGTCTATCATCTGGTTGGTAAAATCCTCGCCCTTTATGTAAATTATCTTCGCGTCGGGATTTTCCTCTTTTATTTTGCTTGTGATAGCATACATCAAGTGGGTCTTTCCGATACCGCTGGGACCGTAGATGAAAAGCGGGTTGTACTGGGACGCGGTTGCGCCGTTTTCCGCTCTCGCGGCAGTTTCCGCTACCGCCCAGCAGCATGCTCGGGCAAAGGTATTTGACGTTCCTTCAATGAAATTTTCGAACGTGTATTCAAAATTCACAACAGGCAAGGTTGAGCCGTAGGTTTTTTCACGGGCGTCGGGTCTCACCTGATGAGACGGAGCTTCGGCGTTTTCCGTTTCTTCCTTTTGAGGAGCTGCAGGCGCGCTTTCGGCTTTAGGCTTGTATATTACGTTTACTTTAAGTGAGAAGCCAAGGACTCTTTCAAAGGCTTTTTCCATCATTTGAACGTACTTTTTTGCAATTATTTCATACTTTCCTATCTGAGGAGAAGCAAGGGTTATCTCGTCGCCGGTAAATTTGGTTATTTCCATATCGCCAAACCAAAGGTCGCAGGTAGAGGGCGGCATGGTGTCGTTATCTATCATGGATTGCTTTACGTTTTCCCAAATTTCCTTTATCTCGTTAAGTGAAAAGTCCATTTTAACCTCCTACTATATTTAAGCCCAAAGGGCAAAATCTTCCGATATATATAATATTATAACATATATAATTATATATTGCAAGGGCTTTTTCGATTTTTTCCACATTATACAGTCTATTTTTGTGGAAAAGTTATATTATATAAAAATCAGCGGTTGACAGTTTAGATTTTGTGGTTTATAATGATAACTGTAGAAAAATAATCTTTTAGGAGATTTTTATATGCTTGGATTGGGAAAAAAGAAAAAGATCGAAATATATATCGAGGGAATGTCCTGTAAACACTGCTCGGAAAGAGTTGAGAGACTGCTCAATTCCATACCCGGCGTCAAGGCTAAAGTTGACCTTGAAAGTGCAAAGGCTGTAATCGAAGCGCCTGCAAAGGTAAGCGCGGAAAAACTTAAAAAGGTCATTTTGGAATCGGGATTCAAGGCGGTAGATAAATGAGAAACAGGCAGCTTGCCGACGTTTTGCGTCCTACGACTATCGACGAGATAGTAGGTCAGGAGCATCTTTTCGGACCGAGAGGAACAGTGCGCCGTCTCCTTGAGCGCGGTAAGATAAACAACATGATATTTTTCGGACCTCCCGGTACGGGAAAAACGACCGCGGCGGGTATTATCGCGTCTCAGTCGGGTATGGTCTTTCACCGTCTCAACGCCACGACCGCGTCCCTTTCCGACGTAAAGGAAATAGCAAATCAGACAAACAACGTCTTTGGCTCGGGCGGGATACTGCTCTACCTTGATGAGATACAGTATTTTAACCGTAAGCAGCAGCAGTCGCTTCTTGAATACATAGAAGACGGTCGAATCACCCTTATTGCGTCAACTACCGAAAACCCTCATTTTTACGTTTACGACGCCTTGATATCGAGATCCTCACTCTTTGAGTTCAGACCCGTATCGCCGCAGGCATGTGTTTTAGTGCTTCGCCGCGCTCTGAACTTTTTAAACAAAGAGGAAGCAAAGACCGTGACAGCCGCGGACGAGGTTCTTTTAAGAGTATCGAAAATAGCAAAGGGAGACGTCCGAAGAGCTATCGGATTGCTTGAGAGCGCGTATTTTACGTGCGAAGGTCAGATAAATGAGGATGTTGTAAAAGAGCTGGACTTCGGATATGGAGAATATAGCGACGACGATCATTTTGATCTGCTGTCATGCCTGCAAAAATCCATTCGCGGCTCCGACCCCGATGCCACCGCTTTCTACGTTGCAAAGCTTTGTGAGGCAGGGGAGCTTATTTCCCTTTGCCGCCGTCTTCAGGTCATAGCCTCCGAGGATATAGGACTTGCCTATCCTCAGGCGGCGGTAGTAACACGAGCATGCTGTGAATCCGCAAAAGAATTGGGTCTTCCCGAGGCGCGGATCCCGCTTGTAAACGCGGCGATCCTGCTTGCCACAGCACCAAAATCCAACTCCGCATACACGGCTTTGGCGGTAGCCTCCGAGGATATACACGCAGGTAAAGGACAGGATATTCCAGTCCACCTTAAAAGCCCGCTTTATAAGGGCTATAAGTACCCTCACGAATATCCTAACCACTACGTAAAACAGCAATATCTGCCTTCCGATATAAAGGATAATATCTACTACATCTACGGTGAGAATAAGACCGAGCAGGCAGCTCACGCTTATGCTGAAGCTATCGGAAGCGCAAAATATAAGAAGAAATAAGGGAGCGATCAGGACTTTTTAAAAAAGGCTTGGTCACCGATCAAAAGGTCACAGAATGAATATAGAACTTTCCACCCGTGTCGCCGTTATCGGCGCGGGCCACGCGGGGATCGAAGCCGCGCTGGCAAGTGCCAGAATGGGACTTGACACGGTGCTCTTTACCATGAATTTAGACTCGGTTGGCAACATGCCCTGCAACCCCTCGATAGGAGGAACGGGAAAAGGCCATCTGGTCTATGAAATAGACGCGCTGGGCGGCGAAATGGGACGTGCGGCGGATAAAGTCACGCTCCAGAGCCGAACTCTGAATCTCGGTAAGGGTGCGGCTGTCCACTCAAAAAGAATACAGGCAGACAGATACAAATACCGCGCCGTCATGAAAAAGACCCTTGAAGAACAAGAAAACCTCCGTCTGGTTCAAGCTGAAATAGTGTCGATACAAACCGAAGAGTTTGAAGGGAAAAAGTGCGTAAGATCAGTTACTACAAGACTTGGCGAGGTCTGGGAGGCACAAGCGGTCATCATCTGCTCGGGAACGTACCTTGACGGTGCTGTTTTTGTCGGAAACACCTGCCACACGTCGGGTCCCGACTCGATGCTGGCGGCGATCGGTCTATCGGATTCGCTCCGCCAAATGGGGATCAAGCTCATGAGATTTAAAACGGGCACTCCCGCAAGAGTAAAAAGATCGACCATAGACCTCACAAAACTTGAAATACAGACGGGTGAGGAAAAGGCGACCCCCTTTTCGTCTGACACGCCCGAGGACTCGTTTGACGATCTTTCCCAGATACCCTGCCATATCGTTTATACAAATGAAAATACTCATAATATTATAAAAGAAAATATCTCACAAAGTGCAATGTATTCGGGACTCATTCACGGAACGGGACCCAGATATTGCCCGTCGATCGAAGACAAGATCAAACGCTTTGCGGATAAAGAAAGACACCAGCTTTTCGTTGAGCCCGTAGGCGAGGATACCGAGGAAATGTATATCCAAGGATTTTCAACTTCTCTCCCCGCACACGTTCAGCACAAAATGCTTCGCTCCCTTTCGGGATTTGAAAAAGCCCAGATAATGCGCTATGCTTACGCCATAGAATACGACTGCTGCGACCCGCTTCAGCTTCTTGCGACCCTTGAATTTAAAGGGGTCAGCGGACTTTACGGGGCAGGGCAGTTTAACGGCACGTCGGGATATGAGGAGGCAGCCGCCCAAGGACTTGTGGCAGGTATCAACGCCGCCCTGAAGCTGAGAGGAGAGCCGCCTATGATACTTGAAAGAAGCGGGTCTTATATAGGTACGCTCATCGACGATCTGGTGACGAAAGGTACCAACGAGCCATACCGAATGATGACCTCGCGAAGCGAGTACAGACTGCTTTTGCGACAGGATAACGCCGATATTCGATTGACCACAAAAGGACATGAAATAGGACTTGTTTCCGATGAAAAATACAACGCTTTTTTAAGGAAAAAAGAGCATATTGAAACCGAAGTAAAACGGCTCGAGGAGACCTTTGTTTCTCCAAATAAAGTAAACCCATTTTTAGAGGAGATCGGTGAGCCCGCCATAAATCGCGGAATTTCTCTCTCTGAGCTTTTAAGAAGACCCTCGGTCACATACGAGTCCCTGTTATCTCTTGACCCGAACCGCCCCGCGCTGACCCGCGCGGAAAAAACGAGTGTTGAGGTCACGGTGAAATACGAGGGTTATATCAAGCGCCAGATAGCGCAGGTAAACCGCCAATCGGCGCTTGAAAGTAAAGTGCTTCCCGCCGACATCGACTACAAATCGGTAAAAGGGCTTCGAATCGAGGCGGCTCAAAAACTTGACGCTATCCGACCCATGACCGTAGGTCAGGCGTCCCGTATCAGCGGTGTCAGCCCGGCGGATATTTCTGTGCTTCTCATCTATTTGGGAATACGTTGACAGGTTGAGATCATCCCTAAAAAACAGTCAAATAAAATTATTCGAATCAGATCTCTGACCGAAAATAATCATTTTATTTAAAAGAAAATTGTAACAAAATCGACGGTATATAATAATATGATAGAAAAATCAAAATTTTTCTCGGTTTCAGAGGAAATCTTCTCCGAAAACGGGCTTTTTGAGTTTGCGAAAGCCGAAATTTTCGAAAAGTTCTACCTTTTGACCGAGATCATGCTGAAAGTCAATGAGGAGATGAATCTGACTGCCATAACCGACCCCGAATCGGTGATTTTGAAGCACTATGCCGACTGTCTTCTCATCGCAAAGGAGACCGATGAGTATCTGTCTAAGGGCGCAAAGGTAGTGGACGTTGGGTGCGGAGCGGGATTCCCGTGCATTCCTCTGGCAGTTGCCCGACCCGACCTTGAAATTCTCGGAATAGACAGCACTGCAAAGCGCATACGATACGTAAACGAAACGTCGCAGGCGTTAGGTCTTGCAAATCTTCGGGCGGAATCCATGCGCGCCGAGGACGGCGCAAAGAAAGGAAACTCCTTGCGCGAATCCTTCGACGTTGCAACCGCCCGTGCGGTTGCAGCTCTGCCCGTTCTCTCCGAGCTTTGCTTGCCTTACGTTAAGGTCGGGGGAAAATTTGTTGCTATGAAGGCAAAAGCCGCCTCCGAGGAGCTTGAAAGCTCCAAAAACGCCATAAAAACTCTGGGCGGACGGTTATTGTCCGTGGACCTGCTCCCCCTGCGTCGTGCAGGCTTGGAGGAAAACAGAACTATTATATTGGTAGAAAAAAGGCTCCCCACCCCCGAAACATACCCGCGCCATTACAGTCGGATATCAAAAAAGCCGTTATAACGAACCCCCAATGTTTCACGTGAAACATTGGGGGTATTTTGGAAGATGTTTCACGTGAAACATAAATAAAAATTAATGAAAAAGCCTTAAAAAATAAGAAAAAACGGTTGAAAAAGTCCGCAAGTTGTGATATTATATAGTATAGGGTAAAAATTGCCCTCAAAGGGCACTTTAAAAGACAAAAACGGAGTTACAAATGGGAAAAATCATAACGTTTGCAAATCAAAAAGGCGGTGTCGGCAAGACTACCTCGGCGGTAAACGTAGCCGCGTCCCTGGGAATACTGGGAAAAAAGGTGCTGATCGTTGACATGGACCCTCAGGGAAACGCCACCAGCGGTGTGGGCGTGGCGAAAAAAAGCCTTAAACATACCACGTCCGAGGTGCTTCTTGACGGAGTTCCCGCAAAGGACGCAATAATCACCACCAAGTTCAAAAATCTTGACATTATCCCCACAAATATAGGTCTTGCGGGCAGTGAGCTTGATCTTTTTCAGGTCGAACACGGGGAAGAGCAGATGAAGCGTGCGTTGGAGCCTGTTCGCGATGACTACGATTACCTCATCGTTGACTGCCCTCCGTCATTGGGAATGCTCACACTCAACGCGTTGGTGGCGTCGGACGGCGTGATAATTCCCATGCAGTGTGAATTTTACGCTCTGGAAGGACTTTCCCAGCTCGTTATTACAATAGGCAAGATTAAGCAGAAGTACAACCCGTCGCTTACCGTCACGGGAATACTTGTGACCATGTATAACGGACGTCTGCTGCTTTCGATGCAGGTCATCGCCGAGTTGAAAAAGCACTACTCGGAAAAGCTGTTCAAGACCGCAATTTCAAGAAACGTAAGACTTTCCGAGGCTCCCGGATTTGGAACACCGGTGTATTATCACGACAAAAACTCAAAGGGCACTATCGAATATCTTGAAGTTGCCAAGGAGCTTGCAACACGCATATAAAAAAGAAGATCGCCCTCAAAAAGCTCTGAAAGGAGCATACGGAGCGGCGGAAAGGACATAAATAAAATGGCAAGAAAAAACACAGGTCTGGGAAGAGATTTTTTTTCGACGCTTGACGATAACATTCTTGAAGCCAAGCGCGGCTCGGTGACGACCCTGCGTCTGTCCGAGATAGAGCCGAGAAAGAGCCAGCCCCGAAAGACCTTTGACGAGGAAAACCTCGCGGGGCTGTCAGCCTCTATCGCGCAGCATGGGGTGCTGCAGCCGATAATCGTAAGAGAAAACCCCCTGAGTGCGGGAAATTACGAGATAATAGCGGGAGAACGCCGTTGGAGAGCATCAAAAATGGCGGGACTTGCCGAGATCCCCGTAATAATCCTTGACGGCGACGACCAGAAGGCGGCGCAGATAGCTCTTATCGAAAACGTACAAAGACAGGACTTGAATCCTCTTGAGGAGGCGCTGGGCTACCGCGATCTTATTGAGAGATTCGGTCTTACACAGGAGCAGGTTGCCGAGCAGGTCGGAAAATCCCGACCCACCATCACCAACATGATGCGTCTGCTTGACCTGCCCGACGACGTGCTTGAAATGCTCCGCGACGGCAGAGTCACAACGGGTCACGCCAGAGCTATCCACTCGCTGAAAGACCCCGAGGACGTGACTGTCCTTGCCACAAGGACTTATATGAGAGGACTTTCGGTGCGAGAAGTGGAGGCGGCGGTAAAGCGCCTCAACGCCGAGTACGAGCGCAAGCTCACGGGTGCCCAAGAGGTTATAGCCGAGACGGCGGCGCAAAAACAGGCAAGAATTTACCTTTCCGAGCTTGAAAAGCGCGCGATGGAGGAGCTGGGCCGCCGTGTGAAAATTCGGAACGAGGGTCGCAAAAAGACCGTTGAGATCTCTTACAGCGACAACGACGACTTAGAAGAACTTCTTAAAAAGATATGCGGAAACGCAATATTTGACCAAGAATAAAAAGCTTTATAGCAATATTTATCAAGGAAGGACAAGAGAAATGCTTGACATCAAATTTATTAAAGAGAACGTAGAATACACAAAAGAAAGACTGAAGACCAGAAACGCAAACTACGACGACAAAATAGACGAGCTTATCGCCCTTGACGCCGAGAGACGCGCGCTTATCGCGGACACTGAGGCAAAAAAAGCGGAGCAGAACAAAATAAACAAGACCATTCCCGCCCTGAAGAAGGAGGGCAAGGACGTAACTCCTATTTTTGCGGAAATGAAGGCACTTTCCGACACGGTAAAGGCTGACAACGAAAGAATATCCGTGATCGACGAGACGATGACAAACACATTGCTCTCTATCCCCAACCTGCCAAACGCCTCCGTGCAGACAGGCGCAGATGATTCCGATAACGTTGAGATCCGCCGCTGGGGCGAGCCTCGCAGCTTTGACTTTGAGCCCAAGGCACACTGGGATCTCGGCAAAGATCTTGGGATCCTCGACCCCGAGACGGCAGCAAAGGTAACGGGACCCCGCTTCCACTTCTACCGTGGAATGGGCGCAAGACTTGAGAGAGCTATCATCTCCTATTTCCTTGACACTCACACCGAAAACGGATATACGGAGATCCTGCCTCCTTACATGGTAAACAGAGCGTCCATGAAGGGCACGGGTCAGTTGCCCAAGTTTGAGGAGGACGCGTTCAGAGTTGCAAACAACGACTGCTTCCTTATCCCCACCGCGGAGGTTCCCGTGACTAACATTCACCGCGACGAGATACTTGAAGCGAACCAGCTTCCTATCAGCTACTGCGCATATTCCGCTTGCTTCCGCGCGGAAGCGGGCTCTGCAGGACGCGACACGAGAGGACTTATCCGCCAGCACCAGTTCAACAAGGTCGAGCTTGTAAAGTTCACGACCCCCGAGACTTCCTACGACGAGCTTGAAAAGCTTACAAGGGACGCGGAAAGAGTTTTGCAGGGTCTGGGACTTCCTTACCGCGTAGTCTGCCTGTCCACAGGCGATCTGGGCTTCTCGTCTGCAAAGACCTACGATATCGAGGTGTATATGCCTTCTTACGGCAGATACGTTGAGATCAGCTCCTGCTCCGACTTTGAGGACTATCAGGCGCGCCGCGCGAACATCAAGTACCGTCCCGCGCCGGGCGAGAAGGCAAAACTCGTTCACACCCTCAACGGCTCGGGCGTAGCGGTCGGACGTACCGTTGCGGCTATCATGGAGAACTACCAGAACGCCGACGGCTCCGTGACCGTTCCCGAAGCGCTCCGCCGTTACGTTGGCGCCGACGTTATCAGAGGTATTAAGTAACTTTGAACAGGGGTTATGCGGGGGTGCTTTTGGGAAAGAGCACCTCAGCTCCCGTTAACATATTTAAAGAGGAAACCGAATTATGCTGAACAAAAACCTGCTCACGATCCCCGACCAAGAAGAGAGCAAGATCAAGATAATACTTGAAAAGATAAAGGATTTTTTCTTTGAGTCGGAAACCTACGAGCATTTTTCCACCGCTTCCCGTATGACGTCTTTGCGGATCTTCATCACCGCTCTGCTGCTGGGCGTTTTTGTCTTTGTGGTGTTTTTTGCGGTGAAAAAAAGGGCGGCAAAGCGCTTCGTTGACGCAATAGAACGTGCGGGCGCGTATACGCGCGAGAGCGCAAAAACCCTCGCCGAGCTTGGAATTTGCGACGATAAAGCAGTTTTGCGCGCGCTTAGAAAAGGTGGGTTGGCTCGTCTTGCGTCGAGTGCCCAAGGGGACGAGTATAACGAGAAAAATTTTACGGCGGGCGACAAAAAAAGAAAGAAAACAGCGCCCCCGCCCTATAAGGCAGACCCACAAAAAGACAGTTTTTATTTGACCGAGAGAAAAGCGCTGTCCCTGAAGTCGATCTACGGCGGCAAAATGAGCACCGCAGGCACAATAATTCTGGGCGCTGTCGTGTGCATCGTCCTCTGGTTTGCCCTTGACAGTCTCGTACCGTTTTTCCTGTCCATGGTGGACGCAAGACTCTGATCTCAAACCAACCCACTCCAAAGAAAGGAACTGCACAAATGAACAATATGTACAGCGGCTCCCAGAGACGCAAACCAAAGAAAAACCCAAACGCGGGCAAGACCCTGCTTATAATTTTCATACTTGCGCTTCTTTCTGCCGCCGTTATCGTCGGCGCGCTGATAGCGTCGGGCTTCCGCGTGGTGGTTCAGGAAAACGGAGCAGGAGAGGAAGTCAGATTTTTCGGAATGACAGACCGCGGTGTGCCGCAGAAAGGACTATTGTTCTACCCCGACGGGGTAAGAGCCGACCTCGACGCAAAAAAGCAGACCATCAAATTTAAAGACGGCTCGGTGTACACAGGTCAGATAAAGGACCTTCTCCGCGACGGAAATGGCAAGATGATCTATTCAAACGGCGACACATACGAGGGTGAATTTTCCGCAGACCTGCTCAGCGGCAGCGGAACTTTTACATATAAGTCGGGCGACACCTACGTGGGGGATTACGAAAACGGCAAAAAGTCGGGTATCGGAACGTACACGTGGGCGGACGGCTCGTCCTATACGGGCGGCTTTGAAAACGATCTTCGCCATGGCAGAGGCAGACAGATCTATAAGGATAAGATCTCCTACTACGAGGGTGATTTCAAGGACGGCTTAAAGGACGGTCACGGACTGTTCGTGTTAGCCTCGGGCGACACCTACGACGGGGAGTTTAAAAACGACATGAAGAACGGTCAGGGGAAGTACGCCTGGGCAAACGGCGACGTTTACGAGGGCGAATTCAAGGACGACGTTCTGTGCGGAATGGGAACGTTTACCTGGGCGTCGGGCAAGTTTTATACGGGCGAGTTCAAGGACGGTAAGATCGTTTCACAAGAGTAAAAAGACATAAATTGCGGGCGCAGGAAAAGACATATTCGGCACCCGCAATTTTAGAAAATACAGAGGAAAAAATGAAAAGCAATAAGAAAATTACACGAAATCTCATAATCGTACATCTTTTTGCGGCACTTTTGCTCACCGTCTGCTCCTGCAGCTCCGAGCCGCCCGCGCTTGATGAGGTCAAGGACGAATATGCGGCGCTTATCGAAGCGTCTTACGAGATAAACGGGATCGTCTTCGGCGACGACGTTGAGACCTACGACCGACAGGACGAGGAGGTCATCAAAAACGGCGTGTATTACGACGTGCCCGAGGGCTTTTATAACTACGAGTTTCTCACCGAGAACAACAAATACAGGACCGAGGACGAAATAAGAGACGCGGCACTGAAGGTGTACAGTGAGGACTATATTTTGTCGGTGCTGGACTCCTGCTTTGAGGGCTTTATGGACGACAACGGCGAGACGGCGGTCCAGCCCAAGTATTTGAACTACACGGGCAGGCTCATGCTGAACACCGAGTACGAGGTGTACGTTGTGGGGGACCGCAGATACGACTTTGACACCATGGAGATAACCAAACCGTCGAGCGCAAAGATAGTTAACGTGACCCTTGACGCGCTTGACGGCGACGAGCGCACGAGCACGCGTCTGACCTTCGTTTTGCAGGACGGCGAGTGGCGACTTGACAGCCCCACCTATTAAATGAAAAACGTCTATATTGAGATAACCAACGTCTGTAACCTGAATTGCTCCTTTTGCCCGGGTCATAAACGGCGGCAGGGCTTTATGAACGCCGCCGAATTTGAGAAGGTGATAAGGAAGATAGAGGGAAAGGCGGACAATATTTTTCTTCATGTCATGGGAGAGCCCCTGCTCCACCCCGAGCTTGAGGAGATCCTTGAAATTGCGGACGGAATGAGGGGAGCTACAGCTCTTAAAATAACCACGAACGGCACGCTTCTTTTTGAAAAACTGCCGATTTTGCTCGGGTCAAAAAGGCTCAAAACGCTCTGCATCTCATTACACTCATTTGAAGCAAATAACGGCGGAGATTTTGAGGAATATATTGAAAAAAGCCTTGAATGTGCGTCGGAAATCGGGAGAGCGGGCAAATTTGCTGTCCTGAGACTTTGGAACGAGGGCGGACTTGACAGCCTGAACGAACAGATCCTTGAGCTTGTAAAAAAGAGATTTCCGCAGGAAGATTGGGAAAAAACCAGACGGGGCGTGAGGATAGCAGACCGCGTTTTCGTTGAATTCGGGGAGAAATTCGACTGGCCTGACGCAGATAAAATTCCCGAGAGTATGGATGAGCTTGAGACCGACTGCCACGCTCTGCTGACGCAGTACGCGGTCCTGTGCGACGGCACGGTAGTGCCCTGCTGCCTCGACCGCAACGGCGATATTCCTCTTGGCAATATCTTTGAGCAGACCCCCGAGGAGATTTTGTCCTCGCCCCGCGCAAAAAAAATGCGGGACGGCATCGCCGCACACCGTGCAGAGGAAAAGCTTTGCGCCACCTGCTCAAAGCGGTGCGGTGCTTTCCAACCATAAAAATCATTCAAAAGGATAAATTATGATAAAGATATTTCACATGGGAGACGTGCATCTCGACAGCGCATACAGTGCCGTAGCCCTGCCTTTGCGCGAGAAGAAAAGGACACGCGCAAGAGAGCATTTTGCGCAGGTGGTTGAATATATAAAAAACGGCGGATATGATCTGGTGCTGATCTCGGGCGACCTTTTTGAGAGTGAGTCGCTCACCCGCGGCGGTGCCGAGTTTTTGAGAGCACAGCTTGGCAATATTCCTTGCCCCGCGGTCATCGCGCCGGGAAACCACGACCCATACGTTCAGGGCTCCTTTTACACAGGCGACCTGCCCGAAAACGTCCATGTTTTCAGTGGCGAAGGACTTTCATATTTCGATTTTGATGACCTTGGCGTACGCGTGTACGGCTACGCCTTTACAGGCAATTCCCACCGCCAAAATCCCTTAACGGGATTTGAGTGTGAGAAAAGCGGAAAGATAAATGTCCTGTGCGCACACGGTGACACGGCGTCGCCTTTGTCTCCTTACGCACCCTTGTCGGTGCCCGACATGGAGCGCGCGGGATTTACCTATTGTGCCCTTGCGCATATCCACCGCCCGCCGCGTATAGTCGAGGGCGATACTGTCGTGGCGTATTCGGGCTTTCTTTTCGGTCAAGGCTTTGACGAAACGGGTAACGGCACAGCCGTTTCCGTTACGATCGAGGACATGGGAGAGAAAGCTTTAGCCGAGGCTGAACGGGTGACATTTGAGGGAGCAAGATATGAGATCGCGACCGTCGGCATCGACGGCGCGCAAAACGACGCCGAGGTAGCTGAAATTATACGTAAAACCACCGAAAAATACGGCGCGGACGTGTCCTTGCGCGTGACGTTGACGGGGAATATTAAAAAGGAATACCGCCCCGACACCCGCCGACTTGCGCTACAGCTGTCCGACGGACTTGAATATCTTGAGGTCAAGGACGGCACCCTGCCCCTGCTCGGAAGCGAGGTATACGAGGCAGATCAGACGGTAGTGGGAGAGCTTTTCCGCACCTTGAAAGAGAAAATGATGTGCGGCGACGAGCGTCAAAGAGCTGTTGCGGCAATGGCTTTTAGAGTGGGCTTGGCAGCAATAGAGGACCGTGAGATAACCCCGATCCTCGGCATCTCCGAGGAAGAAGGCGAGGACTGAAATTGATTATTAGAAGTGTTTACATAAAGGAATTCGGTTCGATCGTTGACCGCGAAATAAACTTTCACGATGGGCTGAATATCATTGAGGGCGACAACGAATCGGGAAAAAGCACCCTGTTGTCCTTTATCAAATTCATGCTTTACGGACTGCAAAAAAAGACGGCGGGAGAGGTGGTTTCCGAAAAGGAAAGAGCATTTTCGTGGAACACAGGGATCGCCGCGGGGGCTATGACCGTGCAGACTGACGAAGGGATCTTCCGTATTGAGCGAAGTGCCAAGGCGTCATCGCGCGCCGAAACGCCGAAGATCTTCAATGCTGAAACGGGCGAGCAGGTACATTCGGGAGAAAACCCCGGAGAGCTGTTTTTCGGTCTGCCGTTGAACGTATTTGAAAGCACCGCCTGTGTAAAACAGCTGAAATGCACACAGCTTGACGGTGGCGGACTCGGCACGTCAATAGAAAACCTTATGGTAGCGGCGGACGAGAACACCAGCGTAAAAAAGGCGGCACAAAAGCTTGACAGCATCCGCAAAAAGCTGCAGCACAAAAGCGGCAGAGGGGGAGAGATCGCTGAGATCGAGGACGAGGTCTTGGCGCTTCAGACCCGCATAAAAAACGCGGGCGAGCGCGCAAAGCACATGGCGATGAAGGAAGCGTCCCTTGAGAGCGCGGATAAAATAATAGCCGAGGCGAGAGCGACCCTGGAGGAAGAAAAGACGCTGAGCCGCGCTTACGAGAAGCGTCAGACTCTGATCCGCTTTGAAGCACTGAAAAGCGCGGAAAAGCGCGTTGAAAGCTTAAAAAAACAGGAAAAAGAGGAGCTGGAGAGCGGTCGGTTTGGAGGCAGACTGCCCGACGCCACAGAAATTTCGACGCTGTCCGAGCTTCGCATAAAATACACCCAGACAAAGGAGAGCCGCGTACGCGCCGAGGCGGGATTTGAGGAGCTTAAAAGGCAGAGGGTTTCCGAGGACGAAATTGACCGCCAGGCCCGCCTCATGACCGACGAGGGCGGAGAGCGAGCCGTGCTTGAAAATTATTCCGTAGGACTGAAAAAGTCGGGTAAAGCAAGGAAAACGGGTGTTTTGTTTTTGATATTTTCGGTGATCTGTACCCTTTTGGGCGGAGTTTTTGCCCTGACCGTCAGCTTTTTGCCTACGCTGATAGCACTGGGTAAAACTGTGAAGATCGTCTGCTCCGCGCTTGCGTTCTCGTGCGCCGTTTTGTGTGTGGTAACGGGAATTTCGCGCTTTGTAAAGTCGAAAAAGCTCGAAAAGGAAAGCGACGGGATCATAGAGACCTACGGCTGCAGCGAATATAGCCGAGAGGCGCTTGTTATACGGCTTGCCGCCCTGCGCCACCGTATCTCCGAGCGTGAGAGCTTTGAAGCTATGGTCTGCCGTCTGCGGGACGGCATCGGCGAGGCTGTTGCCGCCGAAAAGAGCGCCGAGGAGCAGCTTTCAAGACAGCTTCGCGCACTTTGTTCCAAAGAAAATTTCGAAGACGGCGAGTTGGAGAAGATATCCGTTCAGCTGGCAGAGGAGTACCGCGTGCTTGCCGAAAAGGTGGGCGAGATCAGGCGGGATATTGACAAATACAGCGCCCTTGCCACCGAGCGCCGAGCCGAGCTTTCTTCCTACGACGAAAACGAGATACGAAGCGCGGTAACCCCCGAAATAGAGGAAAAGCTGGCAACGTTGAATATCACCATGCTCCGCCGAGACATAGATTTCCAGCAGGCGAGGCTTGAGTCCGCCATGCAGAAAAAGCAGTCGGCAGAGCGCGAGATGATAACCCTGCAAGCCACCTCCGAGGATGGAGAAAAGCTTTCTTCTCGGTTAGAGGAGCAGAAAAAATTGCTTGACTCCCGCCGTTTTATGCTGGACAGCCTGACACTTGCCGCCGAGAGCATAGCGCAAGCGTCGGATGCGGTCCGCCGCAACATAACACCCCGTCTCCGCCGCCACGCGGGAGAGATACTGGGACGGCTCACAGACGGAAAGTACACCGAGCTTTCAATTTCGCCCGATTTCACTGTCAGCGTTCTGGCTGACGGCGAGACGAGACCTGTTGAGGCACTGAGCAGCGGCACGCGCGACGCGGCGTACCTTGCTATTCGTCTGGCACTTGTGTCCGTGCTTTACCGAAACGAAAAGCCCGCATTGCTTTTCGATGAGATCCTTTCCCAGATAGACGATACAAGAGCGAAAAATATTCTTGAAATGCTTTCCGAGTACACGAAAAACGGCACGCAGTGCTTGCTTTTCACCTGCCACACCCGCGAGTCGTCCATGACGGATGCCTACGCGGTCAGAATGTGACCGAGACTTTTTTAAAAAGGGGCAAGTACCCCGTAACCCCCAAAAATCCACCCGAAGGAGAAAAAAATGAAAAAACTGTTTTTCATACTTGCCACACTTGCCGTAACCCTCCTTGCCCTCACCGCGTGCGGTGACAGAACGGGAGAAGCGGACGGCATAACAAAGGTAAAATATGACTCCGAGACGGGAAAGGTGTCCCTTGTGGCAACGCTCACATCTGACACGTTAAAGCAATACAAAAATGAGACTTTGTACTTGATGGAGATACCTGCGGGACAGTCGGTGCGTGACGTTGCAACCTCTGTGCCTGCGGCACAGATGAAAGCCAAAGGTACAATGGAGCACTCCCTGGAGCTGAAAAGCGGCGCGCGCACTCTGCTCTATTCGGGATTTGTTCTGGCGTACTATAATTACGCCGAGGGCTATACGCCCATCGGCGAGGTGAGATACGTTGAAAACCCTGACGCACTTGCCGCCTCAAAGCAAAAATACCCGACCTACACCTCACAAAAAGGACTTTTCGTGTCCTCAGCGGCACAGGCGGTCAAAACGGGTGTAAAGCACACGGTGATACGAGTTCCCATTGAAGATTTCATTCGCGCCAAGGGCGACGAGGAGACATTTGCTACCATTTTCTGCGGAAATTCCTATTACATCGACCGCTCAGCGATCGCAAAGCTCGACCACAAGGTGAAAACCATGTCGGAGTCGGGAATTGAGGTGCTTTTGCAGTTCACCCTTGACACCGACCCGTACGAGCTTGAGGCAGGTGTCGGTAAGCTGGCATCCCTTTACACCCAAGGCGGAAAATCCCCCGAGGGAGAAAGCGATCACTACGCGACGGCGGTAAATGACCCCGACGGATTTGAAAAGCTGGCGTCCTTTTTTGAATATATAGGCGCACGCTACACCCGAGAGGACGGTGAATACGGTTTTGCGGGAGCGTTCATTATCGGCGACAGCGTAAACGATCTTGAAAGCGCCAACACCGACATCGAGCGCACTCTGGCGGAGACCACCGAGCGCTACGCGACCATTTTCCGCATAGCATATACAGCACTGCGCTCAAAGTACGCAAACGGCAAAATTTTCGTGCCCGTTAACAGTGAGTGGACGGTGGATATATCCCCCGAAGCGGATAATACGGCACCCGAAACGGGTGACCAAACGCAAGAGGGCAACACAGACGAAAGTACCCTTACTCCCATGCCCGTGGCGCGGCGCCGCCGATTTGGTGCAAGAGAGTTTCTTTCCAACTTTGCCGCGAAGGTCAAGCTTGGCGGAGATATTTCCTATTCGGTTTGCCTGACGCTTCTCCACGACGGTGACAGCGACGTAAAGAACGACGCTTCCGAGGGAGGACAGATACCGAGCAAGATAAATTGCGGCAATCTTACCGCCGTGAACACGTTTCTTAACAGTGCGGGCTTGACCTTTGGCGGCGAACGCCGAGAGCTTTCGGTGATCGCCTCGATCCCCGCCTCAAACGAGAAAAAAATGGCTCAGTCATATGCAGAGCTTTATTTTGCCTGCGCGGATAACGGCGTTTCCGCCTTTATTTACAACGGCGAGCGGGACGGCGAAACGGGCAACGGCGAGACGGGACTCATGACCGCTGTCGCCGAGGGACAAAAGGGAGAAACGCGTAAGATATACGACATTTTCTGCTCAATTGACCGCGCAGACGGTGCCGAGACCCTTTCAAAGCTCTCGGAATCACTTGGAAAGAGAGCTGAGAAATACGCAGACGGAAAAACTCTCGCGTATCACGTAAGCGAAAAGGGCTCGAACACGGAAATTAAGGTAAAGCGGGGGCAAAAAAATGCACTTTTCGCCTTTGACGGCGCAAGCGCAGCGGGATTTTACCCCGCATACAGTGCTCTTTCCGTAGAGCCTTGTGCCGAGAACGGTGCGGGAAGCGTCTTTGCCGCCCTGTCGCCGCTTGGTCCCGGCGACCTTATGGGGATCCGTTCTCCCGAAATTTCGGGAGCGGACTTTGAGCGAGTGAAGGTTGTAAAATTGACCCTCAACGTGGAGCTTCCAACCTCCAACACGGGCAAAATCACTCTTTTCCTGCAAGGTATGGGTGAAAAATCCGTCAGCTACGAGGGTCAGGCGACTGTCCAGTCCGGCAATTTGCAGACGGTTTGGTTCGATATTTCAAAATTTTCCGAGGAGATAGACGAAAAAGACCTTGTACGCTTGTCGCTGTGGTGCGAGGCGGATAATAACGCACCCATCAGGGCAGACGAGCCGTCCGATGCGGGATATTCTCTGACCCTGCATGGGGTCGAGCTTGTTTCAAAGAAGCCTGTCAGCCCTCTGTGGTGGATAATTCCTCTGATTTTGGTGCTTGGCGCGGGAATCTTCTTCTTCCTTTACGGAAAGTCAGCCACTGAAAGAGCACCTTCAAGCTACCGCAAGGACCCCGCACGTGAGCACAGCGGTCGCCAAGGAGCACGCAGAACGGGCAGACCCGCGCAACGTCGGGGGCGTCATCAAGGCAGACAGGGATACGGCGCACCCAATACGCAACCCCGCCGCCCTCAAAATCAAAACTCCCACGCAAGAGACCCAAGACCCCCTCAAAATACTTTAAACGGGAGAATTTGAGCTTTAATACCTTGCCCAAAACGGCAGAAAGGAGACCCGAATGGATATTCGCGACCGCGAGTTTTCAAGTGAGATAACCCGATACGAGACCAAGACCGAGGACTATTACTGTATGCGGAGAAACGAGCAGTCACGCGGCAAGCTGCACTGCCGTCCTCACCTGCACTACCATATAGAGTTCGGAATCCTGAGGGAGGGCAACACCACGTTTTTTGTGGATTCGGCGGAGTACAAAATAGAGCCGGGCGACATTTTCATCGCTTTTCCCAACCAGATCCACCGATACGATTCAATTGATTTCGAGCAGTACGATCTTATAATCGCCAATCCCGACACCATGCCCGAGCTTTCCGGCGTTTTCGGCTCCTGCGTACCAAAGAACGCGGTGCTAAAAAAATGTGCGCAAACGGAGCATTTGGGAGAGCTTATCGGCGAGATCTGCCGAGCAAATTCCAATACCGACGGTCAGTACCGTGAGCTGGTGGTCAAAGGATATATGCTGTCCTTTTTTGGAGAGCTTCTGTCGGTCATGGAGCTTTCGGACACGAAGCTGGGCGACTCCCACGCGCTCAAAAGCGTGGTAAACTACTGCACCAAGAATTTTTCAAAGGACTTGTCCCTGTCAATTCTTGAAAACGAGCTTCACATCAGCAAATATTACATTTCCCACTTGTTTTCAAATAAGTTAAAGGTTCGGTTTAACGATTATATAAACTCCCTGCGTATCTCGGAGGCTTGCCGCCGCCTGCGCCGAAGCGACGATACGGTGACGGAGATCTCCGAGGCGGTGGGTTTTGGCACTTTGCGAACCTTCAACCGCGCCTTTACAAAGCAAATGGGAATGTCCCCGTCCGAGTATAAAAGGCAGAACAGCAGATAAAAAGCGAGACCCGAAAGGGTCTCGCTTTTTATCTGCCCGTGATCTTCCGTATGAGTTTTGCGATAAATCCGGGGGGTTTGATAACGAAGATCTTCATATGTAAACGCCTCCTTGGCTTTTTTAACAGTATATTCCGCCACAGGGCGGCGGGTGAAAGGAAAAACGGGTAAAATGTGGGTCTGATTTATAAAATACAGTAGACAAAACGGTAATTTTATGATAGAATGATATCTGTATAGAAATAACTTCACCGAAAGGAAAAAAATATGAACACAAAAGAACTTATCCGTGCATTTGAAAGCGGTACGGCAGACAAAATTCTGACCGAACTTTACGGCGCAAAGAATATTGAAAGGCAGAAGGAGAGATATATTTCCGCCATCGAAAAATTCGCGGAGCTCTACGGAGAGGACCGTGAGGTCAACGCATACTCTGTTGCGGGCAGAACCGAGATCTCGGGCAACCACACCGACCACAACTACGGCCGTGTTATCGCCGCGTCCCTGGACCTTGACATTATCGCTGTCGCCTCCCCTGCCGCAGGCAGTTCTATCCGCGTGCATAGCGAGGGCTTTGGCGAGCAGAAGGTGGATTTCGAAGCGTACAGCGTACCCGACGAGGCAAAATTCGGAACCTCCGAATCTATAATTGCGGGAATGTGCGCGGGATTCAAGAAGAACGGCCACAAGGTGGGCGGCTTTGACGCTTACGCCACATCAAACGTACTCAAGGGCTCGGGAATGTCTTCCTCTGCCGCGTACGAGGATATGATCGGCAACATTCTCAGCCATATTTATAACGACGGCAAGGTGGATAACGTTGAGATCGCAATGCTTGCGCAGTATGCCGAGAACGAGTTCTTCGGCAAGCCCTGCGGACTTATGGATCAGGTTGCCTGCGCAGCAGGCGGTATCGTGGGTATCGATTTTGCAGACCCTGCAGCTCCCGTCATTGAAAAGCTTGATTTTGATATTACGGGTGCGGGCTATAACCTTTGCATCGTCGATACGGGCGGAAACCACGCAGACCTTACGGATGACTACGCGTCCGTCCCTGCCGAGATGAAGTCGGTGGCATCTCATTTCGGAAAGAAAGTACTCCGCGAGCTTGACGAGGAAACGGTTATTGCAGATATCCCCGCGCTTCGCGAAAAGGTTGGCGACCGCGCCGTTTTACGCGCGCTTCATTTCTTTGCTGAAAACAAGCGGGTCGGTGAGATGAACGATGCCTTGCGCGCAGGCGATCTTGACGCATTCCTTGCAGGAATTTTAGCATCGGGACGCTCCAGCTTCTGCTATCTGCAGAACGTATATACAACAAAGAACCTGTCCGAGCAGGGACTTTCGCTCGCCCTCTGCCTTGCCGATAAGTACCTGTCGGGGGCACGTGCCGCGTTCCGCGTTCACGGCGGCGGCTTTGCGGGAACGATTCAGGCGTTTGTTCCGAGCCATCTGGCGGAAGGCTTCCGCGCACTTATGGACGGAGCTTTCGGAGAAGGTGCTTGTCTGATACTTAACATTCGCCCGTACGGCGCGCTCCGCGTTCTGTGATGGGAAAGAAGAGAAAAAACACGGCGGCGGCAGAAAAGACCGCCGAGGGCAAGAGAGGAAGCAGAAAAATTCTGCTTCCTCTGCTCCTGCTTGCAAATACCGTTATAGCGGCGGTCGTCTATTTTGCGCTTTTGAACTACGTGCGCCCCGAGCCCGTGCTTATGGTATATATGACGGTCTTTGCGGCGGCGCTTATTTTCTACGTCTGCTACAATCGCGGTTTTTTTGCCAAGGGTCTTACCCCCGACCGTCTGCCCGACACGATGACATCTCAGCAGAAGTCGGATTTTATTGCGGACGTGAAAAGACGGGAGCAGAGGTCGAAATGGGTGGTCGTTTTCGGCTTTCCCTTTGGCTTTGCCCTGCTTTTTGACAGCCTTTCCTGGCTTGCAGAGGACATAATTTCTCAGTTTTCAATACTTTTTAAATAAAAATGGCAAATAATTCAGTTTACACCCTTTATTCAGGGTCGGAAGGAAACGCTGTATATTTTAACCTTGCGGGACACCAATTTCTTATTGACGCGGGCAAGAGCGCAAGGTCGCTGTGCGCAGCGCTGCGTGAGATCGGCTCGGATATTTCAAAGATCGAGGCGATATTTATTACCCACGAGCATTCGGACCACACCTCCGCTCTTGAAATACTTGAAAAATACAATTCCATACCCATACATATAGCTGCCCGCTCGGCGGAGAAGCTGAAAAGCGGAAAAAATCAGTACCTTTTGCCAAACCTCGTGACCCACCCGCCGATATTTTGCGAGCGTCTGGGCTGCGTAAAAATAAGCTCCTTTGAGACTCTCCACGACAGCAGATGCAGCGTGGGATACAGGATCGAGTTCGCCGATAGCGAGGGCGACCATAAAATAGGCCTTGCCACCGATATGGGGCGGGTGACCGATGCTGTACGGCGAGGCTTGACGGGCTGCGGCAGCGTTATAATTGAGTCGAATCACGATGTGGAGATGCTTTTGTGCGGACCTTATCCCGAGCACCTTAAAATGCGGATACTTTCCGACCACGGGCACCTTTGCAACGCCGACTGCGCGGCATTCGCCGCGGAGCTTGCCCGCGATGGAACAAAGCGATTTTTGCTTGCCCACCTGAGCGAGGAGAACAATGATCGCGAATTGGCGCTCTGCGAGGTGCGGGCAGCCATAGGTGACGATTCCGTCACCGTCGGCGTTGCCGACCGTCACGAGCCGACAAGATTGATTTAACATACCCATTGAAAAGGGGGCGACTCCCCAATCCAACAAAAAATGATGGCCGGACTGAAAGGCCTTATTGTATTCCCAATCCCTAAATTAAAAGTTTTGCGGGGTTTGGGGCGCTTTTTCAAAAGCACCCCATGCTTTCCCCCCTTCGGAGGTCACTATGGACGAAAAATACAGCAGCTTGCTAAAAAGCGTGCAGAAGCCGGGCAGATACAGCGGCGGCGAGTACGGACAGACTATAAAAGATCTGTCGGACGGTCGTGTAAAAGCCAGATTTGCCTTCTGCTTCCCCGACACGTATGAAATAGGAATGTCAAATCTTGGAGTGCGTATCCTTTACGGTGCGCTGAACCGTGAGGAAGATATCTGGTGCGAACGCGCCTACGCGCCCTGGGCGGACATGGAAGAAAAGATGCTCGAGCACGACATTCCTCTTTGCGCTCTGGAGAGCGGAGACCCGTTGTCGGTCTTTGACATCGTGGGCTTTACGCTCCAGTACGAAATGTGCTATACGAACGTGCTCCAGATGCTGAAATTGGCAAAGATACCGCTGAAAAGCGAGGACAGAACAAACGACCAGCCGATCATTATCGGCGGCGGTCCCTGCAGCTACAACCCCGAGCCATTGGCAGACTTTTTCGACTGCTTTTCTATCGGGGAGGGCGAGGATATGCTGGTGGAGTTTACAAAATTGCTCATTGAGGAAAAGGCGAAGGGCAACTTTGACCGCCGCGAATTTCTGCACTACGCTGCCACGAAAATAAAAGGGCTTTACGTGCCCTCGCTCTATGAGGTTACGTATAAAGAGGACGGCACCATCGGCTCCTTTGAGCCGATCTTTTCCGACGTGCCAAAGCGCGTCACCAAGCGCATCATGCGCGATATGGATAAGGCGTACTTCCCCGAAAAGGTTGTAATGCCCTATATTGAAACGGTTCAGGACAGGATCATGCTTGAGGTCTACCGCGGCTGTATCCGCGGCTGCCGTTTCTGTCAGGCGGGTATGATCTACCGCCCCGTGCGTGAAAAAACGCCCGAGGTGCTCTGCCGTCAGGCGAAGTGCCTGTACGAAAACACGGGCTACGACGAAATTTCGCTGTCGTCTCTGTCTATCAGCGACTACACGGAGATAGAAAAGCTGACCACAAAGCTCCTTGAATGGACTGACGACAAAAAGGTAAACCTGTCCTTGCCGTCATTGCGCGTAGATAGCTTTACCAAGGAATTGATGGAAAAAATTGCGTCTGTGCGCTCAAGCTCGCTGACCTTTGCCCCCGAGGCGGGAACTCAGAGACTCCGCGACGTTATCAACAAAAACGTATGTGAGGAGGACCTCTTTCACGCGGTTGGCGTAGCATTTGACGCGGGCAAGACGACGGTCAAGCTATATTTTATGAACGGACTGCCCACAGAAACAGCCGACGACCTGCTTGGAATCCCCAAGCTTGCCTCCGATGTGGTGCATCAGTTCTATATCAACCCCAATCGCCCAAAAGGCAAGTCGCCGCAGGTGACTATCAGCGTGGCTTGCTTTGTCCCCAAGCCCTTTACGCCTTTCCAGTGGGAAAGGCAGGACACGGTTGAGGAGCTGACCGAAAAGAACGAGTTTATCTATCAGAACGTGACCGACCGTAAGGTCAGATACACTCACCACGACCCAAAGACGTCTCACATTGAGTGTGTTTTGGCGCGCGGCGACCGCCGACTGGGACGCGCGCTTCTTGAAGCGTCCGACCGCGGCTTCCACTTTGACGCATGGGACGAATATTTCGACTATGATAAGTGGCTTGAGGTGTTCGAAACGACGGGGATCGACCCTGCGTTTTACGCAAACCGTCAGTGGGGATTTGATGAAATTCTCCCTTGGGATGTAATCGATTGCGGAGTTTCAAAAGAATTTTTCCGCCGAGAGCGCGACCGCGCCTACGGCGAGGTGACGACCCCCTCCTGCCGCGAAAAGTGCAGCGGCTGCGGGGCAAATAAGCTGGGAGGTGAGCGCACGTGTTGCCCTCAGGCATGATATCAAAGGAAAATCCTCAGCCTATCAGGATAAAATTCAAAAAGGTGGGCAATCTGCAGTATATCTCTCACCTTGACCTTCAAAGGACGTTTGAAAAGGTCATCGTGCGCTCGGGAATACCCGCTTGGTACACCATGGGCTTCAACCCCCACGCGAAAATGGTGTTCGGTCTGCCATTGTCGGTGGGCTGTCAGAGCGTTTGCGAGTATCTGGATATAAAAATCACCGAATATATGACCTTCAACGAGATAAAGGCACGTCTGAAAACGGCGTTGACGGAGGAGCTGGACGTGATCGAGGTCTACGAGCCTCAGATGAAGCTCACCGACATCGGCGCTGCCCGCTACATACTTACCATCGAAACTGCGGGTGCGTGCCAGGAGCTTGCAGACAAAGCAAGGGAGCTTTTTTCAAAGCCCGTCATGATGGAAAAGAAGGGCAAGGCAGGGGTAAAAGAGATAGATATTACGAAAATGATAAAATCTCTCGACGTTCGCTATGACCCCGAGACCGACCGTATCGTAATTGATACCACGGTGTCGGCGGGTCAGTCGGAAACGCTTAATCCCGAGATGATGGTCACGGCTTTGCGTGAAAATCTCGGTTTTCTGTCGGGCGACATTCTGTCCGAGCATTACAGTATTATGAGAGAAGAAATCTTTAATTTGAACGGCGAGGCATTCAGATAAATGTTTGAAAAAATTACCGCCGAAAACGGCGTCGTTTTCTTCCGTTCGACGCTTTTGCCCTGTCCACATGGGTTTTCCGCAAGGATAGGGGGCAAAAGCGCGTTGGCACACACATCGTCGCTGAATCTGGCGTTCCGTCGTGGCGACGACGAGGAGACCGTGCTTGAAAATCTCAGACTTTTTGGTCAGGCTGTGGGGTTCGACTGTTCAAAGACGGTTTCGCTTCATCAAGTTCACTCGGCTCGTGTGCGTGAGGTGACCTCAGAGGATGCGGGGCTGGGATATTTTGTACCCACCGACGAGTGTGCCGACGGCTACGTAACGTTGGAAAAGGGACTTCCCGTGGGCGTAAAAAACGCCGACTGCACCCCCGTGCTTTTCGCGTGGGTGAAGGACGGCACCGCACAAGCGGTTGCCGCCGTTCACGCGGGCTGGCGGGGGACACTTTCCGAAATCTCGCTTGAAGCTGTCGGAAGGTTGAGCGAAAAGGGCGCAAAAAAAGACGAGATATTTGCCGCAATAGGGCCGTCTATCGGCGTTTGCTGCTACGAGGTCGGGAAGGACTTTTACGATGCGTTCAGAGAAAAGTACGGCGAGGATTTTTGCCGTGAATTTATACCCGAAAGCAAACAAAAAGACGGAAAATATTTTGCCCACGTGGCAAAAATGAACCTGTGGCAGCTGAAAAACGCGGGGATTCCCGAAGAAAACATCGACCTTTTTTCGCTTTGCACCTCCTGCGAGGAGGAGCTGTTCTATTCCCACCGCAAGTCCCGAGGGCTGCGCGGCACCATGCTGTCGGTGGTTACCAAGCCCCTTTAAAAAGGTGGCTGCCCCCAAAAGCTAAAACGTCAAAAGCAATGGCCGAACACCATTGCTTTTGAGAACGAAAATCCCATAGAAAGGAGACACCAAATGAAAAAAACCATAAAAATTTTCGCCCTTATTTTGTGCGCAAGTCTCCTTTTGTGCAGTTTTGCCGCTTGCGGCAGGAAGGAAGAGACCGAGGACAGGGATTTTTCCCTTTCCACACTTTCCCCCGTTGACCCCGATACCGTACCCGAGGGAGCAAAGGAGCTTTCGGCGGTAAGACCCGGCACGTATACCGTTCTTTGCCATAACGGTGCAAACGGTCTGCTGTCCGCGTCGGGGGAAAGCACCGACAGGGTGGAAAAGGAGATATATCTCCGCAACTCCGAGCTGCGCGACAAATATTCCATAGAGCTTAAAGAGCTGAGCATCACGGGCAAGACCGTGGATTTCGTGCGAAATTCCACCCTTTCGGGGCTTGTGAGCTACGATATTGCGTCCTTGACGTATAGTGACGCGATGCTTTTGACCGTGTCAAATTCTCTTTGTGCGCTGTCGGACCTTGGCGGCTATTATCAAAACAGAGAAATGTTTTCTCCCACACTATCGGTGGGCGGAAAGCAGTATATCGAGGACTTTAACATCTTCGCGCCGCGAATTGACAGCACCTACGCTCTGGCACTTAACCGCGCGCGCTTAAAAACCACCGCGCTTGAGGAGTCGATCTCGCTTCTTGTGACACACGGGGAGTGGACCTACGACGCAGTCCACAGTTTTATGCGCGGAAAAGGTACTATCGGTCTTACCGACGGCGGAATCGACGCTCTTTGGTGCGGTAGCGGAGTCCGCTTTTATGAAAACGGAATGGGCGACGTTCCGGGATACAGAAAGCTTGATGCAAAAGCAAAAGACGTATATTCTACCCTCAAGCTTGTCAACGACGAGGGATATCTGGAAAGAACTGCGTCAGCGGAGGGTGAGAACACCTTTGTGAAGATCGCGAAAAAGACACTTTTTACTATCGGCACGGTCGGACAGATAAGGGCGGCAATAGACGAAGGTCTTGATCTTGCTGTTTTGCCCATGCCAAAGCTTGAAAAAGAGGACAAATATAGCTCTTTTGTGTCGCCCGACGCGCTCTGTACGGTAATACCGTCGGGGGACGAGACGAAAAATTCGGTGGCGTTTGCCCTGACGGGTATGCTCTACGAATACGACCTCGATAAACTCCGCCGCGAGGAATTTGCGGCACTGTCAGGGGAGGATAATGCGGCGGTCGGCGAGATCTTTGACATGATCCTGTCATCTCGCACGTTTGACCTGCCCGCGCTTTATAACATCGGCGGTGTTTACGATTTCCTTGACGACTCCCTGCGCTATAACCTGCTGCCGGACGCCTTTTTGGAGGGAGTTGACGACCGTATCCAGACGGCAGTGGTGGCAATTGAGATAATGAGAGAGAACGGACGGTAAACGCCCGTTCTTTTTCGCACTTGACTTTTTAATGATTTTACGATATAATTTACAGGCGACCGAGCTAAGCGATCGCGCGGTATGGTGCCGAAAGGTGTTACCGTGAGGAAAGTCCGGGCTTCACAGGGCAGGATAACTGATAACGTCAGCCGGAGGCGACTCCCGGGAAAGTGCAACAGAAATAAACCGCCAAGGCGACTTGGTAAGGATGGAAAGGCGAGGTAAGAGCTCACCCAAGGGGCGGGTAACCGTTCTTTGCTGTAAACCCTATCCGAAGCAACACCGCAAGGGGATCGTCGGCCCGACACATATCCCCGGGTGGCGCGGCGAAAGCCGAAGCTTGACGGTGACGTCAAGCGAAGATAGATGATCGTTCACGACAGAACCCGGCTTACAGGCTCGATCGCAAAAAATCACCCCTTTCAAGGGGTGATTTTTTATTCTCTTAAACCTTTTGGGTAATAGTTTTTCAACATTCCTCCGCTTACTTTGCCGCCGCCGATAGGCGCGCCTTCAAAAAGCACCGCCGCAAAGCCTGCGGGTGCGTCTGCGGGGATAACGTCGCCGTGAATAAAGGACGTGACGCGGGGATCGGAAGAGGAAAGATCGACTTTTATTTTGAATTGAGTGCCGAACGCCATGAAAAATCTGTGGTGGGGTACCACGCGTCCTTTTTCCACAGCTCCCACCTTGACGCCTGCGGAGAAGACCGCGTTTTCGGGCAGAGTGACTGCGGGGACGATGTAAAATCCGTCGGTTTTTTCTTCCAGTGTAAACCTTGCGTCGGCAAGAGGATCGATTTCCAGTACCGAGCGAAGAAAATCCGTCACCAAAGCGAGGTCGGCGCCCCTGCTTAAACTCTTTTTTTCGGTGTCGCCGCGCACACGGCGGGCTTTTTTGTCCTTTTTTGGAGCGTTCACTTCGGCCGAAGCAGACTGCGCCTCGCCGCCTGCCACTCGCTCAAGAAGTGCCATGAACTGACCCTCGCCGTGGGAGACGTGGGGGTAGAAACGGCGGCAAAATTCAATATTCTGAGCAGTTACGCCTTCAAAGCGCACGCCGTCACGAGTGACCGCGCGCACGCGGTCGGAGACGGGAATAAGCAAGAAATCGGGGTGGCTTTTCAGAAAAAAGTCGATCTGAAGTTCGTTTTCCTCGGGCGCAAAGGTGCAGGTGGAATAAAGGAGCTTTCCGCCGACGGCTACTGCCGCGGCGGCATTGTTAAGGATCTCTTTTTGACGCTCTGCGCACATTCTGACGTTCTCCACGCTCCACTCGTCAACGGCGTTCCGATTTTTGCGCATCATGCCCTCGCCCGAGCAGGGCGCGTCCACGATGACAAGATCAAAATCTCGGAGTGACGAGCCCAGGGTCGCCGTGTCCGTGTTGGTTACCACGGCGTTTTGTATTCCAAGACGCTCCACGTTTTGAAGCAGGACTTTGCAGCGATCGGGTATTATTTCGTTGGTCACGATTAGACCGCCGTTC
This sequence comes from Eubacteriales bacterium, assembly GCA_045651985.1. Classification (GTDB taxonomy): domain Bacteria; phylum Bacillota; class Clostridia; order Oscillospirales; family CAG-272; genus SIG710. The sequence continues at coordinate 101,856 of JAZRTK010000026.1, forward strand.
AGCTTTGCCGCCGCCTGTGACGTCTTTCCTCCGGGGGAAGCGCAGAGGTCGAGTATTTTCATATTGGGGGTTATTTCACAGCACTCGAGAGCAGCCATTGCCGCAGGTTCCTGAACGTAGATTGCTCCGCTGTGGTGGAGAGGGTGGTGCCCGATGCCGTCCGTATCAAAGTAAAAGCCCTGGGGACAAAACGGCACGGGGGTTACGGGAAAATCGCAAAGAGTGAGAAAGTGCTCGACGTTCATTTTTAACGTGTTTACACGCAGTGAGCGGACGGGAGGCGTATTGAAACTGCGCTCAAAATCGGCGTATTCCTCGCCGAGCAGCGCTTTCATTCTTGCTTCAAATTCTGCGGGAAGCTTCATTTTTCTTTTCCCTTCCTCTTGTCTATCCGTAAAATGCGCCTGCCCTGCATCAATCCTTGCGCGTCGGGGTCAAAGACCGAGGGGCAAAGAGAGAAAACAAGGGACGGACCTGCGTATTGAGCGTGAAGATTTTTACATTTCAGCGCGAAGATGCTGCCAAAAAGCTCCTCGACTGACTGCGCGTTGGGCAGAGCGAGGTCGGAGCTGGGTTCAACAGCAAACTCAACCTTGATTGAATGACGGTCGCCCGTTTCGGCAAAGGAAATGAATATTTCCGAGCCGCCGAGTTTTTGTGCAAGCGCACTGATAAGCAGAGTGGCAAGTCCCAAGCTCTTGTAGTCAACACCCTTAAAAAGCGCCTTTTTTGCAACGGTTTGTCCGACTTGGGAGCGTATTCCCGCAAGAAGCGAGAAGCTGTTAAAGAATTCCTCGGCGCGGAGATTTGTGGTAAGGGGCGTTCTGCCCGTCTCGGAAAAGAGCTTTTCAACACCCAGAGCAAATCGAATGACCGAGGAGACCTGCGCGCCGTCATCCGACGGCGGGGCCGTATTTTTGCAAATAAGCTCTTCTATGCCGTATTGCTTTGCGCTCTTTTTGAAAATTTCGCTTCGCACGGCGTCCGATTCGACGGCAAATATTACACCGCATGGTGCGAGCAGACCCGTGAGCAGGATATACCCGCAGTCCTCGGAGCAAAAAAAGAATCGGGAAGATGCGATGTCCCTGCCTGTGGCGAACATCTCGCGGTCGGAGGGGAGGAGCTGTCTGAACAGATCCGCTCCCGCAGCATTTTCGCCGGGGAGCGTTGATATTATGACTTTTCCGTCGGGGGTGAGTACCCACGTGCGGTAGAGTCCCTCCTCCGCACCCTGCGCGGCGGAGGGCGTTTTGTTTCCATTTTGTTTTATCATCAGCTGTGCGTTCATCATTGTGATGTTACCCCTTTGCCCGTTTCGCTTGTGAATTGGTGGTTCGAGAGAAGCGCGGAGTCAAGGATCGCCGTCAGACGGTCGGCGTTTTCCTGTCCATGGGCGAAAATGCATCTTATATTGTAGCGGGTAAAGGATATCTGCATGGTGTCGACCGTCGTGCGGAATTTTTGCACGTCCTCGTCACTGCCAAGTGCGGTGAGGTCAAGGGCGATGATGTCGAAGAAATCAGCCACGCCGCGGCATGCCTGAGCGAACAGGTCTGCGTCGTTTGTCTCCGCCATGGGAAGGACTGCGCCCACTAAGGTCTGCGGATTTGCCGATCTTATTTTTTCTGCCGCTGCGGCAAGGAACGCCATGCCGTCCTGGTCTGTGTCAAAGCCCATAAGCAAAATTTCGTGCGCGCCTGCCTTTGCGATCTCGCACATCTGCAACACCTCCATGTCGAGTATCGCCTGTGCGGCAATGTCGTCCATTTCGTCGGTGCTTTCTCGGTGGAAGATCACCGAAACGCGGCTGTTTTTCTTTGTCAGCGCGCTCATGACCGTCTCCACTGTAGGCAGGTCATCGCTCAGGGGACCTGATACCGCCTCAATTGCGGGCGATCTGTAGAAGATCTCGCCCGTTATGCTTTTCAGAACCGTTGAAACTGTGGCGGTGTTCTCGGGTATCTCAATATTTTTTATATCGGACACCGAAACAAAAGGCGCGTTGACCTTTTCCTTCCAGATCTCAACGCCTGCGGGCGGTTGCAGGGAGGAGGTGGGAGTGGTCTCCACCGTTGATAGAAATTCGCTTTCGGCACGTACCTTTTCCGCTTTTTCACGCAAACGAAGACCCAGAATAATACTCAGGTAAACGACGAGTGCCGTGAAGATAAGAACGCAAAGAATTATAATTCTCGATCTTCCCCGTTCGCTTTTGCGCCGTCCCACATAACGGCGGTAGCGGATACGTCTGCCCATGTGAACTCTCTCCTTTTATCAGTTGATTTCAGTTAAGTCAAGTGATCTTCCAAAGTCTGTTGCGGCTGTTTCTGCGTTCTGCGCCATTTGTGTCAGAAGCGTGTTTGCCGCAGCGTAGAGGTATTGCTCTTTTAACCCCTCAAAGTTATTTTCTATGTATTTGCTGTCCTTTTCAAGACGGCAGATGATGAAAAATCCTGTTGAGGTCTCAACAATTCCGCTGTGCCCGCCCACATTGAGGGCAAAAGCCGCGTCCTCGTATGCCTGATCGTACTCACCGTAGGTAAAATAATAGCCGTCGGTGGTGGTCATGTAAAAGTCCTCGCTGTAACGTCCGATGACGCTCGTGAGCTTTTCGCCCGAGTTCAGCTCGTCAAGAGCCGTCTGCGCCTTTTTTCGGTTGGCTTCTATATCCTCGCCCTCGTCGTTCTGGACGTAGACGTGGAGAGTGCGAATGAAAGTGTCGCCTTCAATAGCTTTTCTCGCCGCGTCGTCCGAGCCGTCGATAGTCTTGTTTTCGATCAGCTTTATCCGGAGAAGGTTCAGCACCTGTGCCGCTTGCAAGTTATAGCGAAGCAGGTGGTCGGTCATGAAGTTTTCCTCAAGCTGTTTTACGTACCCGTCCTTGCCGCCCGCTTGCTCTGCCATAGAGTCGATGGTGCTCTGCACCGCATTTTTGACGTCGTCGCTGTCAACGTCGATGCCGAGCCGGGCGGCATAGGACATAATGACCGCGTTTTTTATCAGACTTTCCCGCACGAAGCTTTCAAGCTCGGCTTTGCAGTCAACGTTCATTTCGGGGTCCGAAAAGCAGTTTTCGCCGTATTTGTATTCCATGTCGCGGCGAGCGTTGAGGGTAACGTAGCGAAGCTCCTCGTAATAAACCTCCCGTCCGTTGACGGTCATGACGACCTTCAGCTCGTCGCCCTTGCTTTTTATGGGTCTAAGCTCGCCGCAAGAGGCAAGAGGCAGGGTCAAAAGAGCCGCCAAAAGAGCGCTGACGCCCCGAAAAAACAGTTTTTTCATAAATCTCCTTGATTTTCGGCAAAAAAATGCCGAGATACTATATATAGACATTTCCATAGTATATAATAACATGATATTGTGAATTCTGTATGAATAACAAAAAATTTTTTTCGATTTTTTGGCTCTTTTTTAAAAAACTCTTGATTTCGCGCAGGGGAAGGGATATAATGGAAGCAGAAAAATAATTCGGGGGACGAAGATGGAACAGGAATACACCATAAAACTAAAAAAAATTATAAAACAATTTAACCTCAAAACCTTGTATCTGCCCGAAAAAGGGGAGGAAATAAAGGTCTGCTCGCCCGACGTGGAGAGACCGGGTCTTGCCCTTTCGGGATTTTTTGAAAAGTTTGAAAACACACGCATTGAGGTCATCGGAAAGGCAGAGCACGCATACCTTGAAAGTCTGTCCGTCCCGGAGAGGGACGCGCGCATCTGCCAATTTATGAGGATGCGTCCCGTTGCGGTGGTATTTTCCACAGACCTTGACGTTTTCGGCGAGATGATAACCTACGCCAAGGAATATGACGTTCCCGTGCTGTCCTCGGAGATGAGAACGAGCAGTCTCATTGCGGCGATAATTGCGTTTTTGCACGTTGAGCTTGCGCCCAGAATAACCCGCCACGGCGTTCTGGTCGAGGTCTACGGCGAGGGTCTTTTGCTGCTGGGCGACAGCGGAGTGGGTAAGAGTGAGACGGCAATTGAGCTTGTGAAGCGAGGCCATCGTCTGATAGCCGACGACGCGGTTGAGATCAAGCGCGTATCCGCCACCACGCTTGTAGGCAGCGCGCCCAAAATCATCCGCCACTATATTGAGCTTCGCGGTATCGGGATCGTTGACGTAAAACGACTTTTCGGTATGGGTGCGGTCAAGGACACGGAAAAGGTGGACCTTGTTATCAACCTTGAGCCTTGGGTGCAGGGCAAGATGTACGACCGACTGGGTATCGACGACGAAACGATCGACATTCTCGGCATAAACGTGCCGTCGATCACCATTCCCGTGCGACCGGGACGAAACCTCGCCATAATTTTAGAGATCGCGGCGATGAACAACCGCCAAAAGCGAATGGGCTACAACACAGCTCAGGAGTTCAACAAGCAGCTGATCAGCCAGATGGGTCTGGGCGAGGACGACGAGTAAAATAAAAAAGACCGCTCTTGCGGTCTTTTTTATTTTAACTCAACAGCGCCTTGTCGCTTAATGCCTCGCCGACCTCGGAGAACTTTTTGATGAGGAAGTCAACGGTGAGGTTCTTCTTTTCCTCGCCCGAAACGTCGTAAACGATACGTCCGTTGTTCATCATGATAAGGCGGTTGCCGTGCTTTATGGCGTCGTTCATGTTGTGAGTGATCATGAGGGTGGTCAGCTTGTTTTCTGTGACCAGCTTGTCGGTGATCTCAAGTACCTTTGCGGCGGTCTTGGGGTCAAGAGCCGCGGTGTGCTCGTCCAGAAGCAGGAGCTTGGGGTCGTTCATTGCCGCCATGAGCAGGGTGACAGCCTGTCTCTGACCGCCCGAGAGAAGTCCCACCTTGCTGGTAAGGCGGGTCTCAAGTCCAAGTTCAAGCTGTGTCAGCAGCTTGCGGTAGCGCTCGCGGTCGCGTGCGCTGATCGCCCAGCCGAGGCCGCGGCGGAGTCCGCGGGAATCGGCGATAGACATATTTTCTTCTACCCACATGTCGGGTGCGGTACCCATTCTGGGGTCCTGAAAAACTCGTCCTATGAACTTGGCTCTCTTGTGTTCGGGGAGCTTTGTGATGTCGTGACCGTCAATGATGATCTGACCGTCGTCCAAGGGCCACACGCCTGCGATCGCGTTGAGCATGGTGGATTTACCTGCGCCGTTGCCGCCGATGACGGTAATGAAATCGCCGTCGTTTATGGTCAGGTCGAGTCCGTTGAAAACGACCTTTTCGTTGATGGTTCCCGCGTTGAAGGTCTTGCAAATATTTTTAAGTTCAAGCATTTTTGTTCACCTTGACCTTCCTGCGTTTTTTGAAATAAGTGTTTTTGATGTATGGTGCGCCAAGAAAGACGGCAACCACGAGAGCCGAGAGCATCTTAAGATACTCGCTGGGCAGTCCAAAGAAGATGACCGTCTGGTAAACGCCCCAGTAGATCATAGCGCCAAGGACAACGCACATGAGCTTGACTGCAAAGTTGGAGGTCATGCGGCAGAATACCTCGCCGACAATTATAGCGGCGAGACCCACGACGATAGCGCCCTTACCCATGTTGATGTTAGCGGCGCCCTGCTGCTGTGCGAGAAGCGAGCCGGAGAGAGCAACGATACCGTTTGAGATAGCAAGACCCAGCACCTTGGTAAAATTGGTGTTGATGCCTTGGGCACGGCTCATTTCAAGGTTGCTTCCCGTTGAGCGGAGGCTGATACCGGTCTTTGTTCCGAAGAACCAGTAGAGGATACCGATAACGACGGCGCAGAAAAGAAGCAGAATAAACAGTGCGCGATAGACCTCCGGGCTGTCGCAGGCGGATTCCGCCTGAATTAAAACCTTGTCGGCGTACTTAAATCGAGAAAGACCGATCATAGAGCCGCCGAGGATAATGAGGTTTGCGGACCAGAGCATAAGCTGGGTAAGGATACCCGCCAAAATAACGGGGATACCCAAGAGAGTGTGCAGCAGGCCTGTTGCAAGACCTGCGACAGCGCCTGCGATAAAAGCGCCGATCATAGAGATCCAGATATTGTAACCCTTTTGGAGAAGCATGGCACACACCGCTGCGCCCGTGCATATAGAGCCGTCGACGGTAAGATCGGCGACGTCGAGAATTTTAAAGGTGATGTAAAGACCGATAGCCATAAGTCCCCAGATAAGCCCCTGAGTAAAGGCACCGGGCATGGTACCAAGCCAGGTGAACACAGGATTTGCGCCTGCGGTTAAGGAGCCCATGGCGTCGGCGATGATTTGAAAGAATTGCATTTAAGCCTCCATTATTTATAAAACAGGACATGCCTGCGGACGTATGAAAAAAACGTCCGCAGGCGGTTTGTCAGATTGTTTTTGATTATTCGGCTGCGATCGCAACGTAGCCTGCAGCCTCAAGCGCGGCTGTGTCGATGTTGAGCTGTGCGCACTTTTCTGCGTTGTACATCTTTGTGAACTCTGCTGCATACTGAACGGGCATGGTGCTGATGTCAGCCTCGCCTGTCAGGATCTTTGCTGCCATTTTACCTGTTGCGTAGCCGAGATCGTAGTACTCGATAGAAAGAGTTGCAACGCCGCAGCCAACGCAGATACCCTGCTCGCCGACGATCGCGGGAGTGTCACCGATAACGCCGTTGATAGCGGCAGCGCACTCGGCAGCCGTGTTGTCGGTGGGGATGTAGATAACGTCAGCCTCAGCCGCTGCGTTTGCGGCAACTGCGTTTACGTCGTTGGAGTCGGTGAAGCTCTTGTCAAGAACGGTGATGCCCTTACCCTCAAGCGCTTCCTTTACTACCTTTACCTGATATGCGGAGTTGGGCTCGGAGCTGCAGTAGAGCATAGCGACCGTCTTTGCCTCGGGGAAGAGGTCAAGGATCATCTGAGCCTGCTGGTCGAGAGGAGCCAGGTCGGAAGTACCCGAAACGTTTCCGCCGACAGTTCCGCTAAAGTCTTCGATACCGAGAGCTACGCCGTACTCTGTAATGGAAGTGCCCAGGATCGGGATAGAGGATGTACCGTTGACAGCGGCAGTCAGTGCGGGAGTAGCGTTAGCCATGATAAGGTCAACCTTTTTATTTACGAAGTTAGTAACGATGGTTGTACAAACAGCGGGATCGTTGTTTGCGTTCTCGTTGAGGAAAGTAACCTTATCACCAAGCTCAGCCTTGAGGGCGTCCATAAAGCCCTGAGTTGCCGCGTCAAGCGCGGGGTGGGGTACCAGCTGGCAGATGCCGACAGTGAATGTGTCCTTTTCGGCATCGTCATTGTTGTCCTTTGCGTTGCCGCCGCAGGAAGCGAGGCAGAGAGCGCTCATAGCGAGCACCAAAATAAGAGCGAGGATCTTTTTCATTTTTGTTTCTCCTTTTAGGGGGTAATATTATTTTTAACCGTCCCGGCGGACGGATTAAATCGGAAATAAAAAAAGCCCTGTACACCTTGCGGTGCACAGAGACGACTTTAAAACAAAACCGTGTTACCACTCTGTTTCGCCGCTGCCTTGCAACAGACGGCCTTATCAGGCGTTTCAAACAAAACGTCCGCACTGTAACGGGTGCACCCGACGCAGCTTTTTCCTGCGCAGCTCACGGAGCGTAATTCGTTTTTTGCTATCGGACGGGTCGCACCAACCCCCGCCTCTCTGAAGCGATACGCTAAAAAACTACTCAAATCCGGTCAAGGCTTTTCTTTGAGATTGCTCCTATTTTACCACCGTAAACAAGGTTTGTCAAGGGGTTTTTGAATATTTTTTTGCAAAAATTGACTTTTTGGCGGATTTATACGGATTTTGTGCATAAATATTCCTTGGTTTTGCAAAATAACGGGAGGGGCGACGACCCCTACCCGAAAATTTCCTTTATTATTTCAAGGATCTTAAATTTTACACGGTACCTGCCCGAATCGCTTTTGGTGATGATGCGATACTGCTCACCCGTCAGCCCCGCCGCAATAAAGGCGTCCTCGGTTTCCTTTTCGCTCCGAGAGGCGGCCTTCAGACATATGGGCGGGAAAAGCACGCACCACCAGTTCTGCCCTTTTGCGTCGCCTATCATCACCCGCAGGGAAAGATATACGCCCGCAGGGAATTTTAAGCCCTCGTAGTTGCGTTCGGGGTATTCCTCCTGACCGAGATCTACCGTGACGGTGTAAGTAAAGCCGTTTTCCTCTACCACCTTTTTCGCCTCGCGCTCAATGAGAGGGAGAGCCGACCGCGCAAGCGTTTCCGCCTCATCCTTGTTCTTTGCCTGCGCAAAAATCTCCTCGGTCACCTCGATTATGCGGTCGCGGACCTTCAGCTTCAGCGCTTGGTCCGGCTCGCTGTCCGAGTTTGCCAAAACGTGCAAGCGCACGACGCTGTCGTACACCTTTTCCTCACCCGAGACGGGGAAAAGCCCAAGCACCAGCGCACATAGTACCGTCAGGGTCAGCAGAGTGAATATTTTTCTGTCCTTTTTCATAATTTTTTATGTCCTTTCATTGCCTTTGCAGTATTATTTGCGCTTTGACGGGAAGATTATTCATGATTGACAAATTATATCTTGTGTGTTAAAATTAAGGGTAGAATTTTGTCAAGAGAGGAGGCGGGGAAATGAAGCGCTTTTTTGCGTTGCTCATGTGTTTTCTGATGCTTTTCCTTGCGTCCTGCTCGGGTAACGTAAAAAAAACCGACGGAGTGACCGCTCTTGCGCCCGATAACGAGACTCCCCACGCCATAGGACTTTTAAACCCCGACGCGGAGGTGCGCGGTGTGTGGATAGCGACCGTCGGGAACATCAATTTTCCCTCGAAAAAGGGGCTTTCGGCAGAAAAGCTGAAGGAGGAGCTTGACGATATAGTAAAAACGAGCTCCGAGAACAACATAAATACCATTTTCTTTCAGGTGCGTCCCTGCGCCGACGCACTTTACAGGTCCGAGCTGTTTCCCCAGTCGGAGTTCGTTTCGGGCAAGCAGGGAAAGTCGCCCGACGGCGGCTTTGACTGCCTTGAATACCTTGTAAACGAAGCAAAAAAGCAAAAAATAAACGTTCACGCCTGGGTAAATCCCCTTCGGGTGACCTACGGAAGCTCGTCAAACCCCAAAACCGACGTGAACGCGCTGTCAGAGGACAACCCCGCCCGCAAAAACCCCGATTGGACTATCCCGTACGCCGACGGCAAGCTCTATTTTGACGCGGGAAACCCCGCTGTACGGGAATATATAGCGCAAGGCGTTGTGGAGATAGTGAAAAATTACGCCGTTGACGGCGTGGTCTTTGACGACTATTTTTACCCTTATCCCGTAACCGAAAACGGCAAGACCGCGGAGTTTGAGGACGGTGTCTCCTTTGCAAAACACGGCGCGGGACGTCAAAAGGACGACTGGCGGCGGGAGAACGTAAACTCTCTTGTTCGCGACTGCTATAACGCAGTGAAATCCGTAAGAAACACCTGCCTTTTCGGCATTTCGCCTTTTGGGATATGGCAAAATGACGACGGCAAAAACGGCGGCAGTGACACAAGAGGCTTTGAGGCGTTCAAATCCCTTTATTGCGACGCCCTTGCTTGGGCTGAAGGCGGCTACGTTGATTATATCGCGCCCCAGCTTTACTGGCAGAGGTCAAGTGATGCCGCGCCCTATGAGGAGCTTGCGAATTGGTGGAACGCCGCCCTTGACGGCACGGGCGTTGACCTGCTCGTCGCCCACGGTGTCTACAATTACGACACATGGGAAAACCCCGAGGGCGAGCTTAGTGCTCAGATCGAGCTTTCACGCGACCTGCTTACCTATAAGGGAAGCGTGCTATACGGATACGCGGCGCTGAGATCCGACTCCCGAGGACTATTACGCGAGACGAGGGACGTTTTCTCACAGGAGATCGTTTATTCGGACGCGGTGTCCGACTACTCGCAGATAACAGTCGAGGGCAGCGCCAACGTGATCACTGCGGCATACGTGTATACCCTGCGAGGCCACGCCGACCCCGCACAGCCGTTCACGGTCAACGGACGCGGCGTCAGCCGCAACAAAAGCGGCGATTTTGAGGTGGAAATCAAGCTTTCAAGGGGCGAAAATAAGCTGGTGCTGAAAAGCGGTGACAAGACCAAAACAATAACGGTCACACGGGAGTAAAAATGAAACAAAAATTTGAAATAAAAGGCTTCTCTCTCGGTGGCAAGGAGATAGAAAACGGTTTGGTGCTGGCGCCCATGGCGGGCGCCACCGACCGCGCTTTCCGTGAGATATGCCGAGAAAACGGAGCGGAGCTGACCATAAGCGAAATGGTGTCCGCAAAGGCACTCTGCTACGAGCAACGATCGAAAAAAGCGGAGATGTCAAGGACCGCGCCCCTTGCCGACGTCCACAAAAACGAGGAGCCCATGTCGGTACAGATATTCGGATCTGAGCCGTCCTTTATGGCGCAGGCCGCCGCCCTGCTTGAGTCGGGGGAGTACCGAGGCAGACAGGGCGACGGACGCCCCGTTTCAATTGATATAAACATGGGCTGTCCCGTCCACAAGATAGTGGGAAACGGTGAAGGCTCGGCGCTGATGAAAAGCCCAAAGCTTGTGGGCGAGATAGTAAAAGCGGTGAGTGAGTCCGTAAAAATACCCGTGACCGTAAAAATACGCGCGGGCTGGGACGAAAACAGCATAAACGCACCCGAGATCGCAAAAATTGCCGAGGCGAACGGGGCTGCGGCGGTGTTCGTCCACGGGCGGACAAGACAGCAGATGTACGCGCCCTTCGCCGACTGGTCTGTTATTGCCGACGTGAAGCGCAGCGTAAAAATTCCCGTTATCGGAAACGGTGATATTTTCACGGCGGAAGATGCGAGAAAGATAGTAGATGTGACGGGCTGTGACGGCGTGATGATAGGTCGCGGAGCCTTGGGAAATCCTTGGCTTTTTTCGGAAATTCGCGCAATGGCACGGGGTGAGGAATTTAACCTGCCCAATTTTGCGACCCGCATGAAAACGGCGATGCGCCACCTTGAGCTGATGCGCGCCTACAAGGGTGATTTTATCGCCGCGCAGGAGGCGAAAAAGCATATTGCCTGGTATATAAAGAACGTTCGCGGCGCATCTGACGCTCGGCGCGAAATAAACGAATCGACGGGCACAGATCAGATAAAAGCGATCATTTTCCGTCTGATATCGGAGGCGGAAAGTGGGAAAAGAAGCCCACGAGATGAAGGAGATCCAAATGAATGTTGAAAAAATAAATATCCGAGGGGTGCATTTTGACAACGTGACACCCGCTGAAGCGTCGGCGCGCGTGAACGAGGCGCTTTCTTTGCCCAAAGAGGCGGGAAAGGTCTTTTCCGTTTACACCCCAAACCCTGAAATAGTTCAGCTTTGTATCGAGCGGAACGAGTATTACGACGTGATAAATTCCGCGTCCATGGTCGTTCCCGACGGCATAGGGATCATCAAGGCGGCAAAGATACTAAAGACACCGCTCAAGTCCCGCGTTCCGGGAATAGAGATAGGAGAGAGGGCGCTGGCAGAGTGCGCCCAAAAGGGACACAAGGTGTTCTTTCTCGGAGGAAAGCCGGGAGTTGCCGAGGAAGCGGCAAGGAGAAAAGCAGAACAGTACGAAGGACTTGAATTTTGCGGTACTGCAGACGGTTATTTCAAAAAACAGGGTGATGAAAACGACGCGGTGATCGAGAAGATAAACGCCGCCGCACCCGACCTGCTTTTTGTCTGTCTGGGCGTTCCCGCGCAGGAAAAATGGATAAAGGAGAACGGTGCGGACTTGACAAGCGTAAAAGTTTGTTTGGCGCTGGGCGGCAGCCTTGACGTCTATTCGGGCAGCGTAAAGCGCGCTCCGAAGCTGTTTATTAAGCTGAATCTTGAGTGGTTTTACCGCCTGCTCAAAGAACCCAAGCGCATCGGCCGCATGATGAAGCTGCCTAAATTCCTTTTTGGCACGATGATTCACGGTAATAAGAAATAAAAAAGAAACGACAGTTTTACAAGAATAAGGCATATCTCAAAAGAGATATGCCGTATTCTCGATTTGTTCTTTTGTGGGACGTGTTTTTACAAATTTTCGAAAAGTATTTACAAAACTCAAAAATAGTGATATAATGAATGAGCCAAACAATCTTAATATTCATAGTTATAGGTCGTTTTTTCCTCATGGAATAACTATAGCTTTTTTGTCTATACAATTAAGTAAATGCGTTTTGGTAAAAACGCGACTCCTGCTTGATTGTATAGATAACCTATACTATGAAGAGATTGTTTGGCGACAACTTGGAGTCCGTGTTTTTCGGTGCGTGGCTTCGGTTGCGCACCTTTTTTATTTGCTGACAGGAGGATATATTGTGAAAGAAGAAAAGGTAATAGATATAACCGGTGTAGAGCTTACGCCCGGAGAGCCTGCCGTTTGTCTTGGCAACGGAGAGCAGGGCTTTGTGTGTTGTTGCGACGAGTGCGATTACCTTGCGCTTTGTTATCCTGAATTTGTTCCGAAACGACTGGAAGAACTTATTGCTATGGATAAAGATTCTTAGCCTTCTCCGGTGTGGGTAGCGACCGCTTGCTTTTTTACCCCATGTGCGAATTCGACAGTACCGAATTCGCCGGTCTGTGCAGAGAGGTTTGCCGTGATCGCACGCTTACAAAAAACGACGGTGTTTTGCCGTCGTTTTTTCTGTTTGGTTTGGGGTGTGGGACACCGATCTGATTAGTTTTTCAAGCTGTGGATAGGTGCGGGGATGCGTCCGCCGCGGCCGATAAACTTGGCAGGAGAAGCCTCGCGCAAAGAGATTATGGGTGCGTGGCCCAGAAGTCCTCCGAAGTTGACGTCGTCGCCTACGGTCTTGCCGTATGCGGGAATGACGCGCACGGCGGTGGTCTTTGTGTTAGCCACGCCGATAGAAATCTCGTCGGCGATAATTCCGCAGATAACGTCCTTTGGCGTGTCGCCGGGAATTGCTATCATGTCAAGACCAACCGAGCAAACGGCGGTCATAGCCTCAAGCTTTTCAATGGAAAGCGCGCCTTGCTCAACGGCGTGTATCATGCCCGCGTCCTCGGAAACGGGAATGAAAGCGCCCGATAGTCCGCCAACGTGGGATGACGCCATAACACCGCCCTTCTTTACCGCGTCGTTGAGCATAGCCAAAGCCGCAGTTGTGCCGTGTGCGCCGCAAATTTCAAGACCCATGTTCTCAAGAATGTGCGCGACCGAGTCGCCGATGGCGGGAGTGGGAGCCAGAGAAAGATCGATGATGCCGAAAGGCGTGTTGAGACGGCTTGCCGCCTCGTGAGCGACAAGCTGACCTACGCGTGTTATCTTGAACGCGGTCTTCTTTATGATGTCGGCCAGCTCGGAAAGGTCGCAGTCACCTGCTCTTGCTATTGCGGAGCTTACAACGCCGGGGCCCGAAACGCCGACGTTTATAACGCGGTCGGGCTCGCCCACACCGTGGAACGCGCCTGCCATAAAGGGATTGTCCTCGGCGGCGTTTGCAAACACTACCAGCTTTGCACAGCCGATAGAGCCGCGGTCTCTCGTTACGTAAGCGGTCTCCTTTATAACGTCTCCCATGAGGGAGATGGCGTCCATGTTGATGCCCGCCTTGGTGGATGCTACGTTTACCGACGAGCAGACCATCTCTGTTTCGGAGAGTGCCTGAGGGATAGCGGTGATAAGATTTCTGTCAGCGGGTGTCATTCCCTTGTGGACAAGTGCTGAAAAACCGCCGATGAAGTTTATTCCAAGGGTCTCTGCGGCTCTCTGCAGGGTCTTTGCAACCTTTACGTAGCCGTCGGATGAGATCCTGCCTCCGACCAGCGACACGGGGGTCACCGAAACGCGCTTGTTTACGATCGGCACGCCGTACTGCTTTTCAATATCACAGCCCACGGAAACGAGATTTTCGGCACTTTTCGTTATTTTGTCGTAGATGCGGTCGCACAGCTTATCCTCATCGTCCGACACGCAGTCAAGGAGAGAGATTCCCATGGTGATCGTTCGGATATCCAGGTTCTCCTCCCGTATCATGTTAATAGTTTCAAGAATATCGGATACGTTAAGCATTTCTACACCTTACCTCTCAAATGTGGTGCATGGAGCTGAAGATGTCCTCGTGCATGGTGTGGATAGCCAGCCCGCTTGCGCGTCCGATCTCGTCCAGACTGTCAACGAAATCCGAGAAGGGGATCGTCAGATTGTCAATGTCTGCTATCATTATCATGGCAAAATACTCGCTGAGAACGCTCTGGGTGATCTCAACGATGTTTGCGCCCTTGTCCGCGCATTCTGTGCTGACCTTGGCAATAATGCCCATGGCATCCTTACCTGTTACGGTTATTACTGCTTTCATATCTGTAACCTCGCAAAAAATTAGTTCTGCTATATTTTACACTAACAGAGAAAATTTTTCAAGGGGGAAAGGACGAATTTATTTAAATCCACTTGAAAAAAGCTCGTGTATATGATAAAATATAATGAATATTTATATCTTGGAGCGAGAAATGAACGATTTCAATACTTACGAGTATGTGGTAGACCAAAAATTGAAGGGTGTAAAGGTCTTGCGAAAGGTCGGACTTGTCCTTTTTTACATACTTTTCGTTATAGGCTGGCTGGTTTTCGGCTTTTGGTCGAAGATGTTTCCGCTTTTGGCTCTTTGTCCCGTGACGCTGTGGATGGCGGTGTTCTTCACGTGGCGTTACGTGCAGGTGGAATATGAGTACAGCGCCGTTTCGGGTTTTGTTACGTTTGCGGCGATCTACGGAAACCGTTCAAGGAGGAAGCTTTGCGAGGTGAAGATAAAGGACTGCGTGACAATTGCACCCGCAAACGACGATTATACCCACCTCATCGAGCGCTTCGGTCCCGAGAAGACGGTTGACTGCCGCTCTTGTGACGACGCGCATGACGGATATTTCATGCTTGCCGAGACAAACGGCAAAAAGACGGTGGTCTACTTTGAAGCCACCGAAAAGTTTCTGAAGATCTGCCGCTTCTACAACGCGGCGGCGACGACGGAAACCAAGGTAAGATTCTAAAAAACGAGAGGACGGGGGCAGAAATGGAAAATCAGAATAAAAATTCGCTTGAAGCTCCCGTGACCGATATTTCGGGTGTCGGAAAGGTACGCGCGGCGGCGCTGGAAAAGCTGGGTATCGAGGAAGTGGGCGACCTGCTTTTGCACTACCCCCGTGCATATGAGCACAGAGGGGATATAAAACTACTTGAAGAATGTATTTTTGGCGAAAAGCAGGCGACTCTGCTGACCGTGGGCTGCGAGCCGCGCATCGCGCGTATAAAACGCGGCATGAGTCTGCTGAAATTCCGCGCCTACGACGAATCGGGCGTGGCAGAGATAACCTTTTTCAACCAGGATTATCTGAGATCTTTTTTTGAACTTGGCGTCACCTACCGTTTTTTTGGAAAGGTTGAGAAAAAAGGCAAGAAATTTGAGCTGTCGTCACCTGCTGCCGAGAGATTCGACGAGGAGCACCCCGAAAAGCTGCCGCCGTTCGTGTCGGTATATCCGCTGTGCGAGGGTCTGACCCCAAAGGCGGTAACGGGATACGTGCAGGAAGCGCTGTACCGCGCGCAATTCGGTCAGGAAGACCCTATTCCCGCCGAATACCTCATCAAAAACAAGCTGCCGACCTTGGCGTTTGCCCAGAAGAATATACATTTTCCTTCGGACTACCGCTCTCTTGCGGCGGCAAAGCGGAGACTTATCTACGGCGAGTTTTTCGACTTTGCGCTGTCCCTCATGTCAAAGAAAAAGACGGAACGTCAGCGCGGTGCACCTATATGCGCAAAAGGCGATATATCCGAGCTTAAAGCGCTCCTCCCGTATGATCTTACAGGCGCGCAAAAACGGGTGATTGAGGAGATCAAAAAGGATATGGGGGCCGATGTTCCCATGCAGAGGATAATCGTGGGTGACGTTGGAAGCGGAAAGACTGTATGCGCTATGGCTGCCATGCTCTTTGCCGTAAGAAGCGGACGGCGCGCGGCGCTGATGGCGCCAACCGAAATTTTGGCGACCCAGCACTACGAGGATATTTCCGAGCTTTTCTCGAAGCTTGGTATTACAACGGCGCTTCTGACGGGCTCCACCCCGCTTTCGCGCAAAAAGAAGATATATCAAGCTATCTCGGGCGAGAGTGACGAGAAAATAGACGTTGTTATCGGCACTCATGCGCTTATTTCCGAGAACGTGAGCTTTGAGGATCTGGGCGTCGTAATCACCGACGAACAGCACAGATTCGGCATAAATCAGCGTGACGCGCTGACAAAAAAGGGCGAGCATCTTCATAACCTTGTAATGTCCGCGACCCCCATTCCGAGAACCTTGGCACTGACCCTTTACGGCGACCTTGACGTGTCGGTCATCGACGAGATGCCCGCGGGACGGCAAAAGGTGGACACCTTTGCGGTGGACGAATCTTACCGCCAAAGACTCGATGCGTTCGTCGAAAAGCAGGTAAATGAGGGCGGTCAGGTCTATATCGTCTGCCCCGCGCTTGAGGACTCAAAAGAAAATGCGACCGAGATAGGCGAGGTCGGACTTTGGGACATCGACATTTTTACAGGCGAGGTCGTAGAGCGACCCGAGAGAGCTTCCATGAAGGCGGCGGTAAGCTACTGTGACGAGCTGAGAGCGAAAATGCCCGAAAATTTCCGCATAGAATACGTCCACGGCAAGCTGAAAAGCGCGGAAAAAGACCGCATTATGAGCGCCTTTGCGGCGGGCGAGATAGATATTCTCGTGTCCACTACCGTAATTGAGGTCGGGGTGAACGTGCCCAACGCCTCGCTTATGATCGTTGAGAACGCCGAACGCTTCGGGCTGTCCCAGCTTCACCAGCTGAGAGGGCGTGTGGGACGTGGAAAGAGAAAGTCTTTTTGCGTTCTCGTTTCGGGTGAGCAGGGCGAGCAAAAGGAAGCCGCCGCCCGACGGCTGAATATTATGAAGACTACTTACAGCGGCTTCGATATTGCACAGCGCGACCTTGAAATGCGCGGTCCGGGCGACTTTATAGCGTCCGTGTCTACAGGCTTCCGCCAGAGCGGCGGCTTGCGCTTCCGTCTGGCTGATATGTGCGCCGACGCGTCGATCATGCAGGCGGCTTTTGAGGACGCCGAAGATTATTTTGGCAAAAACACCGACCAATAATTTTGGAGAAAATATGATTGAACTTTTATCACCTGCGGGTAATTTTGAAAAAATGCGCGCGGCGCTGCTATACGGCGCGGACGCGGTATATCTGGCGGGAAATATGTTCGGCATGAGAAGTGCGGCGGACAATTTTACCGTAGAGGAGCTGTTTGAGGCGGCGAGATTTACACACGAGCGCTCAAAAAAGCTGTATCTGACCGTTAATACTATGCCGCGCGGATATGAGTACCCGCAACTGAGAAAATACCTTGAATCCCTGCGCGGCTCGGGTATTGACGCCATGATAGTTGGCGACATGGGAGTAATGGACACAATAAAAGAGATCCTGCCAGACATGGAGCTCCACGTTTCCACTCAGGCAAGTGCGGTAAGCTCTGCGGCAGTAAAGGCTTACGCACGGCTTGGCGCAAAGCGGGTAGTTCTTGCACGCGAGCTGACTTTTGACGAAATAAGACGGATAAGAGAGGAAATTCCCGCGGATATCGAGCTTGAAGCGTTCATTCACGGCTCTATGTGTGTTTCGTACAGCGGACGCTGCACCCTTTCAAACTACCTGACGGGCAGAGACGCCAACCGCGGTGCGTGTACTCAGCCCTGCCGCTGGAATTACACCATAACCGAGGAAAAGCGCCCCGATATCCACCTACCCATCGAGCAGACCGAGCTTGGAACCTTCATTCTCGGCTCAAAGGATATGTGTACCATCGAGCACATCCCCGAGCTTGTGGAGAGCGGTATCAACTCATTTAAAATCGAGGGCAGAATGAAGAGTGCATACTACACGGCGGTGGTCACCAATGCTTACCGCATGGGGATCGACCGTTATCTTTCGGACAAAGAGGGCTACAAATTCGATCCCATGCTCTTGCGTGAGCTTGAGAGCGTCAGCCACCGTGAATATTGCACGGGATACTATTTTGACAAGTCCACCGAGGAGGCAAATCTCTGCACCGAGAACGGATATATACGTGAAAAGGCGTATTTTGCCACGGCTATTGAGTGCGACGGTATGATCGCGCCCGACGTTGCCGCCGAAAACGAGAACGGACGCCTCTATCCCTTCATTCAGCGCAATAAGGTGAGCGTAGGCGACGGTGCGGAGCTTATTTCCCCCTCGAAGCTCGGAAGACCCTTTGACGTTCGTGAGCTTTATTCGGATAAGGGAGAGAAAATTGAAAGTGCGCCCCACCCGGGACAAAAATTCTTTGTAAGAGTTCCCTTTGAGGTAAAGGTTGGCGACATTATGAGAGCAGGAGAAGAAAAATGACGATCTTAATTACGGCGTTGATAGCAACGCTTTACGGAATAGTTGAGGGTATCACCGAATGGCTGCCCGTCAGCTCAACGGGACATCTCATTTTGCTTGAAAGCTTTTTTAAAATGCCTGCCGGCGCCGAATTCATGGAGATGTTCGACGTAGTTATCCAGCTTGGGGCGTGTTTGGCGGTGCTCAGCCTTTATTTTGAGACCCTGATACCTGATTTTGCGGCAAAAAAAGAAAACGGCGGCTTTTTCGGTTGCTCCGAAAACAAAAAGACCTTCAACCTTTGGTTTAAGATAATCGTGGCGGTCCTGCCGTCTGCCCTTGTGGGACTTCTTCTTGACGACTGGTTCGACGCGCATTTTTACAACGCGATGACCGTAACCGTGACGCTGGCGCTTTACGGCGTGCTGTTTATTTTGGTGGAGCAGTTCAACAAAAAGAGAACGCCCTCAATTGAGGCGCTTGAAAGCATCTCGTACGGAAAGGCTCTCGGCATGGGCTGTTTCCAGGTGTTGGCGTTGGTTCCCGGCACGTCACGCTCGGGCTCGACTATTTTGGGCGGTCTGCTGCTTGGCTACGACCGCAAGACAGCGGCGGAATTTTCCTTCTTTCTGTCCTTGCCCACGATGGTGGGAGCGTCGGCACTGAAGATCTTAAAATTCCTGCTTGACGGCGTCAAGATCACCACAGCCGAGAAAGTAGCTCTTGCCGTTGGCTGTATCGTTGCGTACGTTGTCTCGGTCGTTGCTATCAAGTTCCTCATGGGCTTTGTGAAGCGCCACAGCTTCTCGGCGTTCGGTATCTACCGTATCGCTCTTGCGGCGGTCATGGCGGTGTTGCTCATGGCGGGCATAGCTTAAATTAAAGAAAGGCAGAAAAAATGGGATTTTATAAAATTGCCGACCGCGTTTTTGAGATAAAAGAGCGGTTCGGCTATATTGAAAAGGCTTGTGCGGACTACGTTTGCGACCCCTGCACCCCCGACTGTGCATTTGAGGTGTCGGACGAGGACATAGAATGGCAAAAAGCCATGATGAAAAAGGCGGGCGAGCCTGAAGCGAGGGAAGAATACCTTGAATTTTTGGCGGCATACCGCCACGTGTCCGAGTTTTTGTGGCACGACGACTGCTTTTTGCTCCACGCGGCGGTCATAACCTTCGACGGAAAGGCATACGCGTTCACCGCCAAGAGCGGAACGGGTAAGACCACCCACATCCGCCTATGGAAAAAATGCTTTGGAGACCGCGTCGCCATGGTGAACGGCGACAAGCCTCTTGTCCGTAGGGTAAAGGACGGCGGCGGTGTAAAATTCATCGCATACGGCACCCCTTGGTGCGGAAAAGAAAAGTATCAGCGGAACGTCAGCGCACCCCTTGAGGGAATTTGCGTGGTGACCCGCTCAGAGAAGAACGAGATCGAGTGCATAGGCGCGGGCGAGGCCGTGCCCGTGCTATACGGGCAGATGCTTGCTATGTCGGACAAAAAATACATGGGCGCTCTGCTTGATATGATAGATTCGGTCGTTACAAATATCCCATGTTACAGACTTCGCTGCAACATGGAGGACGAGGCGGCACGCGTTGCTTGCCGCGCCATGACGGGAGAAAGGATATAAAAATGAAGATCAAAGACGGATTTATAACGAGAAAGATAGGAGACACAAATTACGCCGTTTCCTTTGACGAAAACTCACCTATCGGGAACGGCATGATAAAGCTGTCTGACAGTGCCTTTTTCATCTGGCAGCTGCTTGAAGCGGGCACGACAGAGGAGGAAATTCTTTCTGCCATGAAAGAAAACTTTCAGGCAGAAGAGGATGTTTTGCGCCGTGATATAAGCGCTTTTGTAACGAAGCTGAACGAGCTGGGGATAATCGAGTAAAAGCAAGGAAAGGAATATTTAAAAGAAAAATGCTTTATCTGCCTAACTTGAGAAGAAAAAAGACGCAGATGGCTCTGATCGGCATTATTTTGTCGGTCGCTCTTGCCGTCGTGCTGGTGATCCTTCTGAAAAACGCAAATCGCAACGATCGTGTAGAGCAGGACCGTCTGCATCAGCTTAACGAGGAGCTTCGCGGCACCTTTGACGAAGCCGACGACAAGCAGCAGGGGAACAAGGAGCTGCAGGAAAAGCTGAAAAAATACGACGTGTACCAGAAAATGAAGGAAGGACTTCAGGTAAACGCGCTGTTTCTGGGCAACGGGGCGGCGACCTCCGCAAGCTCGGGAAAGCGTCAGTGGGTATTTGACGCCGTTGATCTCTGGGAAGAAGAATTTGGTGTTACCGTTCATGGTGGAAATTATGCACGCGAGAATACGACGGCCTTTTACGGTTATACTATGATGAACGAGTATCCGAGGGGCTTGCGGTACGACATCGTGGTTTTATGCTACGGTGCGGAGGACGACCCTGCGGATTTCGCTTTCTATTACGACGGACTTTTGCGCAGCATCAAAAATCAGAACGCAAAGTGTGAGATATACTGCATCATCGAGGCAAACGCGCAAGGCTATAACGAAAATGCCGAGACGGTGCGCCTGCTCAGTGATTATTACGGCGCGGTCTGCATAGACATGATACAGTATTTTAAAGACAACGACGTGAATTTCGCCACGGCGCTGGACGGAATCAACCCCACGGCCCAGGGAAGCGACGTCTATCTTGACGCACTTCAGGCGACTGTAAAGGGAAATCTCAACAGCGAGCGCCGTGTACCCGAGAGAACGGCACCGTACGATTCGCAGGCAGACCGATTTGACAAGTTTACCTTTGTTGAGTCAAAGGCTCTGAGCCGTGCTACCGTCACGTCCTATGAGTATGTGACAAGCGATCCTATTGCGGGTATTCTGTATTACAATTCAAACGACGGTGGCACTATCCGCATCTACGCCAACGACGTCCTCGTTGCTACAATTGACAACCGCGCAAAGGGAATCGAAGGCCGCAGGATAGCCACGGCTATGGTGGGCAAGGACCTTGAAGGTCGGACGGTCATACGTATTGAAGCGGGAACTCAGGAAAACCTGACAAATGTTGCCGGAATCGCCACCTGCACAAAAAAATAACCAACCAACCGTAAAAACGGCTGAGAACGGAGGGTAAATGAATATAGAACTAAGAGAACTTAACGAAAAAGCCGAAAAAGACCTCATTGCCCTTTGTACAATGTCGGATAAGGATTATCTGGCTCGTCTGACACAGGTCTGCGACGAGCTGGAGGCGGCAGACGGAAAACGAAAGGTTCTGCTTCTGGCGGGGCCAAGCGGCTCAGGCAAGACTACCTCCGCCGCCATAATCGAGGATATTTTGCACAAACGAGGGCACGTGGCCTGGGATATTTCTCTTGATGATTTTTACCGTTCCAAGGACGATCCTCTTTACCCCCGCGACGAAAAGGGACAGCTTGACATGGAGTCTGTCCACTCTTTGCGGGTGGATAAGATAAGAGAGTGCATCTCGTCCCTGCTTTCGGGAAATGAAACGGTGATACCCCGATATATCTTTGGGGAGATCGGTCAGATAATCGAGGACGGCGAGCATATAAAAGTGCCCGAGGGGGGAGTGGTCATAATCGAAGGATTACACGCGCTCAATCCGATTCTTACCGAGGGAATTCTGACCGAAGGCATTTTCCGTATGTTCATCAGCGTTTCTACCAACGTTGTAAGCGGCGGCGAGCGCATAATCTCGGGACGGAAATTGAGATTTATCCGTCGTGTTGTGCGGGACTACTACTTTCGCGGCATGAGTGCCGACAGGACCTTTAGGGTCTGGCAGAGCGTGCTTGCGGGGGAGGATAAGTACCTTTATCCCTACCGCTGCCTGGCTGACGTGACAATAAACACCTTCCACCCATGTGAGCTTTCGGTGATGAAGCCTTTCGCGGTCCCCGTACTTGAGACGCTGACAAAAAAGAACGACTATACCGACACAGTAAAGGCCGCCGTGGCACAATTCTGTTCGGTGACCGCGGAGGAGGCGTTTGCCGCTCTGTCGGAAAATTCGCTTCTGCGGGAGTTTATCCCCTCGGAAGAGTAAGCAAGAAAGAGATAATTTATATGAGTTTTAGAGAAAACAGTTCGGATAATATAATCAGACTTTATTCCACTCTGCCCACCCTTCCTCTGCATAAGGTGCGTGTCGAGATCGACTTGTCTGCGCTCCGCGCAAATTACAGGGCAGTAAAGGACAAGGCGGAGAAGATATCACGGGGAAAAAAACCGAAGGTTATCTCGGTGGTAAAGGCTGACGCCTACGGACACGGCGCCGACCGCGTAACCGAAGCACTTATATCTGAAGGCTGCGATTTTTTTGCGGTCTCATGCATTGAGGAAGCTATTTCGGTGCGCCGCGTCTGTGACGAGGCGGGGGTTGACGCTCAAATTCTTATTTTGGGATATACCTTGCCCGAGGAAGCGCATATTCTGGCGGAAAAAAGAATAATCCAGACGGTGTTTTCTCCTGAATACGCCGCTGAGCTTGAGTGCGCGGCGCAAAAGAGCGGGTGTAAGATCCCCGTTCACGTAAAGCTGGACACGGGCATGAACCGACTTGGTTTTTTGAGCCGAACAGATGCGGAAATAAAACAGACGGCGTGTGATATAGAACGGCTGTCCTCTATGGCGGGACTTGACGTGCAGGGAATTTTTACTCACTTTGCAAAGGCTGACGAGATAGAGGGCGAAGACTCCCTTACCGACCGTCAGATAAGCCGATTCAATGCGGTGTGCTCGGCTCTTGAAGAAAAGGACTGCTGTCCCCCTGTAAGACATGCGTCAAACAGCGCCGCCACGGTGCGTTTTGGGGGACTGGGACTGGATTACGTCCGTGCGGGCATCGTGCTGTACGGTGCCAAGCCCTCACACGACATCGACGCCGATTATCTGCGTCCCGTAATGAAGCTCAAAACGGTAATTTCACATATCCATAAGCTGGGCATAGGCGACACGGTCGGCTACGGCGGGACATTCAAAGCCGAGCGCGAGATGACGGTTGCGACTTTGCCCATAGGATACGCCGACGGATTTGTACGCGCGTACGGCGGGGCTTTTGTGACCGTTGAGACGGCAAAGGGCGAATACAAAGCGCCGATTATCGGACGTATCTGCATGGACCAGTGCATGATAGACGTGAGCGACGTTGAGTGCTCTGTGGGCGACCCCGTTCGTATCTTCGGCGGTGACCCGCGCGAGCTTTACGATCTGGCAAATCAGGCGGGAACAATTGATTACGAGTGCCTTTGCTTGGTTAGCGCAAGAGTGCCGAGAGTTTATAAAAATTAAGGAAAGCCTTCTTGGAAAAGGAGAAATATGTCAAAGATAAATTGGAAGGGCAGTACGCTTCTCTCCCCCGTGCCGCCGACCATGGTAAGCTGCGGCGATATTGACGGAGAGTGTAACATAATAACCATCGCCTGGACGGGAATTATCAATTCCCAGCCCCCAAAGACCTACATATCGGTGCGGCCTGAGCGCCATTCCTATAAAATCATAAAGGAAAGCGGAGAGTTCGTTATCAACCTGACAAGCGCGTCCCTTGCGCACGCCGCCGATTATTGCGGAGTTTATACGGGAGCAAAGGTGGATAAATTCGAAAAGTGCAAGTTCACAAAAGAACGGGCGACTCAGGTAAAATGCCCCATGATAGCCGAAAGCCCGCTGTCCCTTGAGTGTAAGGTCACGGACGTGATAGAGCTTGGAAGCCACCATATGTTTTTAGCCGACATCGTGGCTGTGAACGTGTCAGAGGAGCTTTTGGGACAGGACGGAAAGCTCCGTATCGAAAAAGCGGAGCTTTGCGCTTACGCCCACGGAGATTATTTTTCTTTGGGAAAAAAGCTGGGCAAATTCGGCTTCTCCGCTGCGAGGAAGAAAACGAAAAAAAGAAAACAAAAAAACAGAAGTTCAATTCAAGCGAGGTAGCAAATGGCAAATACTGCAAGCTCAAAAAAGAAATACAACGACCAGAGTATAACCTCACTCAAGGGTGCGGACCGAGTGAGAAAACGCCCGGGCGTAATTTTCGGCTCGGACGGTCTTGAGGGTTGCGAGCACTCATTTTTTGAGATACTTTCCAACTCCGTGGACGAGGCGAGAGAGGGTCACGGCAGCGAGATAAAAATAACCGTTTTTTCGGACAAGTCCCTGCAGGTCGAGGACTTTGGCCGCGGCGTACCTCTTGGCTGGAACGAAAAAGAGGGCAAATATAACTGGGAGCTTGTATTCTGCGAGCTTTACGCGGGCGGTAAGTACAATAATAACGGCGGCGACTCCGCTTACCAGTATTCCTTGGGTCTAAACGGTCTTGGCGCTTGCGCTACCCAGTACAGCTCCGAATACATGGAGGTCTATTCCTACGACGGCGCGCACCTAAGCACCATCAGCTTTAAGCGCGGCGAGCCCGCCTCCGAGTTCATAGTCCGAGACCTTGAAAAGAAGGAAAAGCGCACGGGTACGGTCATAAAATGGCGTCCCGATATCGAGGTCTTTACCGACATCAATATCCCGTGCGAGTTTTTTGCGGACGTTCTTCACCGTCAAGCGGTGGTAAACTCGGGTATCAAGTTCACGCTCAAGATCGAGCAGGAGGACAAAAAGTTTACCGAGCAGAGCTTTTATTACGAAAACGGAATCGAGGATTACATTAAAGAGATCGCGGGAGAGGACACGCTTACGTCCCCCGTGCTGTGGAGGATGGAGACCTCGGGCCGCGACCGCGAAGATAAGGATGCGTACAAGCTGAAAGCCGAGTTTTCCTTCTGCGTTTCAAACAGAGTAAATATGCTTGAATATTACCACAATTCAAGCCATCTGGAGCACGGCGGTTCTCCCGACAAGGCGGTTAAGATCGCCTTTGTTTCCGCGCTTGACAAGTACATCAAAGGTGCGGGCAAGTACAAGCAAAAGGAAGCGAAGATAACCTTTGGTGACGTTGCCGACTGCTTGGTGCTGGTAATAAACAGCTTTTCAACCGTAACGTCCTATGAAAACCAGACCAAAAAATCTATCACCAACACCTTTATTTACGAGGCGATGCGTGATTATCTGGTGCAGAATCTGGATATTTACTTCCGTGAGCACCCTGCGGACGCGGAAAAATTCGCGAATCAGGTGCTTGTAAACAAGAGAAGCCGCGAGTCGGCGGAAAGCACCCGAATCGACATAAAAAAGAAGCTGACGGGCACTATCGGCATCGCAAACCGCGTTGAAAATTACATCGACTGCCGCTCCAAAGACCCTGCCGTGCGTGAGGTCTATATCGTGGAGGGTAAGTCGGCGCTGGGCTCCTGTAAATTGAGCCGAAACGCCGAATTTCAGGCACTTATCCCCGTGCGCGGTAAGACACTCAACTGCTTAAAGAGCAGCTACGAGAAGATATTCAAAAACGATATTATTACCGACCTGCTCCGTGTCATCGGCTGCGGAGTCGAGATCGACGGCAAGATAAAGGGCGATATACCCAAGTTTGACATAAATAATCTGCGCTGGTCGAAGATCATTATTTGTACCGATGCGGACGAGGACGGATTCCAGATAAGGACCCTGATCCTTACCATGTTCTACCGCTTGCTTCCCACGCTTATCAAGGAAGGCAAGGTATTTATTGCCGAGACTCCCCTGTTTGAGATAACAACAAAGGACAAGACCTATTTTGCCTACGACGAGTTTGAGAAGACGGATATTCTCCGATCTCTGGGTGATCAGAAATACAAGCTTCAGCGTTCAAAGGGTCTGGGTGAAAACAGTCCCGAAATGATGGCGCTCACCACCATGAATCCCGAGACCCGTCGTCTTATTGCCATTACCGAGGCGGACGCGGAGACCACTGCCTGGATATTTGAGACTCTCCTTGGAGACGACCTGCCTGCGAGAAAGGAATTTATCGCAATCAACGGAAAGGACTACGTAAAGGACGCAGATATCTGATAAAGCCCCGCGATCCTTCCGTCATTACTTAAAGAGGGAAGATATATACGGAAGCGCAGCATCGGGCAAGAGGGTGACGCATGACAAAATAAAGGAAAGGCGGTGTCTTATGGGATTCCTTACAAATCTGTTCTCCAAAAAGAGCGAGGACAGCGTGAAATTCAGACGAGAAATGGCGCAGAAGATAGCAAAACAGCGCATCCGCTACGTCACCGAGAAGAAAAACGATATAGAGGAAGTTATCGGTAAGGACGGTGCTTTCAGTATCCGTGACGGCAGGTTTATCGTTTTTGCCTCCTCCGACGTGCTTTTCCGCACAAACGTGGACGACCTTCGTGCCTGGGAGCTTCTTTCGGGCGAGGGCGCGGTGCTTACGGGCCCCGACCTTGACCGTGGCGGAGAGGAGCGGACGATTACTGCTTTTTACGTCTATTACAGGTGAGCTTTTCTCGACTGATTTTGCTAATTTCCGTTGACACATTTAACATAGAATGATATAATAGTTGCAAGTGAAACGATTCGCTTGCAACTATTTTATGTAAATCTCTTTTAAAAGGGGAGAGCGATATTTAAACAATATCGTTCTTGTAGATGTCAATAAAAACCGTTTATATCAGACCGAAGGGAGACGTTTTTATGCCGTCATTTCACAGATTCATTTTGATACTTAACCGCTGCTCTACTTTGTTCCGTGCCGAAAGGACGCCCGACGAGGAATTGCCGCCTTATCTGCAGACCTACATTCTGCCAATCTGCAACACCCCGGGAATGTCACAGGATCAGCTTGCAAAGCTTATGTTCATAAACAAGAGCAACGTGGCTCGGCACTTGGCTGCCCTTGAAAAAATGGGCTACGTCGAGCGCCGACAGAACGAGGACGACCGCCGCGTGACCAACGTTTTTCCCACCGACCGCGCGTATGAGATAAAGACGGAGCTGATAGAGGGGATCCGTGAGTGGAACAGCTATATCATGGGAGAATTTTCCGAGGAGGAGGCCGCTGTTTTCTACAATATGCTCTCCCGCGCCGCAGACCGCGCCGCGTCTTTGGCGAGGCGTAATTTCGAGGAGGAAGAGCAGCGGGAGGATAGTCAATGAGACTGTTTTTTAAATACTCCAAGCCGTTTGGCGCGCTTGTGGGAGCGGGACTGATAATAAAAATATTAGGTACGCTCTCGGAGCTTGTTATTCCCTTTATCTTGGAGCATATAATCGACGTTGTGGTGCCCACGGGCAACGTCAGAGCGATTCTTTGGTGGGGTGTGGCCATGATAGCCACGGCTCTTTTGACCTTGCTTCTTAATATTGTTGCAAACCGCATGGCGTCAAAGGTGGCGCGAAACGTCACCGAAAAGGTGCGCCACGACCTTTTCCGCCGAGTAATGTACTTAACCTCGGCGCAGATAGACAAGCTTACCGTTCCCAGCCTTGAATCGAGACTGACCTCGGACACCTTCCAGATACACAGGGTGGTTGGAATGGTTCTCCGCATGGGGGTACGCGCGCCCATTCTTTTGGTGGGGGGCGTGCTGGTGGCGCTGGCGCTTGACCCCGTCATGACGCTTGTCATGGTGGGAACTCTGCCCTTTATCGCGATTTCCGTGCTATTCGTGTCTGCCAAAGGTATTAGGCTTTTCACAGGCGTGCAGAGCAAGGTGGACGCTATGACGGGTGTGGTGCGTGAGAACGCAACGGGTATCCGCGTGGTAAAGGCGCTCTCAAAAACGGACTACGAAAAGCGGCATTTCGACTCTGCCAATGAAGATCTTGTCCGTGCCGAAAAGCGCGCACAGCTTACAATGGCACTGTCAAATCCGCTTATAACCTTCTTTCTCAACGCGGGACTTGCCGCCGTCATCGTGGTGGGGGCTTACCGCGTGCAGGGGGCGGTCACAAAGCCGGGCGTTATCATTGCGTTTATGTCATATTTCAATATAATTGCCACAGCCATGATAGCCATAACCCGAATCTTTACCATGATGTCGCGCGGTATTGCGTCTGCTAACAGGATAAACGAGGTAATAGAGCTGAATCAGGAGCTTACACCCGTTGAAAATACCGAGAAATGCCCCCGCGAGGGCTACGTTGTGTTCGACCGCGTAAGATTCTCGTTCTCCAAAATGAAAAACACTCTCACAGACATGGATTTTTCCCTGCCCAAAGGCGGAACGCTTGGGATCATCGGTGCCACGGGCTCGGGAAAGACCACCGTCATTCAGCTTCTTATGCGCTATTACGACGCCCATAAGGGTGCCGTTTATATTGACGGCCGCGACGTGCGGTCTTATACGTCGGAGGAGCTTTATTCAAAGATAGGGATCGTCCGCCAGAACGACTTTATCTATAACGACACCATTGAGGAAAATATCAGCTTCGGCCGCGACCTTCCCCGCAGTGACGTAGAAAACGCCGCGAGGATAGCCCAGGCTCACGAATTTATTTCGGAGCTTGAAGCGGGCTACGACCACATGCTCACCTCAAAGGGTACGAACGTCTCGGGCGGTCAGCGCCAAAGACTTCTTATTTCACGCGCACTTGCGGGTAAGCCCGAGCTTCTGATTCTTGATGACAGCTCCTCGGCGCTTGACTATAAGACCGACGCAAATCTGCGCCGTGCCATTTCGGAAAATACGGATGGCACCACGCAGGTGATCGTGGCACAGCGCGTCAGCTCTATCATGGGCTCCGACCTTATTTTGGTGCTTGACGAGGGCAAGATAGTTGCATCAGGAAAGCATGAGGAGCTTATGGAAAACTGCGCACTCTACCGTGAGATCAGCGAATCGCAGTTGGGAGGTGCATTCCTTGAATAGAGGTAACATGAGAGGCATGGGCGCAGAAAAGGGCGAGATCAAAAAGGACGTCCTTTTGCGAATGTTTAAGTACACCTTTGAGCACAAGCTCCTGCTCATGCTTGCAATAGTAATTATGGTCGCTTCGAACCTGCTGGCACTTTGGGGACCCGCCCTTTCAGGCGAGGCGATAAACGCTATAGGGGACAAGCCCGAGGCGGTCGACATGAAAAGCGTTATCTATTACAGCGCGCTGATGCTTGGAGCTTTTGCTCTGTCGGCGGTGCTGGGATATATAAACTCTATCGTTATGGTCAATCTCAGCCAAAAGATCACGTACACCATGCGCCGACAGATTTTCGACCGTCTTATGGTACTGCCCGTTGAATATTTTGACAGGACCGCAACGGGTAACATAATAAGCCATATTTCCTATGACGTAGATACGGTCAACGCGTCTCTGTCAAACGACATTCTGCAGATCGGTGCGGGCGCAATTACGGTCATCGGCTCGCTTGTAATGATGCTGAGGATATCTCCCGTAATGGTGTCGGTATTTCTCTTGACCATTCCCATTTCCGTTATCTTTACCAGATATAAGACCAAGGCGATCCAGCCTTATTTCAGAGCCAGATCGGGTAAGATCGGCGAGCTGAACGGGTACGCGGAGGAGATGCTGTCGGGTCAGAAGACTATTCGCTCATATAACCGAGAGGACGTTATCGTCTCCCGCTTTGATAAAAAGAATGAGATCACGGTTGACGCGTACTACGCCGCCGAATACCACGGCAGCGTTATCGGCCCTACTATCAACTTCATAAACAACCTGTCCCTGTCGCTTATTTCCATGCTTGGCGGTCTGCTTTATCTCTACACGCTGACCCACACGGAAGATCCTATTCCTTATCTGGTGATCTCCCTTGGAAACGTGTCTACCTTTATTATGTATTCGAGAAAATTCTCGGGACCTATAAACGAGGTGGCAAATATCATGAGCGAGCTGCAATCGGCTTGCGCGGCGGCGGAGCGAGTTTTCAGACTTCTTGACACCGAGCCCGAGCCTGCGGACGCACCCGATGCTGTGGAGCTTAAAGACGTGCGCGGCGAGGTGGCGCTTGAGAACGTAAAATTCGGCTACACGCCTGAAAAGACCATTATTCACGACCTGTCATTTTGCGCAAAGCCCGGCAACCTTATCGCTATCGTCGGTCCTACCGGCGCGGGAAAGACCACCATTATCAATCTGCTCATGCGATTTTACGACATAAACGGCGGTAAGATAAAGCTGGATGGGTACGAGCTGCGGCAGATAAGTCGTGACAGCCTGCGCCGCGCATATACTATGGTCCTTCAGGAGACCTGGCTCTTCCACGGTACGATTTTCGATAATATCGCCTACGGTAAGGAAAACGCCACGATGGACGAGGTGATAGCTGCTGCAAAAGCGGCAAATATTCATAATTATATTATGAAGCTTCCCGACGAATACAACACTGTTCTGTCTGACGACGGCGTGAACATCTCAAAGGGTCAGAAGCAGCTTATAACCATTGCCCGCGCAATGCTGGCGGACGCTCCCATGCTCATTCTGGACGAGGCTACCTCAAACGTAGACTCCCGCACCGAGCGACGAATACAGGACGCCATGTATAGGCTCATGGAGGGTAGAACCTGCTTTGTTATTGCCCACCGACTGTCGACCGTCAGGAACGCCGACCACATTCTGGTACTGCGAGACGGTGAGGTCATCGAGCAGGGAAACCACGACGAGCTCATGTCCATGCAGGGCGGATTCTACCGTTCACTTTACTGCTCACAGTTTGACTGAGGGAATGCGGGGTGATTTTAAAAAGCACCCCCGAAAACTTTCAAAAAGAGGACTTGTCACAGACATATCACTCTCACAAAAACGACGGTTAAACACCGTCGTTTTTTCTATGTGGTTTGGCGGGAAAATTCCACACTTGACTTTTTTTCAAAAAATCGTTAAAATATATTCGGTCTGAACGGTATCCCCCGCGCGGGGGATTTAAAAAGGAATCGGGTGTGAATCCCGAGCGAGCCCGTCACCGTGTAGTCCGTCCGAGAGTCGGAAAAACCGCCGCAGCCGTGCCGCAACACGGAAAAACCATTGGCGATAGCTGAGAAGGTGCGACGGTTGGACGAAGCCGGGAGACTTGCCGTGCTGCGTTGCCATGCCTCGATGTCAGGCGTCCGAAACGGAGGCTTCGCGCAGCCAAAAAATATGGGCAAAAAGCCCGAAAAGAAAGGAAAAATGCTATGAAAAACAAGAAAATTTTATTTGGTTTGTTTTCTCTTGCAGCAGTGCTTGCCATGGTTGCGGTCATGTGCTTTTCACTCGCTTCATGCAAAAACAACGAATCCGAAGTTCCCGAAAACGAGGGCGGTGCGGCTGAGATCGAGGTCACGGTCATTCACGGTGACGGAGAAACAAAGGTCTTCAGGATCGCGACCACCGAGGGCGCAACGCTTCGATCCGCACTTGAATCTATCGATCTTGTGCAGGGCGACGAGTCCGAGTTCGGTCTTTACGTCAAGGTCGTTGACGGCGAGCGTGCCGACTACGATGCGGACGGCGCATATTGGGGATTTTATCAGGACGGCGAGTACATGATGGAAGGCATTGACACAGCCAAGGTCAAGGACGGAGATTCCTTTGAGATCAAGTACTCAAAGTAAACTTCCGCTTTCCGTTCGGGAAATGACGGTCTTTGCCATGCTGGGCGCTTTGATGTTCGTTTCAAAGCTTGTTATGGAGTGGGCGCCCAATATCCACTTTCTGGGCATGCTGACCATGACCTATACCATAGTTTACAGGTGGAAGGCGCTTATTCCCATCTACGTTTACGTATTTCTAAACGGAGCCTACGCGGGCTTTAATATCTGGTGGGTGCCGTACCTTTACCTGTGGACTGTTTTGTGGGGGGTGACTATGCTCCTGCCGAGAAGAATGCCTGCTTGGCTTTGCATGGTGGTATATCCCGCCCTCTGCGGACTTCACGGCTTTTTCTTTGGCATACTTTATGCCCCCGCCGAGGCGCTCTTTTACGGCTTTGATCTCCAAACGACGCTTCTGTGGATATCAAAGGGCATATACTTTGACGTTCTCCACGGGCTTGGCAATATTGCGGCAGGACTTTTGATCCTTCCCATGAGCCAATTGATGATAAAGCTTGAAAAAAGGTCAGCAAAAGGCTATCAAAAAACTTGACCCATTGCAAAAACTCGCTTTTTTAGTGGAATTTTCTTTTTTTGCGACAAAATTCAAAAATATCTTTAATTTGCTTGAATAAAGCAAAAAAGCGTGATATAATTTTATCATAGGAACAAAAAATCGGAGGTGCCGGAAATGACCGATTGGGAAGAGCTTTTTAAAACCTGCTCAAATTGCGAAAAATGTGAGCTTTCACAGACCCGTACCAACTGCGTTTTCGGTACGGGCAGCAAAGACGCCGACGTGCTTTTCGTGGGCGAAGCGCCGGGCGAGAAGGAGGATCTGAGCGGTGTGCCGTTCGTGGGAGCCGCGGGAAAACTTCTTGACAAATATTTATTTGCGGTAGGGATAGACCGTGAGCGTGTGTATATTGCGAATATCCTCAAATGCCGACCTCCCAAAAACCGCGACCCCCGACCCGAGGAGGAAGAAGCCTGCATCGGCTATCTGCGCGAGCAGGTAAGGCTTCTTGACCCCAAGGTGATCATCTGCCTTGGCAGGATTTCTGCCATGAAGCTCATAAAGCCCGATTTTAAGATAACTTTGGAACACGGAAAATGGTTCAAAAAGGGGAATTACCTTATGACCGCCGTGTACCACCCTGCCGCTCTGCTTCGGGATCCCCGCAAAAAGGAGGACATGATGGCAGACATGGAAAAGATCAAGGAAAAGCTGGAGGAGCTGTCGGTCTGACGACAGCCGCCCCGCGACAACCGAGCCGACGATCGGCAAAACGGAGATTTAAAGAAAAAATGACGACAGAATCCTTTCTTTCGCTTATCAGAATACTTATAGTGTTGTTTCTGATGCTCATGGTGGGCTTTTTTGCCCGAAAAAGGGGCATCATTGACACGGCGGCGTCCAAAAAGCTGTCCGCCCTCGTCGTGAATATCGGACAGCCCGCCATGATAATGAACCCCCTTTTCAAGGTCGACTTTGAAAAGCGTGCCGCCATGGAGGGGCTGACCATGTTCCTTATTGGCATCGGGGTGCATCTTTTCTGCTGTGTTTTCGCCTTTTTTGCGGTGAAGATCTTCAAGGATCCCGACGAGCGCAAGATATCCGAGTACTCTATTATTTTTGCCAACGCGGGCTTTATCGGATTTCCCATTCTCGCCTCGGTATTTGGGGACATCGGAACGTTTTGGGGTTGTTTTTACATCGTTGCCTTCCACCTGTTCGTGTGGACGTGGGGTATGATAATCCTTGCGCGCGGACGCGAGGATATTAAGATGACTGTCAAAAAGGCGCTCATCAACCTTGGTACCGTCCCTTGCGCTATCGGAGTGGCGGTATATCTGCTGACGGCGATTGTTGAGATCCCCGCGGGTGTGCGCGGAGTGGTGGTTGACTGCACGGGCTACTTTACAAATCTGTGTACCCCCATTTCGGTTCTTATTGTGGGTTCGCTTCTGGCAACTCGCTCGTTCCGACAGATATTTCTCGACAAAAAAGTGTATTTCACCTGCCTTTGCCGATTGATACTTATTCCCGTATGCATCTGCCTTATAGCAAAGGTAATAGGACTTCCCGATAGCATGGTTCTCTTTGCGGCGCTGATCTCGGCACTGCCATCGGCGACAAACGTCACAATGTTTGCCGAGCTTTACGAGATCGTGCCCGGGTATGCCGCTCAAGCGGTGGGCGTTTCCTCGCTGTTTACTTTCATAACCTTGCCCTGCGTAATGCTTTTTGCGGATTTTGTGGTCAGATTGTGACCGGTCCCCTTAAAAAGGTGGCCGGACCCACCAAACTAAATATAGAAAAACGATGGCTGAACGCCATCGTTTTTTTGTTTGTCAGCTCAATCTGTCTGTGGCAAATCCTTTTTAAAGTTTTCGGGGTGCAGGGGTGCTTTTCCAAAAGCACCCCGCATCTCCCTCTTTCCTTTTACTGACAGCCGCAGCGCTTTTCCCGCTCGGACTGACAGACGGGCGCAGTGCCGCCGCAGCCAAATTCGCCTACGGGGAACTGCATGCTTCTGAAGATGTTGCAGGGGTTCTTTTCGTCGGGCTCAAGACATTCCTTGTCGGGGACGCAGTACTCGGTAGCGCTCACCAGATACTGGCAGGGGCGCACGATGCGGACCACCGAGAAGATTCCCACAGATGCAAGAAGAACTCTTTCGCCGTCGTGACGGCAGAGGGAGCCGCCAAGACGTGCCTGAACGTGGTCGGGCACCTCATCGGCACAGCAGCAGCACGTTATCTGGCAAGTGCAATCCCGTTCGCGGACGATGTCGATGTCGAGTATAACGGGATCGACAGCTTCAAGCACGGCGGTGGGCAGGCTCTTCTGCCCGTAGTTCTTTTGGCACTCGCAGCCGTTCTTTTCGTCGCTTCGGTAGGTACTGACGGAGCTTTCGCCGCCAAAGAGAATAACTCTCTTTTCAACAACGGCAACGCCGTCGAACTCCTGCTCACGACCTCCCACGCAAGCCTCAAATTTCATGCAGATATAAAAACGGATATTTACGGTGTAAAATCCGCGGTTGAACTGCACGGGGTCAACGTTTATATACGTCCAGCCTATCTCGGCGCTCTTTACACGGATATTTCCCGTATGTTCTATTATCTCCTGCCCGAAATCGGTCAGATGAACCTTGACGTTTTCGTAGCAGTCTCTGTCACGGCAGGAATCAAGGACTCGGTTCGTCTCAATGCAAACCAGATCCCGTCTGTCGGAGCAAAACTTGTTTTCCGCCATAATTTTTCTCCTTTTCTTATTACGGCTTTTGCCGCTCACTACATTTTATGCCCTTTTTTTGTATCTTGACATTTTTTTGCAAGAGAATAAAAAAAGGAATGAGGGCAAATAATATGACAAAAGCGTTTGCCGTAAAAGCGGACAAACGAAAGAAAGGAAATAACATCATGAAAAAGATCATAAAGATTGCAGTATCTGTGCTTCTCGTGTCGGCGCTTCTGGTTGCACTCGTGTCATGCGGAGGCGACGGAGAGGTGACAGACGGCGACGGAGTTATCGGCGATGAAGACAAAGAAACGAGACTTACCGTATGGTGCGCCGAGAATCTGGTGGAGCTGACGAAAAAACAGCTTGCCGATTACAATGAAGAAAATAATGCCAACGTAAAATTCACCGTCAATCCCGTGGGAGAGGGTGATGCGGCCACAAACCTGCTCACCGACGTGACCGCAGGCGCGGACGTGTACTGCTTTGCCCAGGACCAGCTTGCAAGGCTGGTCCAGGCGGGTGCTCTTTCGCCCGTGTCCGACGCGCTCCGTGATAAGGTCATGTCGGAGCACGACGAGGGTGCCGTAGCCGCTGCTCAGGTGTCGGGAAAGCTTTATGCTTTCCCTCTCACTTCGGACAACGGTTACTTTATGTATTACGACAAGCGCGTCATCACAGACCCCTCGGCGCTGACCGACCAGACAAAGCTTATTGAGACGGTGTCGGCGGCGGGCAAGACTATTGCATTTGAGCTCCTTGGCTCTCATTGGTACGGATCCTCTTATTTTCTCGGCGCGGGAGCAGAATCCATGTGGGAGACGAACGAGGGCGGTGCTTTTACTTCATATAACGACACCTTCGGCTCGGACAAAGGCATAATTGCCGCCAAAGGCATGGCGGAGCTTGTGGCAAGCCCCGTTTTCGTTGACTCCTCCTCCGCATCCTCTTTTACAAGCGGAGCGGCGGTGGTCGTGGCGGGAACATGGGAATACGAGACCGCAAAGCAGATCCTCGGTGAAAATCTGGGCTGTGCGCCCCTGTGGAGCTATACGGTTGACGGCGAAAGCTACCACCTCGGCTCATTTTCGGGCAACAAGCTTGTGGGAGTAAAGCCCCAGAGCGATTCGAAGCGCGCGGCGCTTTGTCAGTCGGTGGCTTACTTCCTCTCTGACGAAGACCGTCAGGAGGAAAGATTTGAAGAACTTGGCTGGGGACCCTCAAACCGCGAGGTGCAGATGTCGGACGAGGCTATGGCAAACGAAGCTTTGACTGCTCTTGCGGCGCAGAACAAGCACGCAACGCCCCAGGGACAGTTCCCCAACGCTTGGTGGGATACGGGTAAAGCGATCAGCGCGTCGTTAAAACAGTTGGGCAAGACTATGCCGACCACCGAGGACGTGCGTCCCATCCTTGACACTTACACAAAGGGTCTTGAGGAGATAATTAAGTAACAAGATCAAATGCTGATCCGTAGGGGCGATTTACGAATCGTTCCTACGGATTGCCCCAACATCAAAAGGAAAGGATAGATCAAAATGAAAAGCAAAGGTACATCAGATTCGCTTGAATATTTAAAATACGGCGCGAGTCGTCGATTCCTTCATAAATTTTATCTTTTCCTGCGGGCAGTCCCACGGGGATTTTTGGAATTCTTCTTGGCAATTTGGGAATTTTTGAAAGGTATCGCGCTTTATTTTGTCCGAGAGACCCGCGACGTTATCGACACGTACAAAAACGGCGACAAGATAACACGCGCATCCTTTTTCGTCATGGGATTTTCCTCGTTTGCGAGAGGTCAGGTCCTGCGTGGAATACTTTTTCTGTCTTTTCAGCTGATCTTTATTTTTTACACTGCCGTCTGGGGATGGCGGTGGATAGTAAAGCTGTCTTTTCGGGGTCTTGAAGCCACGAAGGTCGTGCCGGGAAATCCCATAATTATCGGCGGAGTGGAGTACACCGAGAGCGTCACCGTTTACGGAGACAACAATCTGCAAATAATGATATACGGTGTTCTTTCTTTGCTATTTGTCCTTTGCTTTTTGTACACGTGGCGTGTCAACGTCCGTCAAAGTAAGCTGTCACAGGAGCTTTTGGCACAGGGCAAACCCCTCAAACGCGCAAAAGACGACCTGCACGCCGCCCTTGACAGTCAGTTTCACAAGACCGTTCTTGCTTTGCCTGCTCTGGGTATACTTTTTTTCACGGTCGTTCCGATTATTATCATGGTCATGGTGGCGTTCACCAACTACGACGCAAGTCACACCCCCCCATTAAATCTTTTTCATTGGGTGGGGCTTGACAATTTCAATCAGATATTCACCTGGACGGGGGCGGGTTCAAAGGCGTTTTCCGCCACATTCGGCGAGATTCTGACCTGGACGCTCATCTGGGCTTTCTTTGCCACGTTTACCAACTATTTTCTGGGCATGCTGGTGGCGATGATGATAAACAAAAAGGGAATAAAGCTCAAAAAGGTGTGGAGAACCATTCTTGTTATCACCATTGCCGTCCCTCAATTCATTTCCCTGCTCTACGTTTCAAAGCTCTTTGCCGACGAGGGGCTTGTCAACCGTTTTCTTCTTGACATGGGCTGGATAGATCGGGCGATACCCTTCTGGACAGACGCGACACTTGCGCGTATAATGGTAATTTTGGTCAACATCTGGGTGGGAATACCCTATCAGATGCTTATTACCACGGGAGTGCTCATGAATATCCCCTCCGACCTTTACGAGTCGGCGCGAATCGACGGCGCAAAGCCTTACCAGCAGTATATAAAGATAACTTTGCCCTATATGCTTTTCGTCACGGGTCCCTACCTGCTCACCAATTTCATCGGGAACATGAACAATTTCAACGTCATCTACCTGCTTACAGGCGGAGCGCCTTACACTCAGTCCTTTGCGGGCGCAGGTAAGACGGACCTACTCATCACCTGGCTCTACCGCCTGACCGTCACAAACAATGATTACAAGTTGGCGGCGGTTATCGGAATAATGGTATTTTTGGTGGTGGCGGTGATCTCTCTTGTGGTCTACAATTTCATGCCCTCAATCAAAAGCGAGGAGGAATTTCAATAAAAATGAGTGTTTTTCGCACAGCAAAAAGCAAGAAAAGAGCGGCAAACGCCGCGATTTACGCGATCTTGATAATAATAAGCGTTGTCTGGCTCATTCCTTTCGTGCTTATCCTCCTTCAGTCCCTTCGCTCCGAGCCGTATGCCGGCATGTCGGGGTACGTCTTGCCAAAGGTGTGGGGTCTAAAAAATTATATATACCTTTTTCGTGAGACCTCTTTTCCCGTGTGGTACAGAAACACGCTTATAATAGCGCTTGCAAGCGCCCTTTTGCAGACCGCTATGGTCATGCTCTGTGGCTACGGACTTTCACGCTTGCGCTTTCACGGCAGACGGTTCTTGATGAACGCCATTCTGGTTTTGGGAATGTTTCCGGGATTTCTGACTATGATAATTCTTTATTACGTGCTCAAAAGCGCGGGTATGACTCAGGCGGGGGCGGTGCCGGGACTGATACTTGTGTACGTTGCGTCTTCGGGCATGGGATATTACGTGGCAAAGGGCTTTCTTGACACTATCCCGCGGTCTCTCGACGAGGCGGCGCGGGTGGACGGCGCCACAAAGTTTCAAATATTCAGACGCGTGACCATGCCCCTCTCAAAGCCTATCATAATTTATACGCTGCTCACCTCCTTTATGGCTCCCTTTGCGGACTACATTTTCGCATCTTACATCGCCTTTGGCGAGCCTGCGGGCTACAACGTAGCGGTAGGACTTTATTCCTGGCTCCAAAAGGACATGATAAGCAGTCATTTTACCGCTTTTTGCGCAGGCGGAGTGTGCGTGGCGGTACCTGTTACACTGCTCTTTTTACTGCTGCAGAAATACTACGTGGAAGGGGTCACGGGCGGCGCTGTAAAGGGCTAAAACCAAAGGAAGGACATTTTTTAATAAATGGCAACAGTCAAGCTGAAAAACGTCTCAAAGACGTTTGATAAAAATATAACCGTGGTAAAGGATTTTTCCCTTGAGGTAGCGGACCGCGAGTTCGTGGTGTTCGTAGGTCCGTCGGGGTGCGGAAAGTCCACAACGTTGCGAATGATAGCGGGACTTGAGGATATTACGGGCGGAACGGTGGAGATAGACGGACGCGTTGTAAACGATCTGGAGCCCAGGGACCGAGATATCGCCATGGTCTTTCAGAACTACGCTCTGTACCCACACCTGACCGTCTTTGAAAACATGGCGTTCTCTCTGCGTTTGCGCAAAGTCCCAAATGAAGAAGTTTATCGGCGGGTGACCGAAGCGGCGGCGGTGCTTGGTATCACGGAGTACCTGACCAGAAAACCCAAAGCGCTGTCGGGCGGTCAGCGACAGCGGGTGGCTATCGGGCGTGCCATGGTGCGGGACTCAAAGGTGTTCCTTATGGACGAGCCCCTCTCTAACCTTGACGCAAAATTGAGAAACCAGATGCGCGCGGAAATTATTCTCCTGCGGAAAAAGATAAATTCTACATTTATCTACGTGACCCACGACCAGACCGAGGCTATGACGTTGGGGGACCGAATCGTTATCATGCGTGACGGATATATTCAGCAGGTGGGAACTCCCGAGGAAGTTTTTGATCGTCCGAGAAACCTGTTCGTGGCAGGATTTATCGGTGCACCCCAGATGAATTTTATTCGTTGTCAGCTGAAAAAGGAGGGTGACAGATATTTCGTCACCCCGTTTGGCGCAAAAATGGAGGTTGGACAGAGAAAGGCTGAGATCTTGACGCAAAAAGGGATACAAAGCAGATCGGTGATCTTGGGCGTCAGACCCGAGCACATAACCGTGGTCACGGGTGACCGACCTTTCGCCTTTCATGCGCGGATCGAGGTCAACGAGATGATGGGAAGCGAGTTTCACCTGCACGCAAAGACTGACGATGGATCGGAGATCGTAGTACGTGTGCCGACCTTGGCGTTAAGTCAGGAGGAGCGCCACGCTTTTGGCGCGGGAGGGCAGATCGCCGTAACATTTGGCGGTCAGGCGATGCACCTTTTCGACGACGTAACCGAGGAGAATCTGTGTATGTAACCAACCCAAAAGAAAAAACGACGGTGTTTAACCGTCGTTTTTTATGTTTTGATGTTTGGGTTTACTTCGCCATTTCCAGCGAAAGGTCGTAAAGTCTTCTGATGTTGGCGGAGCGAATAGCGCAGGTCGCCTTCATGGAGCCGATCTCGTCTGCGGAGAAGCGGTCCAGATCGCCGTCTTTCAGGGTGTTCTTGTACATACGGTCAAGCACCAGCGCGTAGTTGATGTCAACGGGCACGATCTGTGAGTTGATCTCACAGATTACCTTGTTGCTCTCGCCTGCAAGCAGGAGCTTTACTGCAAGGTCGCCCATTCTGGATGCCGCAAGACGGTCGCGCAAGGTGGGCTTGCCGCCGCGCACGATATAGCCCAGACGGTCAAACTTGGTCTCAATACCCGTTCTCTCCTCAATGATCTTAACAAGCGACTCGGAGAAGTGCGTTCCGTCGGGGTTGAAAACGCCCTCTGCAACAACGATAATATGGCTTCTCTTGCCGTTTTCCTTCATCTTCAGGATCTTTTCGATGCAAGCCTCAAGATCGAACTTGATCTCGGGGATACATACTGCCGTTGCGCCTGCAGCGATGCCTACGTTTAGTGCGATCTGACCGCAGTTACGTCCCATAACCTCAACTACCATGCAGCGAGCGTGGGACTCGATGGTGTCGTGAATGCAGTCGATGGCGTTGAGCGCGGTATTCATTGCCGTGTCAAAGCCTACCGCATAGTCGGTGGCGGTAATATCGTTGTCAATAGTACCCGTTACGCCGATCGTAGGGATACCGTGATTTGTAAGATCGGTAGCACCGCGAAAAGTTCCGTCGCCGCCGATAGCAACGATAGCGTCGATCTCGTTCTTTTTGCAGGTCTCAATAGCCTTGGCCATACCCTCGGGAGTTGCGAACTCGGGGCAACGGTCGGTGAACAAGAAAGAACCGCCTGTGTATACGATGTTGGAAACGCTTCGAGCGGAAAGCTCGATGAGCTCGTTGTGGATAAGTCCGCTGTAACCGCCCTTGATGCCGACGACCTCAAGTCCGTCGTCAATAGCGGAGCGCGCGATAGCGCGGATCGCCGCGTTCATGCCGGGTGCGTCGCCGCCCGATGTGAGAACGCCTATCTTTCTGAATTTCTTTGCCATAATATACTCCGTTCTGCCGCCTTGACGGCAAGATTATTTATCCTCGTTAATTATTACACAATGCTGAGTTTATATTTTACATCAAAAGGAAGGAAAAATCAAGAGGTTTTTACAATTTCAAGATCAAATTGCTTGATTTTCCGCATTTTTTAGGGCTTTTTGTCCGAATCGACCCTCAAACGAGTACAGACGAGCCGTGAAAAAAGAGCCGCGCCCACGCATTTTGCCGCGTCAAAGGGCGAAAAGGGCAGAACGCAGACACCGAGAAGCTCTCGCGAAAATGGGACGTTCGCATAAAAAGAATACCAGACCGTACCTATAATATACCCCAAAATCGCCGACAAAAAACAGCCTGTCAAAGTAAATAAGAACCCGCTTTTTTTGCGGCCGCGCGCAAAATTTGCAAAAGCGCCCGCCAACATAGCCGAGGGTATATAGGACAGGATAAAACCGCCCGTGGGCGCAAGGATATGCCCAATACCGCCCATGCCGCCCGCAAAAACGGGAAGCCCCAAGGCTCCGACAGCCACAAAGACCCCTGCGGAGACCGCTCCGCGGACAGCACCCAAAACGCATGCCGACACCATAACGGCAAAATTGCAAAGGGACAGCGGCACGGGACCGATGGGAA
The DNA here is from genome assembly GCA_045651985.1 of Eubacteriales bacterium. Taxonomy (GTDB): domain Bacteria; phylum Bacillota; class Clostridia; order Oscillospirales; family CAG-272; genus SIG710. Next base: position 143,726 of record JAZRTK010000026.1, read on the forward strand.
GGGTAAAAGGAGAGACGGCGCATAGAATTGCGGAAAAAAAGGCGCACAGCACGGTGTCACGAACCGAAAAAAGCTTCTTGGTCATTATTTCTTCTCTCCGCATCGTTTCCGCCACTCGCTTGGACTCATCCCCGTCCCCTTTTTAAAGGCTCGGGAAAAGACGAAGGGGTCATCATAGCCCAGCGAAACGGCGATATATTTTACGTTTTCGGCGGTGGAGGAAAGGAAATATTTTGCCTTTTCTATTTTCTTTTTCAGAATATACTGCTGAGGACTGCATCCGAGCTCACGCTTGAATATACTGCAAAGATAGCTTCTGTCAACTCCTACCTCATCCGCCAGCGCGGACACGGAAAGAGGCTCGTGCAGACGCTTGTCGATGAGCGCCATGGCGCGCTTCAGGTTTTGGGACGGGTGCTTTTGCGTACTTTCGGGACGGTCCGCGCTCTTTTCAAGACAGTGCAGGAAAAGATAACAGCGGCCCACCGCAAAAAAAGACGCCGTTGCTTCTGCCGACATATCGTCAAGTATTTCCTTTGCGAGACGGTAAAGCTCGGGGGTAAATTTGCCAACGGGATTTTCAGCCGAAATGCCCGCACCCTCAAAAAAAGAGGAAAGCAGGTCGCCCTTCATTCCTACCCAGGTGTAGCTCCAGGGGTCGACGGCGTCCGCCTCGCAGTAATTTAAGGTGTCGGGCGGAACAAAGAAAAACTCGCCCGCGCCCAGAGTATAGGTGTTTCCCAGAATGGTAAAGCTTCCCTTGCCCGAGGTGACCAGATGCAACAAATAGTGGTCTCGCACGGCAGGGCCAAAAGCGTGAGAGGGGGCGCACACCTGTTGACCGCAATTGACGGGAAACAGGTCGCAAAAGTGCTTTCCTGCGTTGCTCGGGGCGTAAGAGTTCATATTTCCTCCAAAGAACTTTTTTAACAGGTGCATTGTACCACACATTTTGCAATGCGTCAAGTGACTGCCCTCAAAATTACCAGAAATTTAGGGATACACAAAAACGCTTTTTCAAGCTATAATGTTAAAGAGGAAAGGAGTTCTCTTTTTTATATGGAACTTATACAGATAAGCGAGAACAAATTGAAGATAATGCTCAGCGAGACCGACATGATAAAATACTCCCTTGACGGAGAGGATACCGACTATTCAAAGGACGAAACGCGGCGCGCCTTCCGTCAGATGCTGTCTTATGCCCGCGAGATAAGCGGTTTTGATACTCGGGGAGAGAGGATCTTTGTGCAGATGTATCCGTCACGGGGCGGCGGCTGTGAGGTCTTCGTTACGAAGCTGGGCGACAGGAAAGGAGATTTTTTTGAGGTGGGCACCCTGTCAAGAACTGACGTGAAAAGGCAGACGGGTGACGCATACGGTTTTGACAGTCTTGAAAATATGTTGGCGGTCTGCCGATATCTTTACAATTGCCGCGCCGACTGCCGACGTGAGGGCAAGGCGTTTCGCGACGACAGAGGAAATTACTATCTCTCTTTGCCCGCAGGCTGTGAATTTGCCCACGGCGAGGAGTTTTCAAAGAGAGTGAACCCCGCCTGTCTTGACGCATACATAACCGAGCACGGAAGGTGCATAATCGAGCAAGGTGCGGTTGAAATTCTCGGAAAACTTTGAAAAGCTCGACAATGTGGGGGCGTACAATTACTCACACAAAATCACCCGACAGGGCTTTTGGCTCTTTCGTGCATATTCAATAGCCGACAAGGTTCCCTTTGACCTCCCGTCCCAAAACGCCACCACCTCGTCTGCAAAATCAACTATCCGACGGTTGCGCACGATAGGCGCACCCCGCCCGTACAGGTCGTACTGCGGCAAGAATTCGGTGAGCTTTAATCCGTTTTTTCGTGCATATTCCGCCGCTGCGGTGTCAACACCAAGCGCACCGCCCGACACTATTTCGTCACACGAAGAAACGTATTTTTCTATGTCGGGTGCAGTTATTTTTCTCGATCCAATGATTGCAATTTTCATAATTACTCCAAATATTATGTACTTAATTCAAATATACTTACAACATTATAGCACAAAATAATCTTAAAATGTACTTACATTAAGTTTTTTTGGAGATATTTTATGAGAAACAAGAAGAATAAGCATCTTGGGATAGAGATAGACCCCGAACTTCATTACAAGCTGCACTACATCTCAAAATATTACGGACGCTCGGCAAACGGACAGATACTCTTTCTTATAAGACAGGAGATCAAAGCCTTTGAGAAAAATGAAGGTGTCATCGAAGTCCCGAAACCTGACGGGGACAAATAAAAAAGAGCCTTTTTCAAGGCTCTTTTTTATTGAATTATTTTATCCCTCTGCATTCAAGGTAATATCGCTTGTCGTGGGCGTGACCCATGGAGAAAGTCTTGCGCGGGAGTGCGCCGTCGCACAGGACGGTCTTGAAAAGCTGGTTCTTTTCCATGCCTTCAAAGATGAAACCGATTGCGTTTTCCCCTTTTGCAAGTGCCGTCAGCGAGTCCTGACCGTGTATGTAGTCCACCTCGGCGTCGGGGTGGGATATTACGTATTCGTCAAGGAAGTTCTGAAGCGTGCCCACCGTCAGCTGTGCCTCGGGGTGAGGTATCTCGTATTCGCCGTCAAAAATACGGCTTACCGTTTTGACCTTTTGCACAGGCGCGTTGCCGTGCAGAAGATCAACGTATTTTCTGAGCTCGTTTATAACGTCAACGGGGTCAACGTTGAAAACGACTCGGTAGATAGGCTCGAACTGCAAAGCATCATCGTGGAGATTTACCACCTCGCAAAGGGCGTATCTCGCGGGCGACTTTTTCGCTTCCTCCTCGCCTATCTTTTCTTTAAGCTCGGTGTAGCAGGCCTTGGCTGTTGCAAGAGAGTGGTTTCCGTCACCCACGGCGAAAAGCAGGGGAGCAAAATCGTTCTTGCCGTATCTTTCGGTCATCTTTTCGGGGGTGACGAGGGCGGATAACGCCTCGTTTATTCTGTCCTGCTCATACGCCGGCAGGAAAAATCCTTTTACGTGACCGCCGCCGCACATAAGGTCGAAGTCGTAAGCACATTCATGCTCGCCTTTCCTTGCCGTAAGCGGCTCGATCACAGTCTTTTCGGGGTCGTCAAGAAGGAGCATAACGTGTGGAAGCTCGATGGGGGCGTCGCGGCGTATTTTAACGCGCGGAGGGATACGGGACAGCACCGTGCCCTCGGTTGCGCGGATAAGGGATTGGGAGGCACGGTTGTAGTCGTAGTCCTCAAGGTCGACCATACCGATGATACCGCGTCTGATAACGCCGTCCCGCTGTGTTCTTTCGAGGAAAATCATGCTGTCGGGGTGGGAAACGAGTACGTTTTTCAGATACCGCTCCATTTCCGCGTTGATCTTGGGAACACGCTCCTCGGTCTCGCTGAGATATACCTCGGGAAGAATTATTTTCAGGGTGGATGGGCTGTCGGAAGCGGCTGCTGCCGCGCCCTCCCAATATTGAGGCTCGCTCGTGTACTGGTCGCAGGCGACCACTGCCCAGCGCTGACCGTCTATCTTATCAAAATCGGGCAGAAGTATATCCGCCGCACCTAAATATTTCTTCAAATTGATCCACCCTTTCGCTTTCATTTTGTCTATTGTATCTTACTTTGCCTTTTTTTTCAATAGAAAAGGCAAAATTTTTATTGGTTACTTGTAAAACTGCTTCTTTTATGATATACTCTATTTAATTAATTGTGAAAAGGAGATTTTCAGGAAATGCCTCCGAGAACGTACCAATATGAAAAAGTTACAAAGCCAAAGAGCATAAAGGAAGTTCCGTCTTACCTGAAAAAGGTCATAAGCGGATTTTTCTCCCGACTTATCTACGTTTTCCGCCTCGTTAACGAAACAGGCAGATGGATATTTGCGGCGCTGACATTGGTCACCATACTGCAGGGCTTCATTCCCGTTGTTCTGACCTACGTTTCAAAATATCTTATCAACGCTTTGCAGACCATGCACGGTAAAGGAGAGGGGCTTGATGCCTTTACCACCCTCAGCTTCTCCTCCGACAATATACTTTTTCTGCTTATTGCCATGTCGGTGCTGGGAATATTCAACACGGTCATATGGCAGGTGTCGGGCGCTATTACGAAGATAGCGGGCGAGCGCGTGACCATGCAGGTGCGTATCCGCATCATGCAGAAGGCAAAGGAGACGGATATTGCCGCCTTCGACCTGCCCGCATTCTACGAAAAGCTTGAGAACGCCAACCGTGAGGCGGGACACAGACCGCTTCAGGTGATCCAGTCGATCTTCGGCATTATCAGCACCATGATAACCCTCGTTTCATTTGTTGTGGTGCTCGTCACCGCCCCGGGAATGTGGTGGTCGGCGCTGGTCATCATCGCGGTTTCTATTCCCTCGGCTATAATCAGTCTTGCTTTCCGTACAAAGAACTTTTACTATATGCGCTTCCGCTCAAAGGAGCGCCGCCAGATGAACTATTACAGCAACACCATGGTAAACAAGGACATGGCAAAGGAGCTGAGGATCTATGGGCTTGGTGACGTTCTGATAGATCGCTTCAAATCCATCTTTGAAATTTATTTTAAAGGTCTTCGGAAGCTCATTTTGTCCGAGAGCGTCTGGCACGTGGCGATCTCCGCCATTTCCACCGCCACCCACGGCATCTTTTTTGCAATGCTTGCGTTTATGGTGTTCATGGGGAGAATTCTTATCGGTGACTATTCGCTCTATATAGGCGCTATCACAAGCATCGGAAACTCGGTCTCCTCTCTCATCTCCACCTCGGCGTCTGTCTACGAGGGTACGCTCTTTATTGACAACCTTATGTCATTTATGAACGAACAGCCTACGGTCACACCGAACGTGGACGTGCCCGAGCGGGTCAAGTACGGCGAGCCTCATTCAATTGAATTTTGCAACGTCAGCTTTTCCTATCCGGGCTCGGATAAGCCCGTTCTTCAAAACATCAACTTGAAATTCAATCCGGGCGAGACGGTCGTGCTTGTGGGACTGAACGGTGCGGGAAAGACCACGCTAATAAAACTTCTCACCCGCCTTTACGACCCCACCGAGGGCGTTATCCTGCTTGACGGCAAGGATCTGCGATCATACGCGGTGGAGGACGTTTATAAGACGTTCGGTATCATTTTTCAGGACTTCGGAAAGTACGCGTTTACCGTTGCGGAAAACATAAAGTTCGGTGACGTCAGCCGCGAAGCGTTGGAGGGCGACGTCCGGCGCGCCGCGACCTTGGGCGATGCGGACGATTTCATTTCCCGTCTGCCCGACGGCTACGATACGCCTCTCATGCGCCACTTTGAGGAAAACGGCACCGAGCTTTCTATCGGTCAGTGGCAAAAGCTTGCGATCGCCCGCGCGTTCTACAGCAACCACGACATTCTGATACTTGACGAGCCTACGGCATCTCTTGATCCCTTGGCGGAGCAGGAGATATATACCCAGTTCGATATGCTCAGGGAGAACAAGACCTCAATTTTCGTTTCCCACAGACTTTCCAGCGCAACTATCGCGTCAAAGATCGTGGTGCTTGAGTACGGAAAGGTCATCGAGGAGGGCACGCACGCCGAGCTTATGGCGGCGGGCGGTAAATACTACGAGCTTTTCTCCACGCAGGCAAAGAGGTATGTCGAAAGCAAGGAAGAATAAGCACGCGGGGCTTTTGCCGTCCCCCTTTAAAAAGGCGGTCGGACCTGCCAAACCAAATAGTAAAAAACGACGGTGGAACACCGTCGTTTTTTATAACAATAATACGTCTGTTTAATTTCCTTTTTTAAAGTTTTACGGGGGTCAAAAGCACCCCAAGCGCTCATATAATTTCAATCGTTTCGATCACAACGGGGAATCTGGGACAGTCCTGAAAGTCGGTTGCGACCGACGCGATCTTGTCCACGACCTCAATGCCGCTTGTCAGAGCGCCGAACGCCGCGTACTGACCGTCAAGGTGTGGTGCGTCGCGGTGCATGATAAAGAACTGAGAGGAAGCGGAGTCGGGGATCATGGTGCGCGCCATGGAGAGAACGCCTCTCTTGTGCTTGATGTCGTTTTGAGGAAATCCGTTTGCGGCGAACTCGCCGTAGATAGACTCGGCATCGGTATCCTCAAACTTTTCTGTGTAGCCGCCGCCCTGTATCATAAAGCCTTCGATCACGCGGTGAAAGATAAGCCCCGCGAAAAAGTCCTTTTTGATAAGGGCAACAAAGTTTTCGACAGTTTTGGGGGCCTTGTCGGGATAAAGCTCTGCTTCCATTTCTCCGTAGTCGCGGACGGTGATTTTGATCTTGATGTTTTCCATGTTTTTATAAACCTCTTTTTTTAGTCTTTTTGTGTCAGAGCCTCAAGCTCCTCGGCAAAGCCAAGGCGGAAAAGCTCGTCTATTCTGTCGTTTTTTCCTGCTATGTGCAGGTAAGCCATGAGCACCTCAAGCCCCGTCGCCATGCGGTATTCGGATACGGTGGCGCTTTTTGGCACGTTGGTGTGACCCATGTTCCGACCGCGTCGGAAAAAGGCTTCTTCTTCCTCGGTCAAGACTTCAAGTATTATTTTTGCCGCCTTTGCCTGGGCGGGAGCGCGTACAAATGAGAGCGCTGAGGAGTTTAAGTGCTTTGAACTTGACAGACCCGCTTCGAGAAGCGCTTGTCTCACTCTCAACTCAAAGACGCAGTCACCCAGATATGCAAGTGCGGGTGTGGCGGCAGTTTTTAGGTCTATCTTTGCCATTATTTCTTGAACTTCTTTTCAAGCTTAACGATGAGGGGCGAGATGAGCGAGCCGAGAACACCCGTTGTCACGAGCTCGAACACAGCGTTCCAGGTGACAAGCACCGCAACGATGGCGATAAAGCTGTCGCCGAAGCTCATGATGTAGTCGGACGTACCAAAGAAAAGCATCAATGCGCCCACGAAGAACACGGTATTAAGCGCAGGGGCCGCAATAGAGCAGGTGACCGCGCCTGCAAGAGGGGACAGCTTTGTCACCGACTTATAAATGAGACCCGTCAGAAGTCCCATCAGGATTCGGGGAACAAAGCACATTACAAGTGTGAAAAAGGGATTAATTTCGTTCAGAGTAGTTCCAAATGCGTCAAGACCGAAGCACTGAATATAGCTGGTCGCGCCGAAAATGAGTCCGAGGAACGCGCCCGCGCCGGGTCCGATGACCGCCGCGCCGATAGCCACGGGAATTACCAGAGTGGTGGCGGAAAGAGGACCGAGATGTATGTATCCCAGGAAGGGAACGAACGCCATCATGATGATAACGGCGGAAAGTATCGCGGTCTGTGTGAGCTTTAGTGTGTTAAGTCCTGTTTTTTTGATTGCCATAATGAATACCTCCCGGGAAGGTGTCTGAAACCGTCCCTTGACTGTATATTATACCCCAAAAGTGCTTTAATGTCAATATTTTTCCATGGCGACAGGTATTTTGCGGCAAAGTTTTCTTGACAAAAGCGTTCCATTGACTTATAATTAAAGAAATTATGAAAGGAAGGCAGAAAAGATGCTGACCTCAGTTTACAGCGCCGGCAGTATGGGTATCGACGGCTATATCGTTACCGTCGAGTGCGACCACCAGGACAAGCTGGCTAAATTCGATATAGTGGGACTTCCCGATGCGGCAATAAAGGAAGCAAAGGAGCGTGTCGCCACCGCCTGCGAAAACAGCGGATTTCCATTTCCCGAGGGAACGGTGACAGTCAATCTTGCGCCTGCCGACAGAAGAAAAGAGGGCTCGGGCTTTGACGTGTCCATACTTTTGGGAATCCTCGGAAGCACGGGATATCTCAAAGGTGCACAAAACAGGCTGGACGGAAAATGCTTTGTGGGCGAGCTGTCCTTATCGGGGCGCGTACGCCCCGTGCGCGGAGTGCTGTGTATGTGCGCCGCCGCAAAAGCTGAAGGTTTTACCGAGTTTTACGCGCCTGTAGAGAACGCCGCGGAAGCGGCGGTGGTTGGCGGAATCACCGTCTACGGCGTTCCCGGAATACCCGAGCTTGTAGACCACCTGACGGGCAAAAAGCCCCTGACGGCGTACAGCTGCGACAAAGAATATTTTACACAGGAATTCAGTAATTTTGACCTTGATTTCTGCGATATTAAGGGTCAGGCGGCTGCAAAGCGCGCCATGGAGGTGGCGGCAGCGGGAGGACACAATATCCTGCTGATCGGACCTCCGGGCACGGGCAAGTCCATGCTTGCAAAGCGTCTTCCTTCTATACTGCCGCCCCTTACCTTTGAGGAGGCTGTCGAGACTACCAAGGTCCACTCGGTGGCGGGAATTTTGCCCGCGGGAACGTCGCTTGTCTCCCGCAGACCCTTCCGTTCGCCTCACCACACAATGAGCTCTGCCAGCATGGTTGGAGGAGGAGTAAATCCCGTGCCGGGCGAGGTGTCCCTTGCGGGCAACGGCGTGCTGTTTCTCGACGAGCTGCCCGAATATAATAAATCGGTTCTCGACGGTCTGCGCCAGCCTCTTGAGGACGGCCGTGTGACTATCACCCGTGTAAACGGACGTGTTACCTACCCCTGCAATTTCATGCTTGTCTGCGCTATGAACCCATGCAAGTGCGGAAATTTCGGAAATCCGCTCAAAAAGTGTACCTGCCCGCCCGGGGCGGTGAAGAGCTACATATCGAAAATAAGCGGTCCCATGCTCGACCGAATCGACATTCAGGTGGAGATGCCCGCACTGTCTATGGACGAACTGACCAACTTTGCCCCCTCCGAGCCGTCTTCTGCTGTCCGTGCCCGCGTCATTGCCGCCCGCGCCTTTGCACAAAAGAGATTTGCGGAAAAAGGGACGTACTGCAACGCACAGCTGACCCCCTCACAGACAAGAGCTCTTCTGAATATAACCGACGGCGCGCTGTCCTTTTTGCGCTCTTCCTTTGAGGTTTGCGGTCTTTCCGCACGCGCGTTTGACAGAATTATCCGCGTTTCACGCACCGTCGCTGACCTTGCGCTTTCCGAAAATGTGGAAGAAGAACATATCGCCGAGGCTATTCGCTATCGGAGCCTCGATAGAAAATATTGGAATTGACTTTTTAGGTGAAAAACCCGTCCCAAGTCTTGCTTTTTCGACACGGCTAACGTCTTTTGCCGAAATTTCGCCCCGATAGACACACAAAAATAATTTGGGCACAAATTTTATTAACTTAACCCCTTGACAAGGCAGATTTTGGGTGATATAATTGGTGTGAATACGAGTCGGGAGGCGTTTCTTTGACGGATAAGATTGAAGAAAATAAGGTCGAAGAAACAGAAGCGACCAAGTCAAACAAGACACTCAAGTTTCTGAGGATAATTACCGCAGGCTTGCTTGCGGTCTTCATCGTTGTTGCGGGAACTGTGTTGGGTGTCGTGCTTGCCATGCGCGAGATCGGAAAGAGCAATCTTGCGGACAGACGTGACGACCCCGATAAGTATTATGATTATATCTACGACCCCGAGGTCATAAGGCTTAACGGCGAGACCTATCGCTATAATAAGGACCTGACCAATTTTTTGTTTGTTGGAATCGACAAGGATGAGCTTGGCAACCCCGACCATGAGTATGCGGGCGGAGGGTTTTCCGACGTTATTCTGCTTGGGGTGCTTGATGAAAAGGAATCCAAGCTGACCGTTCTTCAGATCGACCGAAATACAGTGGTTCCCGTAAAGGCTTACGATGGCGAGGGCGCACCTCTTGGCACGTCAGATACGCAGATAGCAAGAGCCTATTCCTATGGGGACGGCAGAGAAAAAAGCATTGAGCTGACGTCAGCTGCGGTGTCCGAGCTTCTGTTCGGTGTTCCCGTCAACGGCTACTATGCGCTGGCAATGCCTGCGGTGGCGATTGTAAACGACATGATCGGCGGAGTCACGGTGACCCTGTCTGAGGACATGAAGCTTGATAAAAAGGAATATGCGGCAGGCACGACCCTGAAGCTTTTGGGGGAAGAGGCGGTGCTCTATCTCCGCGCCAGAACGGGAGTTGGAGACGAGACTAACGCGTCAAGACTTGCTCGCCATCAGGAGTACCTTAGGCTCTTTGTGGAGCAGGCGAAAAAGAAGATGCTGGGCGACTTTTCCCTGGTCGGTGATATCTATAGTACCGTTATTGAAAGCTCATGCACCGATATTACCGCCTCCGAGGCAGTTTATCTGGCGACGGAAATTTCGGGCTACACCATAGAGTTCCGCTCTATTGCGGGCGAAACCGTCTACGGCGGTCAGGAGGACAGCGAGGAAAACTCGGATATGTTCTACCCCGATGCCGACGAGCTCTATCGCATGATAATTGATATTTTCTACGTAAAAGAAGGTTAAAAATGTTTACGAAAGCCAAAACCCGTAAGATACTGTGGCTTTGTCTGTTCATTCTCTTTTGCCTTGTTCTTGCCGCGTGCTTCGGCTTTGCGGCTTACCACTACATTCTGAACGCTTCTCTTGACAACGTTTACGATCAGGCAAGAGTTGAAATACCTATTCCCTCGGCGCCTCTGCAAACGGATACCGCTCAGGGAGAGGACACTCCCTCGGCACCCCCCGCAGAAAACGAGGAGATAAAGACGCAGGTCGTGATAGACTTCGATATTCTCCGCGGCGTTTCCGAAAACGTTTACGCCTGGGTGGAAATACCCGAGACGAAGCTTGCTTACCCCGTGGTGCAGCACCCTAAGAACAACAGTTATTACGTACGCCGATCCGTAAACGGCAAATATGACGTTTCGGGCTGCGTATTCTCGGAGAATTACAACAGCCGCGATTTCACCGATAAAAACACGGTGCTGTACGGTCACTATATGTTTGACGACTCCAAGTTCGGCACTCTGCTCAACTACACGGATAAGGAATATTTCGGGCATCACCAAAGCGTGTACGTCTACACTCCCGATCAGGTGCTTGAATATAAGATATTCGCGGCGGTGCCCTTCAGCACGCGCCATGTGCTCCGCTCCTATCGAGGGGACGATGCTCATGAGCGATTTATTGCGGATGTGATGGCGGTCAAGGACCCCCGCGCCGTTATTGACCGAAGTGTCGAGATAGACCTTGACACCGATAAAATTCTAACACTGTCAACCTGCATGAAGACTTCCTCAAAGAGGTTTCTTGTGTTGGCTGTGCTTATAAATTCCCAAAAGGTAAATCAATAATTTTATATTTCAAAGGAGAAAAAATTATGAAAAAGTTAGTTTCCCTGCTCGTAGTTGTCACAATGCTCGTAGCTTGCTTCGCTACAACTGCTTTCGCTGCAAACAGCCCTGTTGGTGATCTTACCTTGACAGATGTTGCAGGCGTTGAGGTTGAGGGTGGTAACCTTTCGGCTAAGGCTGTTGAAAAGCTTGCTGAAGAATTCGATCTCGAGGTCATTAAGGACACAAAAGTTAACTGGATCGCTCCTATCAGCACACCTGCCGGCATTAAGGAGAAGGTTGGCGTAGCTGATTACAAGCTCTTCCAGGGCGCAAAGCTCGTTCTGAGCGAGGCCGGTGTTAAGATCCTTACCGGTGAGACAGTTCTCAAGAACACAGCTCCCACAGTTGCGACCATCAGCGCATCCGCTGCAGCTAAGGCAACTGTCAAGACAACAACAGTAACACTGAATGTTCCCGGTATCACAGAGGCAAACGCTCCCAAGATCGTTTCCTACGATCCCGCAACAAAGGCTTACACACCTGTTACAACAACAGTTGCAGGCTCCAACGTTTCCGCGACAGTTCCCGTATCTTCCGATAACGTAGCATACATCGCAGTTATCTACACAGGCGCAGCAACATCTCCCGAGACAAACGTTGCGGCTTGGGCAATCGGCGTAGTTGCTATCGTTGCTCTCGTAGGCGCAGCTTACGCAGGCAAGAAGGTATTCGCAGCTTAATTTCAAACATACAAACCAAATTAAATTATTGATTAAGGAGCCCCCTGCCGCGGCAGGGGTCTGCCTTTTTCGGCAGACAGCAAAAAACGACGGCTACGCACCGTCGTTTTTTCTTTTATGTTTGGGGTGTCCGACCACCTTTTTAAAGGGGGACGGTGACATCTGTCACCGCTACATTTTACGCTTTGGGAAAAGCGAAGGAGTCGGATTTTTTGTACTCCGATATATCTACCGTAAACACGGTGGTGTTCTGGGAATAGACAGTCGCCTTGTTTAGCGTAACCGTACTGTGGTAAACGTAGCCGTAATCGAGGTAATAGTAGTAGGTTTCACGGGCGCCCGTAGCTTCCCGCGTCAAATTTATGACCAGCATATTCAGACCCTTGCCTCGGATCATTGAAAGGGACATTGAGGAAAGTCCCGTCTGCACGCGGCGGTCGCCGCCTGCCGAATAATCGGACACCAATGAAGTAAGATCTTGGTGGTCGGTTATACCTACAAGGTTTTCGACCGTAAATTCCTTACCTAAGGGGCAAAATGAAACGCTGCCCGTTATCTCATTTGTGATGCAAGCTTGCTTTCCGTCCGAGATGAGAGTCTCGACCAGAACGCCGTTTTCTATGGTGCGGATATTGTAAAGATCTCCATCGCGAAGTATCTGCAGAGTCTGCTCGGTTTGGTTCTCCCCGTCGGAACGCACTACGGTGCATTCCCTATAATATGAGGTCTTGGTGACATACGAAGCAAATGCCTCGGCGTCCGAGAGATCGGGGGCGGGGACGTGATCAAGCTCGTCGTAAAAATGCCCCTTTAACTGTTCCTCTATCTGCCGAATATCGGTTTTGTCTTCGGTATCCTTTGGGTCATGGTCCTTTGAGTTCATGGCTCCGCTGCCTACAGTATACAGGAGAGTAATCGCCACGACGCAGATGAACACTGCCGCGAAGATCATAATTACGGCACCGACGGCACCACCTCGGGATATTTTCCCCGTCGCGCCCGTTTGCTCGGGTTGTTTTCGTCTGTTTGCCATGGATTTCGGGAGATCTCCTTTCGGATTTTTTATTTCTCGCTTTTCAAATCGGTCGGCTCGGACTTTTTTGTGATAATGTCGGCGGCTTTTGCCTCGTCCATTGTTTTGACACCCGATTCGATAGCGTCGATCTGGTCGAAAAGCCCTGTCAGAGGACGAAGGTGAGGACGCTTGAAAACGCCTGCGCTGGCAATAAACAGAGCCACGCCCGCAACCAGCATAATGACCGCGGGAACGTACTTTTCAAGGGAGAGCAAGACTGCCGCGCAACCCATTATTCCGCATACAGAATAGAGGATCCGTACGCTTTTTTTCTGGCCGAAGCCCAGACCGATAAGCCGATGGTGAATGTGACCGCGGTCGGCGGAAAAGGGGGATTTTCCGTGCAAGATCCGACGGAAAATCGTAAACGTGGTGTCAAGCAGGGGGAGCGCAAAGATCGACAGGGGGATAAGGAAGGAAAGGACCGTTGATGTCTTGAAGATGCCCTGAACCGAAAGGACCGCCAAGAGGAATCCCAAGGGCTGAGAACCGCTGTCGCCCATAAATATCTTTGCGGGGTGCATGTTAAAGGGCATAAAGCCCAGACACGCGCCAACGATAATTGCGGTAATAAGGGCCGCCTGCACGTCCCCGACTATAAGAGTGACAAAAAGCAATGAAATGGAACAGATTATGGAAACTCCGCAAGCAAGGCCGTCAAGACCGTCGATAAGATTGAGGGCGTTGGTCAGCGCCACGATCCATATGATGGTAATGAGTATAGACCAGTTGCCAAAGGAGTAAAACTTGTCTCCGATAGATATGAATTCAACGCAAACGCCGTTCAGCGCCACTAAAAGCGCGGCGACGACCTGTATTCCGAGCTTCAGAAAAGCGTTGAGCGAGAAAATGTCGTCAAAAACGCCCATAACAACCATTATCAGCGTGCCATAGAGAGCAGACGTGATAAAGTTGGAGGGACGGCAGAACGCAAGTATCGTAAGGCAAATGCCGATAAAAATGGCGACTCCTCCCATTCTGGGGGTGGGGACCTTGTGCATTCTGCGGTCGTCCTTTGGGACGTCCACCGCACGCAGTCTGTATGCCAGGACTCTTATCAGCGGAGTGCAGCAGTAGGAGAGAAGTCCCGCGCAAAGCGCCGCCATGAGTCCTTGTATCAAAGTTTTCATGATCGATTATCCTTTCTTTTTGAGGACGTATCAGATGAGGAATCCTACCTTTTTCTTGACCTTTGAAAGCGTCTTTTGAGCAAAGTAAGCGGCGGTGTCGGCACCGTTTTTCATAACAGTCTCAAGGTACGCCTTGTCGGAAAGCAGACGGGCGTGCTCGGTCTGAACGGGTGCCAGAGTGTCCGCAACCGCCTCGCCTACCGCCAACTTGAAGTCGCCGTAGCCTCGGCCGTCGAACTCGCGCTCAATCTCCTCAAAGCTCTTGCCCGTTACGCAGGAGTAAATGGACATGAGATTGTTGATTCCGTCCTTGCCCTCGCCGTAGCGAACGCAGGTGTCGCTGTCGGTTACTGCGCGCTTGAATTTTCTTATTATTGTGTCCTTGTCGTCCAGAATGTAAACGATGGCGTTTGCATTTTCGTCCGATTTGCTCATTTTCTTTGTGGGGTCGGCAAGCGACATGATCTTCATTCCGCTCTTTGAGATAATGGGCTCGGGAATGGTGAAGGTCTCGGAATAAGCCTGGTTGAAGCGTCCCGCGATGTCACGAGCCAGCTCAACGTGCTGCTTTTGGTCGATTCCCACGGGAACGACGTCTGTCTGGTAGAGCAGGATGTCTGCCGCCATGAGGGTGGGGTAGGTGAAAAGACCCGCGTTTATGTTGTCGGAATGCTTTGCGCTCTTGTCCTTGAACTGTGTCATGCGCGAAAGCTCGCCGAACATTGTGTAGCAGTTGAGTATCCATGCAAGCTCGGCGTGAGCGGGCACGTGGGACTGAACGTAAAGCGTGTTTTTCTCGGGGTCAAGACCCGCGGCGATGTAGAGCGCCAAAGTCTCGTAGGTGCGTCGCCTGAGCTCTGCGGGGACTTGGCGAACGGTAATTGCGTGCATGTCAACCACGCAGTAAAAGGTCTGGTATTCCTCGCTGTAGCGGGAGAAATTGCGCAGAGCTCCCAAATAGTTACCGATGGTCAGATTTCCGCTTGGCTGAATGCCCGAATAAGAAACTTTTTTATCTTTCAACATGGTGTACCTCTTTGTGATTTTCCGTGACGTCGGCGCGGAGATTTGCATATACGGATTTATTATAACATATTGTGGGAAATTTTTCAAGCACAATCTGAAAATAAGTAAAAAACGGGCAAAAAAGGCATACCTTGCGGCATGCCTTTTCCTTTGAATTACTTGAATGACGCCTCCAGCAGATCGGCAGCGGGGTCAAGATAGTCGTTTTCCATAAGCTCGATCATGCCGCGGTCGCAAAGTGCCGCCAGCTTGGGATCCATGGGGATCCTGCCAAGCAGAGGATAACCGAACTTTCGGCAGATATCCTCAATGTGGCTGTCACCGAACACCTTTATTTCCTTGCCGCAGTCGGGACACTTGACGTAGCTCATGTTTTCAACCACGCCGAGCACGGGAATGTTCATCATGCTTGCCATGTTTGCCGCTTTTTGTACGATCATTGAAACCAGCTCCTGAGGACTGCTGACGATAATGATCCCGTCAAGAGGAATGGACTGGAACACGGTCAGAGGGACGTCGCCCGTACCGGGAGGGCAGTCAACGAACATCAGGTCGATGTCGTTCCAGATGGTGTCCTTCCAGAACTGCTTTACCGTGCCCGCAATAACAGGTCCGCGCCAAACCACGGGCTCGGTCTCGTTGTCCATGAGCAGGTTGACCGACATTACGTCAATTCCCGTGGTGGAGGAGGGAGGGATAAGTCCGATATCGTTGCCCGCAACTCTCTCTTTGATGCCGAACGCCTTGGGGATAGAGGGACCCGTGATGTCCGCGTCAAGGATAGCGCACTTGAAATCGCGTCTTTGCATGTTGACCGCCATCATGGAGGTCACAAGGGACTTACCGACACCGCCCTTTCCGCTGACGACGCCGATAACGTGCTTTACAGAGCTTAGATCATTTAATGCCTCGATAAGGCTGTCAGGCTGCTTTGAAGCGCAGGCGCTTGAACAGCTTGAACAATCGTGTGTGCAACCCATTTTATGTTACCTACCTTTGAAATAAAATTTTGTTTTAAAGGGCAAAACCGCCGTCAACGGCGATGATCTGTCCCGTAATAAACGATGCGTTTTCGCTTGCCAGAAAAAATACAGCGTCCGCCACCTCATCGGGGCGTCCGATACGGCAAAGGGGTGTTTCCTGCGCCAAGGAGTCAAGAGTTTCTTGAGTAAGCGACGCGTTCATGTCGGTGTCAATGACCCCCGGGGCTATGCAGTTTATCGTTATAGACGAGGGACCAAGCTCCTTTGCCAAAGCCTTGGTCAAGCCGACCAGACCTGCCTTTGCGGCGGAATAAAGAGCCTCGCAGGAGGACCCGCAAAGTCCCCAGACCGAGGAGATATTAATTATTCTGCCGTAGTGCTGTGCCACCATGAATTTTGCCGCCTCGCGGGCACAGACCATGGCGGAAGTCAAATTTGCGGAGATTACCCGATCGATTTGCTCGTCGGTCTCGTCTGAGAAAAGGGAGAAATGACAGACTCCCGCATTATTTACAAGAACATCAATTCCGCCCATGATCTCCGCCGCCTTTTTCACGGCACCTGCCGCCTGCTTTTTGTCGGTAAGATCGGCGCAGATTGGCGCGGCGCCTGTTTCTTCTGATAATTTTTCGGCTTCGGAATGACTGCTTTTGTAAACGAAACAGACCGCCGCGCCCTCGTCAGCGAATTTTTTCACGCAGGCGGCGCCGATGCCGCGCGAGCCGCCGGTTATAAGTATCTTTCTCATATTACAAGGTTTTTATGAACGCTTCTATGCGCTCAAGTGCCGAGTCGATATGCTTGATCGAATAAGCGTAGGAGATTCGCGCAAAGCCCTCGCCGTCCTCGCCGAAAGCCGTGCCAGGAACGATGGCGCAGCGAAAGTCGGAGAGAAGCTTTTGGCAGAAATCTTCGCTTGAAAGCCCGAACTTGCCCACGTTGGGGTACGCGTAGAACGCGCCTTCAGGCTCAAAGCATTCGATTCCCATGTCTCGGAAATTGGAGAGCAGATAACGGCGGCGACGGTCGTATTCGTCCTTCATGCGCTCAATATCCTCGTCGCCATTCTTTACGGCTTCAATTGCCGCAAATTGGCTTGTAGTCGGCGCGCACATAATGCAATATTGGTGGATTTTCAGAATCTGCTCAAATATTTCATGAGGCGCGGCAATATAACCCATTCGCCAGCCTGTCATAGCGTAAGCCTTGGAAAATCCCGAAGCGATAATAGAGCGCTCGCGCATATCTGGCAGAGTAGCAATAGACGTGTGTCGGCGGCCGAAGGTCAGCTCCGAGTAGATCTCGTCGGAAAGAATGACGATGTCGGTGTCGCGGACGATGTCAGCGATATCTTCAAGCTCCTCGCGTGTCATGATCGCGCCCGTTGGGTTGTTGGGGTACGCCAAAACGATCATTTTCGTTTTTGGGGTTATGGCTTTTTTGAGCATTTCGGGATTGACCTTGAATTTATCCTCGTATCGTGTCTCAAGTGTCACGGGAACACCGCCAACCAGACGCACGATAGGATCGTAGCAAACAAAGCAGGGGGTAGGTATAATGACCTCGTCGCCGGGGGTGACACAGGCACGGATAGCCAGGTCGATAGCCTCGGAGCCACCCACTGTCACAAGCACCTCGTCGGCGCTGTATTTCAGTTCAAAGCGGCGTCGGAGGTATTTGGAGATCTCATTTCGCAGCTCGTAAATGCCCGCGTTTGAGGTGTAATAGGTCTTTCCCGCCTGAAGACTCTCGATAGCCGCCTCGCGAATGTGCCAAGGGGTGACGAAGTCGGGCTGACCTACGGTCAGACCCACCACGTCCTGCATAGAGTCAAGCAGGTCGAAGAATTTTCTTATCCCCGAAGGCTTCAAACCCGTTGCCACGGGAGATAAGACCTTTTGATAGTCTATCATAAGCAGTTTCCTCGTTCGTCCTTTACAGCAGGGCCGTATGTAATGCCCTTGTCCTTGTACGTGCGGAGCACGAAATGGGTGGAGCAGGACTGAACGTCCTCAATAGTGGAGAGCTTGTGCGTAACGAAATAGGCAATATCGCGTATCGTTCTGCCCTCGATGATGACTGCAAGGTCGTAGACTCCGCTCATAAGGTACAGAGAGCGCACCTCGGGATAGCTTGAAAGCTTTTCCGCCACCTTGTCAAAGCCGAAATCGTGCTTGGGAGTGATCTTGACCTCAATGATCGCGTTTACGAACTCGCGGTCTGTCTTGTCCCAGTCGATAATGGTCTTGTACGCAAGGATAACGCCCTCGTTTTCGTATTTTTCGATAGCCGCCTTAACGTCTGCCTCGGTCATTTCAAGCATTGCCGCCAGCTGTTTTGGCGTATATGTTGCGTTCTCGTCAAGAAGCTGTAATAATTTATCCATATGAGTTATTGTCCTTTCTGTTTCAGATTTTTTATGATGCTGTCGTAGGTCAGACCGTACTTTTGGGCGATGTCGCGGGCGTAGCTCTTTCCGTCGGGCTTGGCGCGGACGATCTTAAATGAGCGCTTGCCTTCCTCGATTCCCGCAACCAAGGTGTCGATACGTGAGCCCCCGTCCTTTTCCACCTGCTCGTTGATCGAATCAATGGCGCTTGCCAGCTCGTGAAGGTGGGTTGAAAAAAGACAGCGGCAGCCAACCCGTGAAAGTCCGCGCAAAACCTCGGCGGCGATGTAGGACGCCTCGTAGGAGCCCGTGGACGAGAGAGACTCGTCGAGGAGCACCAGACTGCGCTCTGTAATCTTCTCAAAGATCGCGGTCAGTCTCGCGCACTCCTCGCCAAGACGCCCCTTGTCTATGGTGTCGTCGGAGCCTGTGGGGAAGTGGGTGTAGATAGCATCGGCGGGGCTGATGGTTGCCTTCTCTGCAGGCACGAACATACCCAGCTGCATCATGACCTGAGCTAAACCTACGGCGCAGGTGATGACCGATTTTCCGCCGCGGTTAGGTCCCGTGAGGACGAAAATTGAATACTCGCCGTCAAAGGCAACGTCGTTTGGAACTATCTCGTCGTCAATTTTCAGGGCAACGCACGGGTTGTAAAGACCGTCCGCCATGAAAAGACGAGAGCCGTCGGGGGCAATTTCGGGTGTGCAGAGCGGACAGCCGCGGTCTTTTAATTCGCGCATCATAGACGTTGCGCGGGAGACGAACTCGATCTCGGGCATGAGGTTGAGCAGGAAATCGGTGTTTTCCAAAACGTAGGACTGTACGATGCGCTTCCATGAGCGCAGAGACGCCTTGTAAACGTCGTTTATAGCGGAGTTGAACGCCAGAGAAAGGGCGGTCTTTTGGGTGTCCGACTGCTTTTTGCCAAACGGTACGATGTTCGCTATACATGTGTACCCGTCGTCCTTGAAGTTGAGACGCAGGATCTTTTCCAGCACATCCCCCGATCTGAAGGGCTCGGGGTTTATGGAAAGAACTCCTGCCTCGGTGGCGCGGAGCTGCGCGTCAAGATTGACGCCGATAGTCACGGATCGAATTTCACGCACACGCGCGGTGAGCTCGGAAAGTTTTTTGTTCAGTTCCTTGTAATAATCGCTCTCGGAGAGCTCGGCAATTTTGTCCGCCAAAGTCTTGAACGCCGCGCTTTTCAGCTTTTCACGCACGGGAAGCAGACCGCGTGAAAGCACGTCGATGCTTGAGATGTAAAGCTCGATCTCGGTCATGCACATGAGATAATCCTCGGTATTACCGCTGTCCGATTCGAGACGGCGAAGCTCGCCTATGTCCGAAAGGACGGGAATGAGGGAGTTGAGAGTCTTTGAAAGGGACTCACATTCAAGCATATCCTCAAACATCTCCCGACGGTATTTCATGACCGCGGGGTCGCTTGTGAGATATTCGTTTATATCGCTGCTTCGAAGATCGAGAATTTCCAGCAGACCAAGCTGCTCCAGCTCGTAAAGTGATATATCCGGGGTGTCGCTTCCCGCATAGTGGGCGGCGGCAGACTCGGGCGAGGGATAGAGCAGGCTGAAATTTGTAAGATCGTTCATTTTCATCACCTTTCCTTGTGACTTTTGGGGGAAACACTTATAGTTCTTATCATTATAACACA
The DNA here is from genome assembly GCA_045651985.1 of Eubacteriales bacterium. Lineage (GTDB taxonomy): Bacteria > Bacillota > Clostridia > Oscillospirales > CAG-272 > SIG710. The sequence continues at coordinate 163,867 of JAZRTK010000026.1, forward strand.
CGTATATAAAATTTGCAATAATTTTCACAAAATTTGAGCACTCGACTTGATTTTACGCCCCTTGGAGGCTATAATTAAGGTAATAATTTTCGTAAAGGGGATTTTACGAATGAATCTTGATATTTTTGAGCTTTGCAGTAAGATAGACTTCACGGCTCTGCAGGAAAACCGCCCCATGACCAATATAGCCCAAATTTTGCTTTCGGGCGAGGGTTACGTGCGGACCGCTGTGCGACACGCGGGCGTAGAGGAAAAATATATTACGGGGAACGGCTCGGATTTTGAAAAATTCCGTGAGCTTTGCCGTGTTTATCCCTTTTTTGAGGGCAACGTGGCGCAATACGTTTGCCGCGCTATACTTAGCATGATTTTTGGGATAAAAGAGGCGCTTTCCGTCAATAACTGTGAGAGGATCTGGACGGAAACCGCGGAGCTTCTTGTAAAAAAACCGCTTGCTCCCGCCGACCTTTTGAAACGTTTCGGCGTGAATAAATTAGGCGTGCTGACCCATATCTCTTGTGCTCTTCCGCCCTTTGAACAGCTTGATATGACAGCATTTCCCGTTCTTTGCCCCGACTCGGTATTTTCGGTTGGCAAGAGAGGGTATAAGAAGAAATTCACGGCGCTGGAAAAGGCTTTCGGGGAGAGTATTTCTTGCATTTCTGCCTTTGACGCTGCGCTTATTCACATGACCGAGAGATTCACCCAAAAAGGCTGTAACTTCGCGGTCGTGAGCGGGCTCTGCGCCGAGGATTTCGGCAAGAGCGACTATTTCCACGCCCAAAACGCGTTGACGCGTGCGATTGCCACAGACGGCAATATTTCTGCCGAAGAGGCGCGGGATTTCCGACGTTACGCTATCGGCAAATTTCTTGAAAACTGCCGTGAAAAGAAAATAGACGTTCTGCTGGAATTTTCTGCGCCCGAGTTTGAAATTCTGCCCGATATCAAGGTTGGATCCTCTGTCGAGCGACGGATTTGGCTGAATTTTTCGGAAAATGAGACCCCCTTGGCAAAAGAAGGGTTTATTGACCTTCGGGAGGACCTGCAGGAGCAGTTTTCCGCTTATTCAAAACGCTTTGCTATCGGCAATCTCCCGCCATTTTTTGTCGGAAGCGCCAACCTGTGTGAGCTTTGCTTGCATGAATTTTACCGTTCCGAGCTTCAAAGGTACGCAAAAAAAGATGAAAAATAAACTTTGCACTTTATGTCCCCGCGCCTGCGCGGTGGACCGCGCGGAAAAACTCGGCTACTGCGGCGCCCCTGCCGAAATTATGGTTGCGCGCGCGGCGCTTCACATGTGGGAGGAACCGCCCGTAAGCGGCTCGCGCGGGTCGGGAACCATATTTTTTGCGGGCTGCAATATGGGCTGCGTTTTCTGTCAGAACCGTGAGATCTCCCGACCGAAAACCAAAGTCGGACGAGCCTTTGACGCCGACGGACTGTGGAACATCATGGCCTCTTTGCGAGACAAAGGCGCGCATAATATCAATCTTGTGACACCTACACATTATGCTGACGTTATTTCGCGGGTTTTGGCTGCGCACAAGAGTGAGCTGGGTATTCCCGTGGTCTACAATTGCGGCGGATACGAGAGCGTGGAAACTTTACGCACACTTGATGGGCTGATCGATATTTATCTGCCTGATTTTAAGTATTTTTCTTGTGAGCTTGCAAAAAAATATTCCAACGCGCCCGATTATATGCAGGCGGCGACCGCAGCTCTTGACGAGATGCTTCGTCAGCAGAGCAGGTGCGTTTTTGACGTGGACGGCATTCTGCAAAGCGGCGTTATCGTCCGCCATCTGGTGCTGCCCGGCTGCCGCCGCGATTCGATTGAGGTTTTGAAGAAAATTGCGGATATTCGCGGTGACAGGGACATGAGAATCAGCCTCATGCGTCAGTTCACCCCCGACTTTTTGCCCGATGGCGGTGAGTTTTCGTCTTTGCGCCGAAGGCTTACGAGCTTTGAGTACGAAAGCGTCTTAAAGGTTGCCGACGAGCTTGGGTTTGAGGGATTTTCTCAGGGCGCAGATTCAGCCACGGCTGATTTTACACCGAATTTTTCCGAATTTTTTATAGAAAACTGAATAAACCCCGATTCTGTGTGCCAAAATAAAGGCGAAGAAACAAATACATCTTCACCGAAAGGTAAAAAAACGTGCCGCCGCGGCGGCAGAATGGAGTTTATTATGGTATTAATGGACAGAATTTGCCTGGCGCTGAGCATTATCGGCGGCCCCAACTGGGGAAGCATCGGACTTTTCAAGTTTGACCTTGTCGCTTGGATCTTTGGCGGTCAGACCTCTCTTTGGTCGAGAATTATTTACACGGTCGTCGGCCTTGCTTCCGTGTGGTGCATTTCTCTGCTTTTCAGAGACACTGAGGAGCTTGGCGAGAGAAGATAATATGTTTGGGGGACTTTTTTCAAAAAAGTCCCCCATGCCCTTCCGGCTACCTTATAAAAGGTCGTCGGCCCCACCAAACCAAAACGAGGAAACGATGGCTGAACACCATCGTTTTTTGTTTGAACGGCACGCAAGCGCCATGTTTTGGAATTTTTAAAAAAACACTTGAAAAATTTATAAATATCTGTTATAATATTGTAGTTTCAAAAGGCTGTGAAATAAGGCCATACTATCCGGGGCGGTAGCGGAGCCCTGTACCTGAAATCCGCTATAGCAGGGGCGAATTCCTTTTTTGAGGGTTGATCTTGGTGAGAATTCTGCACTTTTCCCTGTGTTGAGAAGTGGGTCTTGCGCAATCGGGAGCTGTGAACCATGTCAGGTGGGGAACCAAGCAGCATTAAGCAGTGTACCCGGTGTGCCGCGAGGTCGCCTGCTTTGAGCAGAGAGAGGCGCGTGAGCCGCCTGTGATTCTCGATCTTAAGGTGTATGGTCTTATTTTGCAGCCTCAAATTTTGGTTTTTGGGAGGTAAATATATGTATCAGGCGTTATACAGAAAATGGCGGCCGACTACGTTTGACGACGTGTGCGGTCAGGATCATATTACCTCAGTGCTGAAATACGAGTGCCAAAGCGGAAAATTTTCTCACGCTTACCTGTTCTGCGGATCAAGAGGAACGGGTAAGACTACCTGCGCAAAGATCCTTGCAAAAGCAGTCAACTGTGAAGATATACAGAACGGAAATCCCTGCGGAAAATGTCCGTCCTGTCAGGCGATAGACCAAGGCAACGCCATTGACGTGCTTGAAATGGACGCGGCGTCAAACAACGGCGTCGATAATATTCGCGACATTCGCGACGAGGTGGTGTATACTCCCTCGATGCTTAAATACAGGGTCTACATAGTAGACGAGGTGCATATGCTCTCGAACAGCGCCTTCAACGCGCTGCTCAAGACCCTTGAAGAACCTCCTGCGCACGTTATTTTCATTTTGGCGACCACCGAGATGCACAAGTTGCCGTCGACTATCATTTCCCGTTGCCAGCTCTTTGATTTCAGAAGAATTTCCGTGCCCGTTATCACCGCGAGACTTTTAAAAATTGCGGAAGCGGACGGCATCGACGTCAGCCCCGACGCGGCGGCGCTTATTGCGCGAATTGCCCAGGGCGGTATGCGAGATGCGGTGAGCCTGCTTGAGCTTTGCTCGGGAAGCAGACAGAGAATTACGGTGGAGTCGGTCAACGAGTCGGTTGGTATCAGCGGCCGCGAGAGTATCATGAAGATCGCACAGGCGGTCAGCGAAAAGGACTACGAAACCATTTTTGCTCAGATCGCAACGGTTTCGGCATCGTCAAAGGATATTGCGGTCTTCTGGCAGGACCTGCTTAATTTTTACCGCGATATGCTGGTGACAAAGACCTCAAAGGAAGCCCCCAAATACCTTGACCTAACGGAGGTCGAGGCGCGGGAAACCGCAAGAGTGGCGGAGCTTTTCCGAAAAGAAACGCTTATATACCATTGCAAGCTTATTGACCGAGCATTGGGTGAAATGCAAAAGGGAAATTGTGCCAAGAGACTGTGCGCGGAGATGACTTTGGTGCGGCTTTGCGACGAAAAGCTGGACTCCTCAAACGAGGCGCTTCTTTCCCGAATAGCGGCGCTTGAGGAAAGAATAAAGAGCGGCAATTTTGCCCCCGCATCCATTGCAAAGGCGGAAAGTGTTCCGATGGAGAAAGCTCCTGAAAAAACGCAGGAAAAACCTGCGGAAAAGGAGCACGGGGCGCAGCCGAGCGTACCTGCTCCCCAGACAATGCCAAAAACAAAGCGCAACCGTGCCCTGCCTTTCTGGGCAGACGCGGTGAGCAAAATATGTGCGTCCGACCCGTCGCTCACAGGTTTTCTGCGGTCGTCGAGACTTTATCGGGGAGAAGACGGAAATTATACCTTGCGTCTTGACAACGAATTCGGAGTGCAGATGCTAAAGGCTCGAAGGAACGTGACGGAACGTCTGGCGTTAATTATCTCGGAGAACGAGGGAAAGCCCGTGACGGCGGCAAATATCGTTTTTGACGTTGCCAATAGAATGGAAGAATTTGACGAAGCCGACGACGCGTTAGACGAGATAATTGGCGAAATAAACGATTAAAAATTCAGCTAAAACATAAAGAGAGGACATAAAAAATGAGAGCTAACATTCCAAAATCCGCAGGTCCGCAGAATATGCAGGCGATGTTAAAGCAGGCGCAAAAAATGCAGGAGGATATGGAAAACCTTCAGGCAGAGCTTGACGGGCGCGAATACGACGTAAGCGCAGGCGGCGGCGTCGTTTCAGTAAAGATAAGCGGCAAGAAGGAGATACTTGCCATTGACATCAAGCCCGAGATCATCGATCCCGACGATCCCGAGACGCTCTCCGATATCCTTGTTGCGGCAGTAAACGAGGCTATCAAGCGTGTTGAAGACACGAACAGCGCCGAGATGCAGAAGGTTACGGGTCAAATGAACCTGCCCGGTCTTTTCTGATGGCGGAATACATAGAGCCCTTACAGAGACTTGCCGAGCAGTTCGGCAGGCTTGAGGGGATCGGAAGAAAAACGGCTATGCGCCTTGCGTTTTCGGTGCTTGAAATGTCGGGAGAGGAGGCGGCGGACTTTGCCCAGTCGGTCATCGACGCAAAGACGAAGATACATCTTTGCCCCGTGTGCCAGAATCTGACCGACGCCGAAAAATGCAGCGTTTGCTCGGACGAGGGACGCGACCGCTCGGTCATTTGTGTGGTGGAGGATCCGCGCGCAGTCATGTCGATCGAAAAGGTGCGGGAATTCAAGGGACTTTACCACGTGCTTCACGGTGCGATCTCGCCCATGAATGGTATCACTCCCGAAAAGCTGAAAATAAAGGAGCTTCTTGAGCGTTGCGAGGACCCGGGTGTAAGCGAGATCATCGTTGCAACCAATCCCAACGTTGAGGGAGAGGCGACGGCGATGTACCTTTCAAGATTGTTAAAGCCTCTTGGCATCAAGGTGACAAGACTTGCCTACGGCGTGCCTGTGGGAGCAGACCTTGAATACGCCGACGAGGTGACTCTTTTCCGCGCCCTTGAGGGCAGACGGGACGTATAATAAAAGACCGCGGTTTTGCTAAACCGCGGTCTTTTATTATACCTTCTTATTCTTTGCCACTCGTATTTCAATTATATATTCGTCCTCATGCTCCTCTCGGGTGGACGATATGTCTATGCCCGCGGATTTTATTGTGTCAACAGCGTGATCGACGCTGTTGAAAAAGAGCCGAATGTCCTTTATTACAGGCTTCATTTTCGGCTTTGACAGGGACTTTTCTATCTCTGCTTTTTGCTTTTCCTCGGACAGCAATCTCTCGATGTATTGCTCGGTGTTGGAAACGTTCATTCGCCATTTTATAACATGCTCGGACGCCTTTTTGCGCAGGTCGGCGTCGGTGATTTTGAGCAACGCGCGGGCGTGACGCTCGGTCAGACCCGAGGCGAGAATGAACTGCTGTTCGTCCTCGCCAAAACGCAGTAATCGCAGCTTGTTTGCCACCGCCGATTGGGTAAGCGACAGCCGTTTTGCCACCTCCTCCTGGGTCAGATCAAAGGAGTCGATAAGACGGCGGATAGCCTTTGCCATTTCAAAAAAATTCAGGTCCTGTCGCAAAAGGTTCTCAACCAGCGCAAGCTCGGCGGACTTGCGCTCGTCCGCTTCCATTATGACGCAGGGGACACTCTGCATTCGGAGCATTACGGCGGCTCGGAAGCGCCGCTCCCCCGCAATTATCTCAAAGCACCGCCCGTCGGCGGCGTTTTCAATGACGCGCACGGTAAGCGGCTGGAGTATACCGTATCTTCTTACCGAATCCGCCAATCTCAGGGCGGCGTTCGACTCAAAATTTACTCTGGGCTGGGCGCGGTTGGGGCGAATCTTGTCGGTGGCTATCCACACTATTTTGGTACTGTCCTCGCCTTCCGAAAGGCGGCGGCGCGGTCGCGGTCGCGACTGTTCGGCTTGGTCGGGCGGCTGCAAGTTTTTTAATGCTTCTGTCATTTTTCTATATCCTTCCTTGCTCTTTGTTTTTGCCCTGTAATTCTATCACGGAAGTGCCGCTGTTCCCGTCGAGTTTGGGCACCAAAATATTTGGATTATTTGGTACGAGAGGGCAAATTTTTGTTGGGAATTTGCGGGAACGGTACGGTTTTGTGTGTCCCCCGCATAAAAATCGGGAGAAATATCACGCTGTGTGTGGGAATAAGAAGACAAGTTTTTTTGAGGATAGAGCTATGTTGGTCCCAAGAACTGTGAAAAAATGCTTTTTAAGGGCCTTTTTTTGCAAATTCCCTGCAAAAAGTTCGTTAAACTTCTTTACAAAGTAAAAACAAAGTGCTATAATATATGTTGCAATATTTTAATTGTCAAAATATTATATAAAAACTTAGGAGGAAAAGTTTCATGGCAAAACTTATCAGAAAAAAGCAATCCATGGACGGTAACACAGCTGCCGCTACAGTCAGCTATGCGTTCACGGAAGTTGCTGCTATCTACCCCATCACTCCTTCTTCCGTTATGGCTGAGCTGACAGACTCCTGGTCTGCAACAGGTCTCAAGAACATAATGGGCGAGGAAGTAAAGGTAATGGAGATGCAGTCCGAGGCAGGTGCGGCAGGTACCGTTCACGGTTCTCTTGCGGCAGGTGCTCTTACCACTACTTACACAGCATCTCAGGGTCTGCTTCTCATGATCCCCAACATGTACAAGATCGCAGGCGAGCTGCTCCCCAACGTTATTCACGTTTCCGCTCGTTGCGTAGCATCTCACGCACTCAACATTTTCGGTGACCACTCCGACGTATACGCGTGCCGTCAGACAGGTTACGCTATGCTCGCTGAGTCCAACCCTCAGGAGGTTATGGACTTGGGTGCAGTTGCTCACCTTGCAACGATCAAGGGAAGAGTTCCTTTCCTTAACTTCTTCGACGGTTTCCGCACGTCCCACGAGATCCAGAAGATCGAGGTCTGGGATTACGATACCCTCGCTGAAATGGTTGATAAGGACGCTATCGCTGAGTTCCGTGCTCGTTCTCTCAACCCCGAGCATCCCGTACTCCGCGGCTCCGCAGAGAACGGCGATATCTTCTTCCAGCACAGAGAGGCTTGTAACGAGTACTACAACAAGCTTCCCGCTATCGTAGAAGAGTACATGAAGAAGGTAAACAAGAAGATCGGTACAAACTACCAGCTCTTCAACTACTACGGCCATCCCGAAGCAGAGAACGTTATCATCGCTATGGGTTCTGTTTGTGACGTTGCAGAGGAAGTCGTTGATTACCTCATGGCAAAGGGCAAGAAGGTCGGTCTGGTTAAGGTTAGACTTTACCGTCCTTTCTGCGCAGACAAGCTTGCAAAGGCTCTGCCTAAGACTGTAAAGAACATCGCAGTTCTCGACAGAACAAAGGAACCCGGCTCTCTCGGTGAGCCTCTCTACCTCGACGTTGTTACAGCTCTTGCCGAAGAGGGTGTTAAGGCTAACGTTGTGGGCGGCCGTTACGGTCTGGGCTCCAAGGATACTCCTCCTTCCTCCATTTTTGCAGTATACGATAACCTTGCAAAGAAGTGCCCCAAGAATCACTTTACTATCGGTATCGTTGATGACGTTACAGGCACGTCTCTCAAGGAAAAAGCAGTTCCCGACACTTCTGCTAAGGGCACTATCTCCTGCAAGTTCTGGGGTCTTGGCGGCGACGGTACAGTTGGTGCAAACAAGAACTCCATCAAGATCATCGGTGACCACACCGACAAGTTCATTCAGGCATACTTCCAGTATGACTCCAAGAAGACTTCCGGTATCACCATTTCTCACCTTCGTTTCGGTGATAACCCCATCAAGTCTCCTTACTACATCAATAAGGCAGATTTTGTGGCTTGCCACAACTCCTCTTACCTCAAGAAGTACGACATGGTAAGCGACATTAAGCCCGGCGGAACATTCCTGCTTGACTGCGCTTGGTCCGAAAAGGAGCTTGATAAGAACCTTCCCGGTAAGGTTAAGTCTTACATCGCAAACAACAACATCAAGTTCATAATCATTGACGCTACCACAATCGCTACAAAGCAGATCGGTAACGCAAAGGTTAAGAACACAGTTCTTCAGTCCGCATTCTTCTCTCTCGCTAACATCCTTCCCAAGGACGAGGCTATCGAGTACATGAAGAAGGCTGCATACAAGTCCTACATAAAGAAGGGACAGGCTATCGTTGATCTCAACTATGCCGCAATCGACGCAGGCGCAGACGCTTACGTTGAGGTTAAGGTTCCCGCTGCTTGGAAGAATTGCGCAGAGGATGCTCCCAAGGCTGCATTCACAAGCAAGCGTGAGGATCTGACAAGATTCGTAAACAACGTAGTTAACCCCGTAAACGCTATGGCAGGCGACACTCTCCCTGTTTCCGCGTTCACAGAGTACGTTGACGGTACGTTCCCCCAGGGCTCCACTATCTCCGAGAAGAGAGGCGTTGCAGTTTCTGTTCCTACATGGATCCCCGAGAACTGTATCCAGTGTAACAACTGTGCATTCGTATGTCCTCATGCTGCTATCCGTCCCTTCGCTATGACTGAGGCTGAGGCAAAGAAGGCTCCCAAGGCTACAAAGTTCACAGAAAAGCCTGTTCTCAAGACAGACTACAAGTTTACAATGGCAATTTCTCCCGCTGACTGTATGGGCTGTACCCTTTGCGTTAAGGCTTGTCCCGTAACCGCAAAGGCGATCAAAGACGGCACAGATAAGAAGGCTATCGAGATGGTACCCGCAGCAACTCAGGCTGACCAGCAGGCTCCTTGGGACTATGCCGTTGCTAACGTTTCCGAAAAGAAGGAACTTATCAACACGACGGTTAAGGGCAGCCAGTTCAAGCAGCCCCTCCTTGAGTTCTCCGGTTCTTGCGCAGGCTGTGCTGAGACATCTTACGCACGTCTTATCACACAGCTCTTCGGTGAGAGAATGTATATCTCCAATGCAACAGGATGCTCCTCCATCTGGGGCGGCTCCGCTCCCGCAACTCCTTACACAGTAAATAAGGAAAGCGGCAGAGGTCCCGCATGGGCTAACTCCCTGTTCGAGGATAACGCTGAGCACGGTCTTGGTATTGCGCTGGGTCAGAAGACTATCCGCGAGAAGCTCATCGGCAAGGTTCGCGAGATGGCAGAGTCCGAGAAGGCAACAGATTCCTTCAAGGCAGCAGCTAAGGCTTACCTTGATACAGTAAACGACGGTAAGGCAAACGGCGATGCGGCTGATGCTCTTATTGCAGAGCTTGAAAAGGCTGCAAAGAAGGGCTGTCCCACAGCTCCCGCTATTCTTGCTGAAAAGGACTATCTGGCAAAGAAGTCCGTATGGATCTTCGGCGGTGACGGTTGGGCATACGATATCGGTTTCGGCGGTCTTGACCACGTTCTGGCAACAGGCGAGGACGTAAACATCATGGTATTCGATACCGAGGTTTACTCCAACACGGGCGGACAGGCTTCCAAGGCTTCCAACATCGGTCAGGTTGCGCAGTTCGCGGCAGCAGGTAAGGCGATCGGCAAGAAGAACCTTGCAGAGATCGCTATGTCCTACGGCTACGTTTACGTTGCACAGGTTGCAATGGGCGCTGATATGAACCAGCTCCTCAAGGCACTGACAGAGGCTGAGGCTTATAACGGTCCTTCCATCATTATCGGTTACGCTCCTTGTGAGATGCACGGTATCAAGGGCACAATGGCTAACTGCCAGCTCGAGATGAAGAGAGCCGTTGAGGCAGGTTACTGGCAGACGTTCAGATACAACCCCACACTCAAGGCAGAGGGCAAGAATCCTCTTACCATTGATTGCAAGCCCGCAACAGCTGACTATAAGGAATTCATCACCAGCGAGACACGTTACAGCCGTCTTGCACAGCAGTTCCCCGAAAGAGCGGCAGAGCTCTTCGATAAGGCTGAAAAGGCTGCAAAGGCTAAGTACGAGCGTCTGGAAAAGATGGGCAAGCTTTACGAATAATCTCATCGCAAATAAATTACGGGGGACCCGAAAGGGTCCCCCGAACCTTTTAAAATGAATGGACACACAAGACTCAAAAAGGTCTGAAGAATAATAAAACTCGGTTGACATATCTTTCAAAATGTGCTAAACTAACTTGGGGCGATGGAGCTTTCTTGCCGCGCTCTGAAAAGGGTATAACCGCGTCCGAAAAGGAGAAAATATGAAAGAGATATACTCTCATACTGCCGAAAAGACTATAAAGGACGCGAGATAAACGCTTAAAACGGAGGAAAAATGAAGAAAGATATTAAGGATTACGCATGGATGACCATAGGAGCTTTGCTGATGGGTCTTGGCGTCTACTTTTTCGAGTTCCCAAACCACTTTTCAACGGGAGGAGTGACGGGAATCGCGATTCTTTTGGCGGAGGTGTTCCCCGTTGTCAGCCCCGGACTTTTCATGCTTGTAATAAACGTTTTTCTGCTCATAATAGGGTTTATTATAATCGGTCGGGATTTCGGCTTCAAGACCGTTTATTGCAGCCTGCTCATCTCGGGTGTGACCTACGTTCTTGAATTTATCTATCCCTTGTCGGCGCCGCTTACAAACGACACTCTGCTGGAGCTTGTTTTTGCGGTTTTTCTGCCCGGAGTTGGCGCGGCTATCATGTTCAACGTCAGCGCAAGCTCGGGCGGTACCGATATAGTTGCCATGATAATCAAGAAGTACGCAAGGATAAACATTTCAAAAGCACTTTTCATGGCGGACATTGTGGTTGTCTGTCTGTCGGCGTTCGTGTTTAACATTCAGGTCTGGTTCTACTGTCTGGTGGGATTTTTGTGCCGAGTGCTTGTGGTGGACAATGTCATCGAGAGCATGAACACCTCAAAATATTTCACCATAATCACCACCAAAGGCAAGGAAATAGCCGATTATATAACTATTGATCTGGATCAGGGCGCCACCATGTCAAACGCCTACACGGGCGTGTATACGGGTGAGCAGAAGACGGTCATTTTGACCGTTGTGCGCCGCCGAAACGCCGTGGCGCTTCGGCATCATATAAAGGAGATCGACCCCGACGCGTTCGTTATCATAAACAACAGCATGGATATTATCGGAAACGGTTTTCGAGAGGTCGTATAGGAGGGAGATATGAATACAGTTCAGATCGCAAGAAAAAATGTAAAAATGATCGCGCATAGAGGACTGAGCGGAATTGAGACTGAGAACTCAAACGCCGCATTCGTGGCGGCTGGCAACCGTTCGTACTTTGGCATTGAGACAGACGTTCACGTAACCCGAGACGGCAGGTTTATCATTCACCACGATGACAACATCAAGCGCATGACGGGTGTTGACGTGGTTATCGAGGAGACCGACGCGGTGGAGCTTTCTCTTATCCGTCTCTACGACCGCAACTGCGAAAACCGCGAGAGCGAGGAACGCCGCTCCGACCTGTCCCTGCCAACCCTTGAGGAATACATCAGGATTTGCAAGAAGTACGGCAAAGCAGCGGTGCTTGAATTGAAGCGCAAAATGGCAACCGAGAGCATTGAGGGCATCGTTGAGGAGATCCGCCGTATTGATTACCTTGACAACACGATCTTCATTTCATTCAGTCTTTTCAATATGCAGCAGATCCGCCGTATGCTGCCTTTACAGAAAGCGCAGTATCTTGTGAGCGCGTGGGATAATGACCTGCTTCAAGTTCTCAAAAACCACAGGCTCGATCTTGACATCGCAGGAAGCGCGGTGACCCCCGAGCTTGTAAAGCTTCTTCATGAAAACGGTATTGAGATCAACTGCTGGACAATAGACAGCGCCGACACAGCGGCAAGGCTGGTTGAAATGGGCGTGGACTACATTACGAGCAATATTTTGGAATGAGCAAGATAAGAATAAGAGCCGCCGCGGCGGGAGAAGAAAAAAGAATAGGTGAGATCTACGAGGACGCGAAAAAATTTCAGCGTCGGACGGGAAACATGCACCAGTGGACGGGCGCGTATCCGGGAGAGGAAAGTGCCCGCGAGGATATTGATAACGGCAAGCTATACGTTATTGAACAGGACGGTGAGATACACGGAGTGTTCTTCTTTGACTGCGGAATCGAACCGACCTATCTGAAAATATACGACGGCGCGTGGCCGTCCGATGAGCCATACGGCTTTATTCACCGCATCGCGGGGGACGGAGCTGTTCGCGGCGTCGTCCGTCTTGCCACCGAATGGGCATTGACTCGGTGCAGCCGCGTTCGCATCGACACTCACCGCGACAATGTAGTGATGCAGAGAGCCTTGGCTTCTGCGGGTTACCAATACTGCGGGATAATTTACTTACAATCGGGGGACGAGCGTCTGGCGTTTCAAAAAACAGGTCCCCTTTAAAGGTGGTAGGACACCCCAAACCAAAAACGAAAAACGACGGCTGAACACCGTCGTTTTTTGTTGTTTGGCAACTATTATTTCTTAAATACTTTGTTGAGAAGTGCGGTCACAGCCATGATAACGCCGATAACCACGAAAATTGCCAGCATACCCTTGCCCATGTAGGGGAGGTTTGCCACGAAGTTCTGTGCGTTCATATTATCCCTCCCTTATTTTGCGCCAAAGAATGCGAGGATAAGACCGCCCGCGATAACAGACGCGATCTGACCCGATACGTTTACGCCGATAGAATGCATGAGCAGGAAGTTCTGGGGATCCTCGTCCTGACCCATCTTGTGAACGATACGGCCCGACATGGGGAATGCGGAGATACCTGCCGCGCCGATCATGGGGTTGATCTTTTCCTTTAAGAACAGGTTGAGGAACTTTGCAAAGAACACGCCGCCTGCCGTGTCGAAAATAAATGCGAAGAGACCGAGACCCAGGATCATTAAAGTGTTAAGAGACAGGAACTTGTCCGCCTGCATCTGAGTCGCGACGGTGATTCCGAGGAAGATGGTAACCAGGTTTGCAAGGACCTTCTGTGCTGTCTCGGAAAGAGAATCAAGCACGCCGCACTCGCGTATCAGGTTGCCGAACATAAGGAATCCCACAAGGGAAACCGATGCGGGAGCGATAAGACCTGCAACGATAGTGATAACGATGGGGAACAGAATTCTGGTGGTCTTTGAAACCGACTTCTGGGTGTAGGGCATGCGGATCATACGCTCTTTCTTTGTGGTGCAGAGCTTGATGATCGGAGGCTGGATAACGGGAACCAGAGCCATGTAAGAGTATGCCGCCACCATGATAGCGCCCAGGTACTTGGAGCCCAGCTGCTGTGCTACGACGATAGCCGTAGGACCGTCAGCCGCGCCGATGATGGCGATAGACGCCGCATCGTTGGGGTCAAAGAACATAGAAGCCGCGCAGAGGGTAAAAAATATACCGAACTGTGCCGCTGCGCCAAACAGCATCAGCTTGGGATTTGAGAGCACGGGACCGAAGTCGATCATAGCACCGATACCGATAAAGAGTATCAGGGGGAAGAGCTCGTTTGCTATACCCGCCTCATAGAGCGTGGTAAGCGCGCCTTCTTCGCCGATAGCGCCCGACATAGGGATATTTACAACAAGCGCGCCAAAGCCCATGGGAAGCAGGAGAGTGGGCTCCATTTTCTTGGCAATGGCAAGGTAGATAAGTACTCCGCCTATCAGCCACATGACGATCATTTTCCAGTTGTCGCCGCTGAAAAGCAGTAGCAGGTTTTCGTAAAGAATTTCCATTTTAGACTCCTTTTTTAAACTTCACAATTATTTTAACACAAAATAATTGTTTTTTCAACATCTTTTTCAAATAAAAAAGACTTTTGGGAGAGCATTTGTGCTTTCCCAAAAGTCTTGCATTTTAATTTCCCGCCGAGAGACGGTGACCGCCTCTGTGATGACGCCGAGAACACGGACGCGTAAGGATCCGTTTGCTACTCCCTTTTGGAGGGTATTTTAAACAGTTTCGACCTTTATCAGGTTTGTGTTGCCCGAGGCGCCGTTGATGTCGCCCGCGGTCATGACCACGCTGTCGCCTTCTTTTAAGTGCAGCGCTTCCTTTGCCGCCTTTAATGCGTGGTAGAAAAGGACGTCGGTGGAGTTGAAATGCTCGGTTAGCACGGGAAGCACGCCCCAGGAAAGGGCAAGCTTATACCACACCTTCTTGTTTACCGCCATGCCCACGATGTCGGTAGGCGAGCGGAAGCGGGAGACCATTCGAACGGTCATTCCCGACATGGAGGTGACGACGATGGCCTTGGCTCCAATGTCGATCGCCATTCCGCAGGTGGCGTGGGAAATGGCATCGGCGCGGTTCTTTATCTTGAACTCGTTGTTCTTGAAGCGCGTTGCGTAGTGAATGTGCTTTTCGGTCTCCTCCACGATCTCAGCCATAGTCTTTACGGTCTGAACGGGGTATTTGCCCGCCGCGGACTCACCCGAGAGCATAACGGCGCTTGTGCCGTCGTAAACGGCGTTGGCAACGTCCGAAATCTCGGCTCTTGTGGGACGGGGATTCTGTATCATGGATTCAAGCATTTCGGTTGCGGTAATGACTCTCTTGCCAAGCAGTCGGCACTTTGTAATAAGATATTTCTGCAAAGCAGGAAGCTCGGTAAAGGGGACTTCAACGCCAAGGTCGCCTCGACCTATCATGATGCCTGAGCATTCTTCGCATATCTGTTCGATATTGTCAATACCCGACCGGTTTTCTATTTTTGCGATAATGTCGATGCTGTCGCCGCCGTGCTCGTGCAAAAACGCTTTGAGGTCAAGCAGGTCCTCGCGGCGGGAAACGAATGACGCGGCAATAAAATCCACCTCGTTTTCGATTCCGAAAAGGAGGTCGGCTTTGTCCTGCTCGCTCAGATAGGTCTGTTTTAAGACCTTTCCGGGAAAGCTCATGCTCTTTCTGTCAGACAGCTCACCGCCGACCACAACTCGGCATATGACATCGGTGTGGGTGATCTCCTTTACCTCAAAGATGACCAGACCGTTGTTCACTAAAATTCTGTCGCCTATGGAAAGGTCGTTTACAAGTCCCCCGTAGTTGACCGAAACGCGGGTGCTGTCGCCCTCAACGTCGGAGACGGTAAAGGTAAACTCGTCGCCGTCGCAAAGGGTTATCTTGTGATCGCGGAAGGTCTTTATACGGTATTCGGGGCCCTTGGTGTCAAGCATAATGGCGATGGGAAGATTCAGCTCTTCCCTCACCTTTTTTATCATTTCGATGTTTTCCTTGTGCTGTTCGTGTGAGCCGTGGGAGAAGTTGAGACGCGCCACGTTAAGACCCGCTCGGCACATAGAGGTGAACACCTTTTCGTCCCTGCTGGCAGGGCCTATGGTGCAAATAATCTTTGTCTTTCTCATTTTATAGCCTCAATTTTTTAAAATCCAAGGTATTATACCTTATAATCCAAGTTTTTTCAAGGGGTTTTAAGAATTTTTGCGCCACTTAAACACAGTTTAGCGCAACAAGCCCCAAAATGCAATAATTATAAGGACAATACCGCCTGCAAGCTCGGCTTTTGACTTGTGCTTCGAACCAAAAACATTGCCCAGACCCACCCCCGCAAAGCTTGCGATAAACGTCACCAGACAAATGATAGCGCAGGCGCAAAGGATGTTTAGGAGAGGGGTCATGTGTGAGTTGAGAATAATAGGCTCCATGGCGAATGCTACGCCCACGGCAAAAGCATCGATGCTGGTCGCCACGGACATGGCGAGCATGGTGCCCGCGTCTAAGCGCGGGTCGGCTTTTTCTCCGAAAACAAAGGATTCGCGTATCATTTTTGCGCCGATAAAGGTCAGAATGACAAAAGCTATGAATGGCGCGGCGACTCGAACGTATTTTTCAAAGAACGCCCCGAGCAAATAGCCCAGAAAGGGCATCAGCCCCTGAAATCCGCCGAACCAAGCACCGCACAAAAGCGCACTTGACGTATCTACACGCCGCATGGAGAGTCCCTTGCAGACCGAGACCGCAAAGGCGTCGGCAGATAGGGCGACAGCTTCTATCAAAACAAGCAAAAGTCCCATTTGTCCTCCAGATTTTCAACTTTTTGTTTTCATTTTACCACTTGCTTGGTGCGAAGTTGGCATAATTTTGTCACCAAGTCAGTAAAATTTTAAAAAGGAGGATTTTTGCCATGTTTTTAGTAAAGCCTTACAACAGAGAACGGGCGGTAGAGTATGCCCGACGCTGGGCGCTGTCGAGAAACCCGCTTTTTGAGAATTTTTCGGGAATTGGCGGCGACTGCACCAATTTTGCTTCCCAATGCGTGCTGGCGGGATGCTGTCAGATGAATTACACTCCGACTTTTGGGTGGTATTACGTGTCGTCCTCTGACCGCACGCCCTCCTGGACGGGCGTGGAATTTTTCTACGACTTTATGACGACAAATGAGGCAGAGGGTCCCTTTGCCACCGAGGTGCGCCGCCGTCAGATACGTCCGGGCGACCTTATTCAGCTGGCTGACTCATCGGGGGATTTTTACCATACGCTGGTGGTCAGTGAGATAACGGGTATGCAGATCCTCGTCTGCGCCCACTCCCAGGACTCCCTTGACCGTCCGCTTTCTACATACGATTACGCCACCGCTCGATTCTTGCATATTGAGGGTGCGCGGGTAGAAGTCGAGGACGAGTGCTTTGAGGGGCTCATTGAGGGGACGTCATTATAACAAAAACTCGGCGGTAATATACCGCCGAGTTGGCTTTTATTTTCTGTGATATAACGAGCGATTTTCGTATTTGGGCTCGGAGCTTGTGTTAATGCCCAGCTTTTTGTAGGTCTTTTCGTCAACCGATGACAAAATAACCGAGAAGTGGGCATCGCAGGAACGCAGAAGCGGAAGCGCGTTCATAGCCGCCTTTGCTTTCTCGCTGTAAACCGAGCTTGCCGCCAAAGCTATGAGCACCTCGTCAGAATGGAGACGGGGATTCTTGTTGCCAAGGGCGCCTGTTTTAAGGGCACAGATGGGTTCAAGAGTTCGGGCGTCGATGAGGTCAATGCTGTCGTCGATGCCCGCCAGATATTTGATGGCGTTAAGAAGGAGCGCGGCGGAAGCGCCCAGAAGGCTGGAGGTCTTGCCTGTAACGATGGTACCGTCGGGAAGCTCCATGGCTCCTGCGGGCTTGCCCGTTTCCTCCGCCTTTTTCAGCGACGCGGCGATGGCGGGACACACATCGCGGGTCACGTGTGCCTGCTGCAGCAGCAGCTCGTGCTTTGCCAAGAGACTTGGGGGTGCGTTGTGGCCTGCCACGTCCTTTGCGGCGCCAAAGTAACGGCGAAGCATTTCCTTGCCTGCCGCCTCGTTGCACACGGCATCATCCGTGATGCAGAATCCGACCATATTTACGCCCATATCCGTGGGGGATTTGTAAGGACATTCGCCCAAGATTTCGGTCATCATTGCCTGAAGCACGGGGAAGATCTCAACGTCGCGGTTGTAATTTACCGCTGTCTGACCGTAAGCCTCCAGATGAAAAGGATCGATCATATTTACGTCGTCAAGGTCGGCGGTTGCCGCCTCGTAGGCAATATTTACAGGGTGCTTCAAAGGCAGATTCCACACGGGGAAGGTCTCGAATTTTGCGTAGCCCGCCTTAACGCCTCGCTTGTTTTCGTGGTAAAGCTGTGACAGACAGGTTGCCATTTTTCCGCTGCCGGGTCCGGGGGCCGTAACGACCACCAAAGGACGTTCGGTCTCAATAAACTCGTTTTTGCCAAAGCCCTCGTCGCTGACTATCGTCTGCACATCCGAGGGGTAGCCGGGGATCGAATAGTGAAGGAAGCTCTTCATTGAAAGATCGCTCAGTCTGTGTCTGAACTTGTCGGCGCCCGACTGTCCCGCATAGCGGGTGATGACCACGCTTCCAACGTAAAATCCAAGGCTTCGGAAGATATCGATAAGGCGAAGGGTGTCGTCGTCGTAGCTGATGCCAAGGTCGCCGCGGAGCTTGTTTTTTTCTATATCGTCGGCGTTGATCGCGATGATTATCTCAACCTCGTCGCGGATCTTTGCCAGCATTTTGATCTTTGCGTCAGGTTCAAATCCCGGCAGAACTCGGGACGCGTGGTAATCGTCAAAAAGCTTGCCGCCAAACTCCAGATAGAGCTTGCCGCCAAAATCCTCAATGCGCTCCCTGATGTTTCGGGATTGTATCGTCATATATTTTTCGCAGTCAAAACCGATCTTCATAGCAAACCTCATATGAAAAAACTTCATTTTTTATTATATCACATTATGGGGCTTGACGCAAGGCATTTTTAAAAAAATATCAAAAAACGGTGGCTTTTACCACCGTTTTTTATTTTTGGATAAATTCCATTGCGCACTCCGCATCGCGCCGTGCGAGCTGTGAAAGCTCGCCTTGGCGAGCTCGGACCTTATTGCAAAGATCTTTTCGCACTTCCATTGTTCGTTCTGCGCGAGTGACGATGTCATCGGAAGTAAAATTGCTCATGTCGATAGGCTCGTCGTGTCCCGAATATTCAAGAAACGCGCTGATCTTGGGGTCGTATGAGATTCCGATTGCGGGAATGCAGGCGTTTGTGGCGTAAATGAGCATGTGAAGTCTCATTCCGACGGCAAATTCCATGTGTGAAAGGAGTGCCGTAAGCTCACGGGCACTAAGACCTTGTGCTAATATTGTCTTTTTTCCGCTGAGCCGTTCAAATTCTCGGCAGACGGCTCGGCTGATCTCAAGGTCGGCAACATTCTGGACCGAGACCACCAAGGGCAAAAGTCCAAGTCGGCGGCAGATCTCGCTCATTGAGAGAGCGATCCGCCGAGTGAATTCGGATTTTGACATATCTCCGCCCGTTTTGAGGTTTTCGTATTCTCTTACGGAAAGGGCATAGTATTTGTTGTTCTTTGCGTCGATTCCCAGCTTATTCTCGATATAAGCCAGACGGCTGCCGTCAATAGGCTTTACCGTCAGAGCGGGGTCGGCGGTAACGGCTATCTCCTGTCGCGCCTCAAGTCCTATTTCGCGGAGAAATTCAAGGGAAGAAGGCTCGCGGAGACTGATAAGATCCGCCTCGCCCAGCACTTTTTTTACCTTTGCCACGCTTCGCTCGCCGTAGACCGGACCGATGCCGTTTGAATAGACCATGACGGGCAGTTTTATACGCACGGCCATTTTAATTATGGTGATATAGTAGTTTAAGGACTTTTCACTGGTGTTGTTTTGGAGGAGGGAGCCGCCGCCGCTTATAAGAAGCTTTGCGCGCCTCATCTCGCGGCAAATTGCAAAAACGTTCAGTCGGTTTATGCAGCGAACGCCGTATTTGAGCTGTGATTTTTTCGGGTCCCTTGTAAGAGCCGTTATTCTGACGTGGGGGTCAATCGCGCGAAGCTGGGCGGCTATAGACAGGAGCAGAGAATCGTCGCCCATGTTGCCAAAGCCGTAGTAGCCCGACAGGATAACGTCGGATTCATTTCTGTACTCGTAAGGGCGAAGGCTTTCGTAGACTGCAAGACAGTCACAAGCCATGCGGTGTGCCGAATAATTTTCCTTAATTATAGCTCTGTTGCCCTCGCCGATGCGCTCAAGCTCGGCATCCGATAAGTCCAGAAGCGCGGAAAGGTCGGAAAACAGCCTCTCGGGACTTGACTCCTCGCAGCCGCGGCAACAAAAGTTTGTGGCGACGGCAACATCAAGCCTGTCACCCTCGGGACGTCCGATGTAGCCCTCGTTTCCAGCGACGATCACGGGCTTTGATGCGCTCATGGCTTCAAGCGCGGCGCGTGAAACGCCCACGAACAGATCGCCAAGCGCCACCAAATTATTAATGTCGGTGCGACCGCCCGTCGCATGGACGAATTTTTGACCCGCCGCCCTGTTCGCTTTTTTTGCAAGCTCACAAACGCTTTCAAGGTCGTCGCCGCCGCCGACAATAACCAGTTGCAGATCGGGGTGCTTTTTCTTCAGTGCAGGAGCAATCTCGCACAGCTGACGGGCAACCAAAGAGCGGTCTGCGTCCATGCGGCTGACGTAGACGATGGTTCTGCGCTGTTCGGGGAGACCAAGCTCCCGCGCAATATCATCTGACGGCGTGTCGGGGGAAAATTTCTCCATATCGACGCCGTTTATGGTCACCGAAATATTGTCCGAATAAACGCCGTAGGAGTCGATGAGATACTGCTTTATGTCCTCGCTGACCGCCACCGTTTTCTCGCCCCAGAAGGCTATCTTGCGCCAAAGGGCGTTTACGTCAAAGACCCAGTGTGCGGTGGTAACAAAGCGGAATTTCAAAACGGGTTGAAGCAGACCGCACACGAACGCGGGAATTCGCGCATGGGCGTGGACTATATCATATTTTTCTTTTTTTATCAGCTTTTTCAGGGCAAAATACGACTTTGTGACTCCGGTTGGCATCTTTGTGTGGAGCGGAATCTTCACGTGCTTTATGTTGCAAGCCTCAAGCTCGCGCACGTAAACGCCGCCGTTTGATGCCACCGTCACGTCGTGACCCATGCTGCGGAGCGCTCTTGACAGCTCAAGAACGTGTGTCTCCGCGCCTCCGATGTCAAGCGCCATCGCGCACATTAATATTTTCATGCGTTGATTTTCGCCCTCGCAAATATTATTTTTGGGGATCAAGGAATTTCCAGTAGGATTTGAGGTAATTTACGCCCGAAAGAACGGCGAAGAAGGTAGAGACCGCCATGGAGAGGTAGGTAAGCACGTGGTAATCGTATTTGACCAGATCCATGCCCGATACGAGGGATGCCACCTCAAATATAACAGGCTCAAGAAGCGCGCAGAGAATAAAGATTATCTGGGAGACGGTCTTGATCTTGCCCAGCATATTTGCCGCAACCACAACTCCGCTTCCGCTTGCGACCAAACGGATAGAGGTGACCGCCAGCTCGCGGAAAACGA
This sequence comes from Eubacteriales bacterium, assembly GCA_045651985.1. Taxonomy (GTDB): domain Bacteria; phylum Bacillota; class Clostridia; order Oscillospirales; family CAG-272; genus SIG710. Next base: position 185,168 of record JAZRTK010000026.1, read on the forward strand.
CTACTGTCGCGGCGATGGTAAGGCAGATCTGCAAAATTCCGTCGAAACGGAAAATGAGCATCATCATAGCGCCGATCACCATAAACTTATCGGCCAGAGGGTCAAGGAACTTGCCGAAATCCGTAATAAGGTTGTGGCGGCGGGCGATTTTGCCGTCAAGCATGTCGGTGAAAGAAGCCGCGCCGAAAATAAGTGCGGAGATGACGCCCCACGCAATAGTATTCAGGGGCAGGAGCATAACGACCATGATTACGGGGACCATAATAAGACGGAGCACCGTCAGCTTGTTGGGTAAATTCATCTTCATTTTATTTAACTTCCTTTCTTATTACAGAGCGTGACCCAGAAGGTCGTAGTCGCCGATCTCGTCAATCTTAACCTGCACGAACGTGCCGGCTTTCAGCTTCTTTTTCGACGAGAAATATATCTTTCCGTCGATCTCGGGGGCGTCCATATAGGATCGACCATAGTAGGTCTCCGCCACCACGTCGTAGTCCTCGACCAGAACTTTCAGAGTCTTGTTCAGGAATCGTTGATTTCTTTCCTCATTTATGCGGTACTGCTGAGCCATGATGATGTCGGCTCTGTCCTGCTTTACCTGCTCGTCTATCTGATCCTCGAAATTATACGCGGGAGTGTCCTCTTCGCGGGAGTAAGCAAAGGTGCCCATGCGGTCGAATTTCACTTCGTCCACAAAGGCGCAAAGCTCCTGGAAATCCTCCTCGGTCTCCCCCGGGAAGCCCACGATAAAGGTAGTGCGGATAACGATGTCGGGAATTTCACGGCGAAGTTTTCCCAAGACCTCACGGATGGTTTTGCTGTCCCCGTGGCGGTTCATGCGATGGAGCACCTTGTCCGAAATGTGCTGGAGCGGCAGGTCTATGTATTTTACCACTCTGTCGTTGTCGCGAATCTCGGCGACAAGCTCGTCCGTTATCTTGTCGGGGTAGCAGTAGAGCAGACGGAACCACTCTATCTTCGTCTCTTTTGCAAGACGGCGCAGAAGCTCGGGGAGCTTATATTCGCCGTAAAGGTCGATGCCGTACCGCGTGGTGTCCTGTGCTACGATGGTAAGCTCCTTTACGCCCAGATCTTCAAGGTCTTTTGCTTCGCGTATAAGGTCGTCCATGGGACGGGAGCGGAATTTTCCGCGAATGTCGGGAATTGCGCAGTAAGTGCAGCGGTTGTCGCAGCCCTCGGCAATCTTTAAGTACGCCGCGTGGTCGGGAGTGGTCAAGACCCTGTCGCCGCCAAGCTCTACGGTATTCTTATCCTCGTAGGATGAATATTTTTTGCTCTCGGCAACGGATTTGACCGCGTCAACAATGTTGTGGATACTGCCCACACCCAGCACCGCGTCCACCTCGGGAAGCTCCTCAAAGATCGAGTCGCGGTAGCGCTCGGACAGACAGCCTGTGACGATGATACCCTTCAGATTTTTGTTTTCCTTGAGCCAACCGATGTCGATAATGTTGTCGATAGACTCCTTTTTTGCGCTTTCGATAAATGCGCAGGTGTTTATGATTACGATGTCTGCCTCGGTCTCTTCGGCGGTTATTTCATATCCCGCCTGAGCCACGTGGTAGAGCATTACCTCGGTGTCCAGCTGATTTTTGGGACAGCCGAGTGATACAAATCCTATTTTCAATTTGATATCTGCCTTTCTGGTGAAAATATTTTTTCACTTTATCATAACACATTTTAATGTCAGTGTCAACTCAAAAACACAAATTGAGAGCGGATTCGCACTTGATAAATCTCCCCAAATAGTGTATAATTGACCTATTAAGAGAAAAGGGGGAGAAATGCCGTGGAAAACAACAGAAAAAAGGCGGCAGTTGGCATACTCGCCCACGTTGACGCGGGAAAGACCACGCTTTCCGAGGCTCTGCTTTTTTGCGCGGGAGCGTTGCGTAAGATCGGCCGCGTGGACCGCGGCGACGCTTTCCTTGACAATAATGATATTGAGAGGGAGCGCGGGATAACCGTTTTTTCAAAGCAGGCGATGCTTTCATTTCCCGAAACGGATATTACCCTCATCGACACTCCCGGTCACGTTGACTTTTCGGGCGAGGCGGAGAGAACCCTGGCGGTTCTTGACTACGCGGTTCTCGTGGTAAGCGGCAGCGAGGGCGTGCAGTCACATACCAAGACTATCTGGAATCTGCTTTGCCACCACGGTGTGCCCACGTTTGTCTTTGTTAACAAGATGGATATTTCGTTTTATGAGACCGCCGCTATTATGAGGAGCCTGCGCAACGCGCTGGATAGCGCATGCGTGGATTTTTCCGACACGTCGTCTTCCGAATTTTGCGAGGAGGCGGCAAGCCTTGACGAGAATATTCTTGAGAGCTTTCTTGACAGCGGCGAGGTCAAGACGGAGGATCTGCAGAATGCAATTCTGGGCAGACGCATAATTCCCTGTTTTTTCGGATCGGCGCTGAAAAACGAGGGTGTTGAGGAGTTTGCCGCGGGGCTTTGTAAGTATATTAAAGCGAAAAAGTACCCCGACACCTTTGGCGCGCGGGTTTATAAGATCACGAGAGATGCGAAAAACGCAAGACTGACTCACTTGAAAATTACGGGCGGCACGTTGGCGTCAAAGATGATGATAGGCGAAGAAAAGATCGACCGGATCAGATTTTACTCGGGCGAAAAATTCACCACCGTCGAAAAAGCGGAAGCGGGGGATATCTGCACCGTCACGGGGCTTAACTTGACCTACGCGGGTCAAGGTCTTGGCTTTGAAATGGAGGGGGGACGCCCGAAAATCGAGCCGATTTTGGCTTATAGCGTCAAAATTCTTGACGGCACTGCGCCCGCAATAGCTTACGACCGCTTAAAGCTGCTCTGCGAGGAGGATCCGCTTTTGGCAGTCAATTGGGACGAACGAGCGCAGGAGAGCGGAGTTCGTGTCATGGGCGAGATCCAGCTGCAGGTGCTTCGCCGCACGGTCCGTGACCGATTTGGTATCGAGATAGACTTTGGCGCGGGGCGCATTGTATATAAGGAAACTATTCGCGGGTCGGTTGAAGGCGTGGGACATTTTGAGCCTTTGCGACACTACGCCGAGGTACACCTGCTCCTTGAAGAAGGGGACGAGGGCAGCGGACTTGTTTTTGACACCCTATGCTCGGATAAGATCCTGACACAGAATCTCCAGCGACTTGTGCTGACGCACCTAGCGGAAAAGACCCACCGCGGCGTTTTGACAGGCGCACCCATTACAGACATGAAAATCACCTTGATTTCGGGCAAGGCGCACTTGAAGCACACCGAGGGCGGCGACTTCAGACAGGCGACATACCGCGCGGTGCGTCAAGGGTTGATGAAGGCGGAAAGTGTGCTTCTTGAGCCATATTACGACTTTGAAATAACCGTCCCCGCCGACGCGGTGGGGCGTCTCATGAATGACATAAACCGTATGGGCGGAGATTTTGAAATAAAGGATGCGGGCGAATGTGAGACCACCTTGACGGGAAGCGCGGCGGTGTCCGAGCTTCGGGAATACCCCCGTGAGCTGACCGCATATACCCGTGGCGAGGGCAGAATTCTTCTGACACTTTCGGGCTATCGACCTGCTGTACGTCAGGACGAGATCGTGGCGGCGTCGGGCTACGACCCCGAATCGGACCTGCGAAACAGTCCCGATTCGGTCTTCTGCTCGGGCGGTGCGGGCTTTAACGTAAAATGGGATCAGGTTGAGGAATATATGCACATAGAGGGCTGCGATGGCAGCGAGCCCGAGCCCGTGGAAAGCGCTGATGCGCTTCCCGCGACCCGACGCCGCCGAGGTGTGTCCTACGCCGACGCGTTGGCGCTTGACAAAGAATTGGTTAGCATTTTTGAGCGGACCTACGGGCCCATTCGGCGTAAAAAAGTCAGCGACGGCCCCACCAGACGGGATTACGACGAAAAAAAACCGCCGAAAAAGCCTAAAAAAGAGGCTTCTGTCCTGCCAGAATTCGTTCTGGTGGACGGTTACAATATAATTTTCGCTTGGGACGACCTGAAAAAGATCGCCCAGGACAATCTGAACCTGGCTCGCAAGCTTCTGACCGACATTCTCTGCAACTATCAGGGCTATCGGGGCTGCGGCTTGATTCTTGTCTTTGACGCCTACAAGGTGGCAGGCGGACGGGGCTCGGTTGAAAAAGAGGGCGGGATAAGCGTGGTCTACACCAAGGAGGCGGAGACCGCCGATGCGTACATCGAACGCGTGACCTACGAGATCGGCAAGAAGTATCGCGTGCGCGTTGCGACCTCTGACAATCTGGAGCAGATAATCGTCTTGGGTCACGGCGCGGAGAGAGTTTCGGCCAGGGCCTTTTATGACGAGGTGAGGAAAGTTGCCTCGGAGATATCCGACGAGGTGGAAAAATTGAATCGCTCCGCCAAGCCCCTTTAAAAAGGGGCTTGGACTCCCCAAACTAAAAGGACAAAAACGATGGCTAAATGCCATCGTTTTTTGTTTGACAGGAATATTCGCCCCTTTTCGTCGAAATCCTACCTTTTTATCATATATACGCGCGTAAGATCGGCGTCGCAATATTAAACCCTATTTATTATTACGCTAAAATTACACATAAGAAAAACCTATTGCCAAATAAATGCAGATGTGGTAAGATGTAAGCACAGTGAAAGACTGCCGGATGTTCATGCCATCGGAACGGATTGATATCCGATGACAGCTAAGTCGGGTATGAGCGACAATACGGACCGACGTGGCGGCAGATTGAAGGCAGCCGACTTCACTTAAAAAAAATATATTTTTTTGAAGGAGAAACAAAACTATGAAGAATTTTAACAAAATTCTTGCTCTGGTGCTCGCTCTCATGATGCTCATCAGTGTAGTTGTAGTAGTTCCTGCAAGCGCTGCAGAAGTTACATTCAACACAACTGCTCTTGAGCGTCTTGTAAAGCTCGGCATCTACAAGGGTTACGGCGCTAACGAGCTTGGCGAGAATGACGACGTAACTCGTGAGCAGATGGCAATGTTTGTTGCACGTGTTTCCACCGGTAAGGTTGCAAACGACGCATGGGCAAACTTTGTTAACGACACACCTTTCAAGGACATCGCTGATCGTCCTGCAGTAAACATCGCAGCAATCGCTTACGCTTATGATGAGGGTATCATCATCGGTAGATCCGCTGACGTGTTCGATCCTAAGGGCAACGTATCCTACCAGGAAGCGCTCACAATGGTAGTTCGTGCACTCGTTGGTTACGAAGAGACAAAGAATCTCAAGTATCCTGAAGGCTTCATCAACGCAGCTATTAAGATGGGTCTCACAGAGGGCATCTCCGGCGTTGCATACGCTGACAAGGCAATCCGTGGCGTAACAGCTACAATCCTCTACAATGCACTCAATGTTGAGTATGTTGAGTGGAGCTGGGGTCCTTGGGAGCAGATCAACACATTTGCTAACAAGTTCAACCTTTCCACAGGTAAGTACATGCTCACATCTGTAACAGAGGAGCGTTACCTTACTTCTCTTGACGTTAAGAACGATAAGAAGCAGGAGTTCACTCAGACATTCCCCGGCACAAACGCTTGTGTTGACGGCGACTACGTTGTATTCACAACTCTTAATGACGATGTAACTCTCGATGCAACAGCTGACAGAGTCGTTCTTGCAGCTGAGCTTGCTGATGACCTTGGTGCAGACCTCGCAAAGAAGATCGGCTACGTTTACGACCTCACATTCGAGGGCGAAAAGCTCGCATGGGTTGACGAGTACGCTGGTACAACATACAAGGACTATGGTAAGACAGAGAACAAGATTACAACAACAACCGTTAAGGACGAGGGCGTTAACAAGACAGTTCTCGTTGTAGACAATCAGAAGTATGACAATACTGTTGATAAGGTTGATCTTGAGTCCAAGAACCCCACAAAGGTTTATGACCTCCGTCTCTTCGAGTACAACAAGACCGCTATGGCGGACGGCGTTGCATTCGTAGCTAAGACTACTCTTGACGGCGTTAATGACAACAAGTTCCAGGAAGTTACTCTCTTCGATACCAACAAGGACGGCATGTACGACTACGGTATCTATGCTCCTTACTACATTGGTAACCGTACCACAAAGAAGGATGGCAACAGCGTAGAGCACTTCAATATGCCTACAGCTGCTGATTATGATTTCCAGACAAAGACAAGCTCTTCTGTTGATACTAACTCTGCATACAACATGACAAAGAGCTGGAACCTCCAGGGCAACCTTACAAAGGTTTCCACATGGGATAGACTCTATGTTTACAAGGTTAACCCCGTTTCCATGGACATTGACGTTATCCAGGAACTTAAGCGTACAACTGTTGGTAGCCTGACAAAGATCGTTAACGACGCTCTTACAGGCGCTCTTAAGACCGTTACAGTTGGCGGCAAGGAGTTTGCTAACATCAACGTGCTCACAGACGTTGACCTTAAGGGTGTTGAAGGCGCTATCGCGTTCGAATACGCTGACAGAATGCCTACAGAGCTTCGTGCTGCGAACCCTGTTGCAAGCTGGGAGGGCATTTTCGAGGATATCATCGGTAATCCCGGATACGGCGAAATGCAGATCCACGAGCTCGCAGGCTACACTCTCATCGGCTGGCCTACTTTCGTTCGCAACTACAAGTTCGTAGCATTCGACTGGGCTGACGCTGTATTCTCTATGGAGGATAATATCCTCGTTGTAGACCGCGCTCTTACAGATGCATCCGGTAACTACAAGAAGATCAAGATCGCTTCTATCGACAACGGTATAGGCGGTGTTGCATGCAAGACCTTCGACGCAATGGAGATCGAAGCATTCTTCAACACTATTGATGTTCTCTACGGTCCTCAGGCCGATCTCAACCAGTACAACATGTACTACAACGAAGCAAGACGTGCAGCTATCATGGCTACTGAAGAGTACGCTAAGCAGCTCCGTCTCAACATCATGGAAGAGATCAACGGTGCAGTTGACGGAACACCTGAGTTCTATGCAATCACAGGTCAGGACGCAGCCGGCAACCTCAAGCTCACAGACGTTGACTATGATAACCTCGCTCTCGTAAGCTACGCTACGAGCAAGCAGAACAACAATAGCACAGTTAAGACAAATACTATTGAGTTCATCAATGGTATTGCTAAGGGCCAGTTTGCTACAGATTCCCAGGATACAAAGATTGTTTCTAAGTCTTCCAACATCGTTGTTACAGATTCTACTGTATTCACGATCGTTGCAGCTGACGGTATCTTCACATTCACAGGTAAGCCCGACAACGGCGATAAGCTCGATCTCGTGAAGGCTACAACATTCCTTATCGCAGCTAACACTTCCGAGATCATGCTTGTTGATACAACTCGTTCCATCAACCAGATCGCTCAGGGCGACGTTGAGTACGTTGGCAAGTTCCTCACTGTTGACAACCAGTTCGAGAAGAAGGTAATCACAGACACATGGGCATTCAACGCTAACACTAACAACTGTCCTCAGGGCTTCAAGTGGCTCGTTGACAACGCTTACCTCATCACATCTGATACTAAGCTTGAGACTGTTACACTTGACGGTGTAGTTATCTACACATACACTAACCTCTATGACCTCGTAGCTTGCAAGAATGTTGAAAAGACATTCACAAAGGCGCTTGACCTCACGATCGGTAAGGTTGTTGTAGTTGACAGAGTTGCTGGTATCGTTGAAAACGCAACTCTCGCAAGCGTATTCCACGAATACGGTGCAAACAACGTTAACTGGACAGAAGACACTTACGTTGGTAAGTTCGTATCCGGTTCTACTGTTGGTTACTACGAGTTCGCTAATGCTGGTAAGCTCATCGGCGTAACTCCCAGCTTCGTAATCATCACACGTACTTCCAGCAAGGTAACTGTTTCCACAACGATCGGTGACCTTAAGGAAGACGCAACCGTTTACTACACATTGGTTAACGGTGTTCCCACAGGTTACGCTATCCAGTAATCAAAAACAGTTAAAGTTAGTTAAATAACTTTGGGGCAGTCCCTTCGGGGACTGCCCTTTTGCCTTTTGATTTTGGGGTACGCCCCCTTTTCAACGGGGCATGAAAAGTCCCCCGAGGGATCAGTCCCTCGGGGGATAAATTTTATTTTCCAACTTGAAAGTAAGAATCAGGTACTTCCTATAACATATACGCCGTAGGCGCAGATCCACGCCAAAGCGCACTGAAGAATTACGACTCCCGCCGACCATTTCGCGCCAAGCTCACGCTTAATGGAGGCAACAGCCGCCACGCAAGGGGTGTAGAGCAGACAGAAGGTAAGAAGTGCGGCGGCAGCCGCAGGAGTAAGTACGGCTTTGAGAGCTTCTCCCGAGCCGAAAAGTACCGTCAGGGTCGAAACAACGCTCTCCTTTGCCATAAATCCTGTAACAAGAGCCGTGGAGAACCGCCAGTCCCCAAAGCCGAGAGGTGCGAATATGGGGGCGACGAAGCCGGAAAGTACGGCTAAAATACTGTCCCTTGAGTCCTGGACCACGCGGAATGTGGGGCTGAAAGACTGCAAGAACCAGATAAGAACGGTGGCAACAAAAATGAACGTAAATGCCCTCTGCAAAAAGTCCTTTGCTTTCTCCCAAAGGAGTCGGAGGACGTTTTTGGCGGCGGGCATACGGTAGTTGGGAAGCTCCATTACAAAGGGGACTGCCTCGCCGCGAAAAAGCGTACCGCGAAAGACCAGTGCTGTCAAAATGCCCACGACGATTCCGCCGAAGTAAAGAATGATCACTGCCGCGGCTGTGTACCCGGGGAAGAACGTATTTGCAAGAAAGCCGTAAATGGGAAGCTTTGCACTGCAACTCATAAAAGGCGTGAGCAGTACGGTCATTTTACGGTCGCGTTCAGAGGGAAGTGTGCGGCTCGCCATGACACCGGGAACGGTACAGCCAAAGCCGATGAGCATGGGGACGATGCTTCGCCCCGAAAGACCGATCTTGCGCAAAAGTTTGTCCATGATAAAGGCAACCCGAGCCATGTAGCCGCTGTCTTCAAGTATGGAAAGGAAGAAAAACAGGGTGACTATGGTCGGCAGGAAGGAAAGCACGCTTCCCACACCTCCGAAAATGGCGTCGATCACCAGAGAATGTATTGTTTCGTTTACTTTAAGCGAGGTCAAAAGACTGTCTGTGGCGTCTGTCAGCGCGCTGATGCCAAGCTCGGTCAGATTTGACAGAGCCAGACCCAAAACGCCAAACGTTAAGTAGAACACCGTCGCCATAATTGCGACAAAGCAGGGGATAGCGGTGTATTTGCCCGTGAGCACTCGGTCGATACGGCGGCTTCGCAGGTGGGACTTGCTTTCCTTGGGCTTTACTACCGTATCGACGCAAATCTTGTTGATAAACGAGAATCTCATATCGGCAATTGCCGCCGCGCGGTCAAGACCGCGTTCCTGCTCCATCTGACAGATGATGTGCTCGATCATTTCCTTCTCGTTTTCATCAAGGGACAACTGCTCGGCAATAAGCGTCTCGCCCTCTGCCAGCTTGGTTGCGGCAAATCGAACGGGAATACCCGCCGCCTGTGCGTGGTCTTCGATCAAATGCATGATTCCGTGAAGACAGCGGTGTACGGCACCTCCCTTGTCGGTGGCATCGCAAAAGTCCTGTCTGCCCGGTCTTTCCTGGTAACGCGTAACGTGGAGCGCGTGTGAGACCAGCTCGTCGATACCCTCGTTTTTCGCCGCCGAAATGGGAACTACGGGAATGCCGAGGGCGGATTCCATCTCATTTATGCGAATGGCACCGCCGTTTTCCCTTACCTCGTCCATCATATTAAGAGCCAGCACCATAGGAATGTCAAGCTCCATTAACTGCATGGTCAGATAGAGGTTACGCTCAATGTTGGTAGCGTCAACAATGTTTATAATGCCTTTTGGGTGGCTTTCAAGTATAAAATTCCGCGAGACTATCTCCTCGCTTGAATAAGGGGACATTGAGTATATTCCGGGGAGGTCTGTAACGAGCGTGTCGGGCTTTCCCTTGATGGCTCCGTCCTTGCGGTCGACTGTCACGCCCGGGAAATTGCCCACGTGCTGGTTTGAGCCTGTGAGTTGGTTAAAAAGAGTGGTCTTTCCGCAGTTCTGGTTACCCGCTAAAGCAAAGGACAGCACCGAGCCGTCGGGTAAGGGGTCTCCGTCGCCCTTGACGTGGTACTTTCCGTCCTCCCCAAGACCCGGGTGGTGTATCAGACGTTTTCTTTGGGGAGCAGACTCGTGTACTTCGTCCTCGGCAGGCTCAATTTTGATGTTTTCCGCCTCAGCCAGACGCAGGGTCAGCTCGTAGCTGTTCACACGAACTTCCACGGGGTCGCCCATGGGGGCGTATTTCACCATGGTAAGGCGTGCGCTCGGGATAAGACCCATGTCAAGAAGGTGCTGGCGCAGAGCGCCCTCGCCTTCTACCGACAGAATTCTGCCGGATTTTCCGATTTCCAGTTCTTTCAGTGTCATAAATGACTCTCCGTTTCTATGTATGCGCCCGCATACGCGTAGATTATATCACAATTTAGTTGAATTTACAACTATTTTAGACTCTAATTGAGAAAATTTATTGACAATTTTTTACTAAAATGATATAATTTGTCTTGAATTCCACAAAGGAGGTACAAAATTTATGTGGTTTTTTTTCGTAATCTTCACGACCGTTATGTGGGGCGTAGCCGACCTGTTCTACAAAAAGGGTGCTGACGAGTCCGACAGATACAGTCATCTGAAAACAACGATGGCAGTGGGCGTTGTGATGGGTCTTTACGCCACCTACATGATAACTCTCGGCGGCGTTGATTTCCACCCCGTGAATTTGCTTATGTACCTGCCCGTTTCCGCCATGTATATCCTTTCGATGGCAATAGGATATTTTGGCTTGCGTTATCTTGACCTTTCTATTTCGTCACCGATTCAAAACGCTTCGGGCGCGGTATCTGCAATTCTCTGTCTTGTTTTCTTGCAGCAGGTACCCGACATACCTACGTCGATCGCGATAGTAGTGATTTGTATAGGCGTTATCATGCTGGGCGTTTTTGAAAAGCAGGATATTGACAAGTGCGCCCTTGAGGGTGAGAAAAAGTACAGAATCGGCATCGTTGCTTTCTTTATGCCCATTCTTTACTGCATCATCGACTCTTTGGGCACGTTCTTTGACGCCTACTACCTTGACGACGTGACAACGACGCCTTTGCGGCACGTGACCGAGGACAACTTTGAGGACGTTGCAAACGTAGCTTATATGTATACGTTCTTTATCGTTGCGGTCGTTATCTTTGTATTCCTGAAGATCAAGGGCGAGAAGATCTCCCTGCCAAAGGGTAAGAACCGAATTTTTGCTGCGGTAGCCGAGACGGCAGGTCAGGTGACCTACGTTTACGCTATCGGCGGCAGCGGTGTTGTGGCAGGTCCCGTTATCGCGTCCTACTGCATCGTTTCCATGATACTGTCTCGCATTTTCTTAAAGGAAAAGCTGACTCTAAAGCAGTACGCTATGATAGCCCTCGTTGTTCTTGGTATCATCACTCTTGGTGTCATCGACGGCATCAACGGCGACCTTTAAAAAAAGAATATTTTTGCCATTTCAAGGGAAAACTGTCTGACAGACGAGGTATTTTATGAGTATATCCGTAAAACTGATTAAGATGTCAAATAAAATATTCAAGAAACAGCTCCACCCGTTTAACATGCAGAACGACGGGGTCATGACCTACGCCCGCTGGCAGTTTGAAAAGGGTCACGAAACGGTGAAGCACTTTATGTCAAAGTACACCGAGAAAGAAATGTTCGAGGGCAAGGACGTTCTTGACATGGGCTGCGGCGCGGCGGGAAAGAGCCTTTACTACGTAAAGTGCGGGGCTCGCCACGTAACGGGTGCGGAAATTGTTGCTCATTACGAGTCCGAGGCAAACGATCTGGCATCACAGCTTGGATACGGCGACAGATTTACCTTTGTATGCGCATCGGCTTATAAATTACCTTTTGAGGATAATTCCTTTGACACTATAATCATGAACGATTTCATGGAGCACGTTGACCGTCCCGAGGCGGCATTAAGTGAGGCTCTGCGGCTCATTCGTTCGGACGGAAGGATATATATAAACTTCCCGCCTTACTATCATCCCTTCGGCTTCCATATGAGTGACGCTGTAAATATGCCCTGGTGCCATGCTTTTTTCTCGGAAAAAGCGTTGATTGAGGCTTATAAAGAGCTGGTGGACGACCTGCCCGACCGCGACACACGCCTTGCGTTCCGATTCACCGAGGGAGAGGACGGGGTCACAAGGTACACTTATATCAACAAAATGACCTTGAAACGCTTTAAAAAGATGCTGAAGACAATGGGAATTAAGCCCGTTTGGTACAGCGAAGTCCCCCTGCGCTCGGTGCTCAAACCTCTTGCAAGGTTGCCATTTTTGCGGGAATTTTTTGTAAAAATGGCGGTCTGCGCCATTTCAGGCGAAAGTAAATAATAAAAAAGAGACTGCGTTGCAGTCTCTTTTTTATATAAGCACCGAGATGAGTATCATTGAGCAAAATCCGAAAAGCAATGCGTAGGCAGGAGACTTGTCGCTTCCGTCGGCGTGAATTTCGGGGATCATCTCGTCGCTGATAACGTGGAGCATCGTGCCGCCCGCAAAGGCAAGAATGAACGGGAGCGCTGTGCTGGCGATACCAATGGTGAAGTACCCAAGAAAAGTGCCGACGACCTCAACCGCGCCCGTAAAAAGCGCGATTGCAAGAGTTTTGCCGCGGCTTGTTCCCGCCGCCAAAAGCGGCGCAATTATGACCATTCCCTCGGGAATGTTTTGCAGGGCTATTCCCCATACCACCGCCAGAGCGTCGGCGGTGTTGCCCGTACCAAAGCTTACCCCCGCCGCAATTCCTTCGGGCAGGTTGTGGACGGCGATAGCAAGCACGAAAAGCATTACAGAATCGAGCTGTTCGGACGGCTTCGCGCTCGTCTGCCCCAAGGCAAAGCGCTCAAGGCAAGGTACAAAGCGATTTACCGCATTGAGAAAAAAAGCGCCTGTCAGAATGCCAGCCGTTACCGCGGCGGCAATCAAAAGCCCGCCGCCCTCAAGGGCGGGCTGAATAAGTCCAAAGGCTGATGCCGAGAGCATGACTCCTGCCGCAAAGCCTAAAATTATGTTGTTGAAACGGCTCGGGATCTTTTTGAAAATAAAGCCCGCCAAGGCTCCCGCCATAGTGGCGCCGCCTACCCCGAATGCCGCTAAAATTACGATTATCATTTAAAACCTCCGCGGTGAGAAGTCACCGCTCATTACATTTTATGCCTGAGTGCGGGGCGGTGTCACGCGAGGGTCGAATTTTGTCTATTTTGACATTCAAATGTGCCGAGGCAGGGTAAAAGTTTGGCAGATTTTGAGTGCAAATTTGTGTTGCAAAAACCCGTTGGCGGTTGTATAATATCACAGGATAAAAAATTGAATTTTAAAAGAGGAAAAGGCATGAATCGCGCTACGGCTTACAAGAAAATAGTTGAGTTTGAGAAAAAGAACGCTGTGACCGTTATCGCTTTCATAGCGGCGGTGCTGACAATGCTTATCGTTCCTCCTGACCGCACCTATTCGGGGTATTTTGATTTCAAGACCCTCACCTGCCTTTTCTGCACCCTTGCCATCGTCTGCGCTCTAAAAAACATACGATTCTTCTATATGCTCGCGCGTAAAATTGTTCAGCTTTGCAGGACCGCAAGACTTTCCGTGCTTGCGTTGACATACATTACTTTTATCGGGTCGATGCTGATAGCAAACGACATGGCGCTCCTGACCTTTTTGCCGCTGGGATACATCGTTCTGACCACCACCGACAAGCAGAAATACATGGCATTCACATTCGTTATGCAGAATATTGCCGCCAATCTCGGGGGTATGCTGACACCCTTCGGAAATCCCCAAAACCTTTATCTTTATACGAAGTTCAACATTCCTACGGGCGACTTTATGTCGATCATGGCCCTTCCCTTTGCCGTTTCGGTGGCACTTATCACCCTTTGCTGTATAATTTTCGTGCGTCCCGAGCCGCTGGAAATCTCGGATGAGGCAATAACGCTTGAGCCCCGCAGAACGGCTCTTTATCTGGCACTTTTCGCTTTTTCTATCATTATCGTGTTTCGGATCGTGCCCTATTGGCTGGGGCTTGTCATAATCCCTCTGGCGCTTCTGTTCTTTGACAGAAAAGCACTTGAAATGGTGGATTATCCTCTGCTTTTGACCTTCGTTTTCTTCTTTGTTTTCGCGGGAAACATGGCACGCATAGGTGTTGTGAGAGACCTTCTGTCCTCGCTTCTTGAAAAAAGCACCCTGCTTTTCAGCACCCTTTCCTGCCAGTTTATTTCAAACGTACCTTCGGCGATCTTGCTCTCGCAGTTTACTGATAATTACCGCGAGCTCCTTTTAGGTGTTAACATCGGCGGCACGGGAACGCTTATATCATCCCTTGCAAGCCTTATTACCTTCCGCGAATATATTCGCCACAATCCCCAGCGTGCAGGTTATTACATTGCCGTTTTCTCGGCGTTTAATTTTGCTTTTTTGATAATTCTTACCGCTGTGGCGTATTTTATGTAAAATACCCAGCACCAAACTATAAATCAAAAAACGATGGCTGAGCGCCATCGTTTTTTATATGGATCTTATGAAGACAAAACGTCTGTACCAAATCCCCTTTTTTAAAGGTTTTGGGGGTTAAAGGGGGCTTTTTCAAAAGCCCCCTTGTTATTTTACTGTGCAGCGTCAACGATCGCTGTGAACTTGGAAGCAACCAGAGAAGCGCCGCCGATAAGGCCGCCGTCAACGTTGACCTTGTCAAGAAGCTCTTTTGCGTTTGCGTCGTTCATAGAACCGCCGTACTGAATGGTCATAGCCTCAGCTGCGTCAGCACCGTAGAGAGATGCGATTGTCTGGCGGATAACTCCGCAAGTCTCGTCAGCCTGCTCGGGAGTAGCGGTCAGACCTGTGCCGATAGCCCAAACGGGCTCGTATGCGATGATAACGTTCTTCAGCTCCTCGGCTGTAACGTCCTTTAAGTCAAGCTTTGTCTGCATGGAAACGACCTCGTTTGTAATGCCCGAAAGTCTCTCCTCCTTAACCTCGCCCAGGCAAAGGATAACCTTCATACCTGCAGCAAGAGCTGCCTTTGTTCTCTTGTTTACGGTCTCGTCTGTCTCAGCGAAGTACTGACGTCTCTCGGAGTGACCGATGATAACGTACTCAACGCCCATAGATGTGAGCATCTTTGCGGAGACCTCTCCCGTGTAAGCGCCCTTTTCCTCGAAATGTACGTTTTCTGCGCCGATCTTGATGTTGGAGCCCTTTGCAGCCTCCATTGCGGGAGCGATGTCCACGTAAGGAGCGCAGAAGATGATGTCGCAGTTGTCCTTGCCCTCGACCATGGGCTTGATCTCGTTGATGAATGCTACGGCCTCAGCGGGTGTGAAGTTCATTTTCCAGTTGCCCGCGATGACAGTGCGTCTGTTGGGATTGTTCATTTTTCAGATTCCTTTCAATATATAAATGTCAAAAACATCATTTTGCAGGGTCACCGTCAGGCGACCCTGCAAATCGTTTTAAAATTACTTGCTCTCCAGGCAGCTGATACCGGGAAGGTCGCGGCCCTCAAGGAACTCAAGAGAAGCACCGCCGCCGGTTGAGATATGAGTGATCTTGTCAGCAAAGCCCAGCTGCTCGCAAGCAGCCGCGGAGTCGCCGCCGCCAACGATAGAGATAGCGTCGGACTCGGCAAGAGCCTTTGCAACAGCCATAGTACCCTTTGCAAGTGTGGGGTTCTCGAAGACGCCCATAGGACCGTTCCAAACAACAGTCTTTGCGTTCTTTACAGCGTCAGCAAAGATCTCGACAGTCTTATCGCCAATGTCAAGACCCTCCATGTCAGCGGGGATCTCGCTGGAGGGAACGACCTTAACGTCAACGGGACCGTCGATGGGGTTGGGGAAGGAAGCTGCAACAGTGGTATCAACAGGGAGAAGGAGCTTTACGCCCTTTTCCTCAGCAAGCTTCATCATGTCCTTACAATAATCGATCTTCTCGGAGTCGAGCAGGGAGTTACCTACGCCGTAGCCTTTTGCTGCAAGGAATGTGTAAGCCATACCGCCGCCGATGATAAGCGTGTCAACCTTTGTGAGGAGGTTGTTGATAACGTTGAGCTTGTCGGAGACCTTAGCACCGCCAAGGATAGCAACGAAGGGACGCTCGGGAGCCTCAAGAGCCTTACCCATAACGCCGATCTCCTTCTGAATGAGGTATCCGCAAACAGCGGGCAGGTAGTCAGCAACGCCTGCAGTTGTAGCATGAGCGCGGTGAGCCGTTCCGAAAGCGTCGTTTACGAAAATGTCAGCCATGGAAGCGAGTTCGCGTGCAAATTCGGGGTCGTTCTTTGTCTCGCGTGCGTCAAAACGAACGTTCTCGAGAAGAACAGCCTCGCCTTCCTTCAGTGCCGCAACCTTTGCCTTTGCGTCGGGACCGATAATGTCCTCTGCAAATGTGACCTTGCCTGCAAGGTCCTCGTTGAGTCTGTCAGCTACGGGCTTGAGTGTGAGCTTCTTCTTGTCGCCCAGAGCCTTTTCGAGGTAAGCAGCCTTTGCCGCTGCCTGCTCGGACTCGGGAAGAGCTTCAACTGCCTTCTTTTCTTTCTTTGTAAGACCGAAGCCCTCTGTAAAGATGCTGTGGGGCTTGCCCATGTGAGAGCAGAGGATAACCTTTGCACCGCGGTCAAGAAGGTACTTGATGGTGGGGAGAGCACCGACGATTCTCTTGTCGGAGGTGATCTTACCGTCCTTCATGGGAACGTTGAAGTCGCAACGAACCAGGCAAGTTTTACCGGCAACGTCGATGTCTTCGATTGTTTTCTTGTTATAAGTCATTTTAAAAGTCCGCCTTTCAAATAAATTATTTTTCAATTAGATATTTTACCACAAAAAATACGCTTTGACAATAGCTTTGTGTTAAATTTTTGTCATTTCACAAAAATTTACCTGAAATTTATCCCTGATTGTTTATACTGTCTACTTTTGCGCGGTTCTGATTATGCTCTGGCAAAGTTTTTGCGTAATAAGTGTTTCCGTAGTTGTCGGAAACGAAGAAATAGTAGTTTGATTTTGCGGGGTAAAGTGCGCAGGTGATAGCTTCGTAGCCGGGATTTGCGATGGGTCCGGGAGGAAGTCCGTCGTAGAGGTAGGAGTTGTAGGGGGTATCGTATTCAAGGTCCTCCTTTGTAAGGAAGCCCTTTCTCTCGCCGTCACGAACCTGAATAGCGTACATTATGGTGGCGTCACTTTCAAGCTTGGGGAATTTTCCCGGGTTATTGAGACGGTTGTGGAAGACCGAGGAGATCATCTCGTAGTCTGCCGAATAGCGGCCCTCTTTTTCGATAAGGGAAGCAAGATTCATGACCTGATCTGTGGTCAGTCCCATTTCGTCGGCTTTGGCCTTGAGGGAGTCCGAGAAGATCTGGTCGAATCGTCGGAGCATCTTGTTTATTACCACCGATTCCTTACTGCTCACGTAAAAGTCGTAGGTGTCGGGATAAAGGTAACCCTCCAAACGGTATATTCTGCCGGGATTTTCGCTCATGTTGATAGCGCGGACGAAATCGTAATCAAAATCGTAGTTGTTGATGACGTCGATAAATCCCTGGCGTGTGCCGATGCCGTTTTCGGTGAAAAGGGTTATCATCTCGTCCACCGTATATCCCTCGGGGATGGTTATGCGGACTGTTTCCGTGGACGGCTTTTCAACGAACTCAAGCAGAAGCTCGTCGTAGTTCATCATACCGTTGACGGTGTATATTCCCGCTTTAAAATTGTAGGTCTCGTCGATTTTTTTGAGCTTGGAGTAGATTATCATGAGGTTGGGGTATTTTATAACACCGCTGTCGCCCAAAAGGGTAGAAATTTCCTCGACCGTTGCATATTCGGGGATCTCGATCTCCACCTGCTCGTCGCTTTTTACGAAGGCGTACATATCGTTTCCGAACTCGATCACGTAAAAGGAAAGGATCCCTGCAACAAGAGCCACCAAAATGACGTATACCACTGCTTTGATAATGCTCTTTACGGCGTTTGACGCGGATGATTCGTATACCTCGTCGTCATCGTCCTCGTTTTCCTCCTGCTCGGCGCTTCTCTGACGCGCCTGTTTTAGCAGAAGTGCCTGTTGGCGTTCGATCTCTGCCTTTTCGATCACTCGCGTGCTGGAAGAAGCCTTTGGCTCTGTCCTCTCGGACTTTGCCGACTGATTGACCGCGGCGCGGCGTATCTTGGGGGCTTCGGGCTTGCCCTGCATGGGACGAGGCTGAACGGGTCTTTGAACGGGCTGCTGCATACCGCTCTGCACGGGTCGCCGAACTGTTCCGTTTTGAACGGGTCTTGACTGGACGGGCTGTCCCTGCATAGGGACGGAGTGCTGAGGCACATAAGGCCGTTCCTGACGGGGCGCGTTTTGCTGTGCGCTCATCTGAGGCGGAGTTTGCGCGGGGCGCTGAGGTGCACGTGGCTGTGTGCTGTTTGGATGCATGGGTCTTGCCTGCACGGGCTGCCCCTGTACGGGTGCAAACGGACCGTTTTGCGGGGGCGCGGATCGTTTGGGCATTTGTCTGCCCGCTCGACCGTTCTGCCCTATTCCGTTGTTTTGGTTGTTCATAATATCAACGTCTTTGCTATGGCAAAGGTCTCCTTTCAATAGGAATATGCTGTCTTATATCAGCGATAGATGAAGACTGCAACGAAGAAGATAAGATAACAAACGATAGCCGCGGGCGCGAGAAAAACTTCGGGGAAATAGAGATCCCCCGCGCGCTTTTTAGGCGGCAGATAATCCGAGGGGAGATTTCGCTCGGCGTATCTTTTATATATTCTCGCCGCCTGACCGCAGAAAAAGATCAAAAAGACGGCAAAGAAGGTTGCAAGGATTATTAAAAACAGCTCGGTGCTTCCCGTGGTATTGAAAATCTCGCCCACAAAGGACTGACCGAAAAGACCGTACAGATTAAAGAAGAAATGGACGATCATAGATGCGACACATGAACGGCAGGCGTACATGACCGCAAAAAGAAGCAGCCCCGCAAAGAAATAGACGGGGAAAAGAGCCAGCCTGAAATGAAGCATGGCAAAAAAGGTTGAGGTGATCACTGCCGCCGTGCCGATGCCGAAACGTTCGTACTCGGCGCAAAGTATTGCACGGAAGAAAAATTCTTCGCAAAGAGCGGGTAAAAGAGCGTAAGCAAGGATAGACACTGCCAATCCGTCTGCCCCCTGATTTTTAACCGTGTATGCGTCGTAGAGAGAAAAACTTTTTTCGGAAAGCCCGTCGGCAAAGATTATGTTCAGCAGAAGCGAACCGCATATGAGAAGTAAAGTGCCCCATATGACAAGCACCGCTCGGTCGCCGCCAAAGCCCTTTATGCGTAACTTACCCTTCAAGGCGTTGCCCCGAAGCTTTGTGTAAAGGATAGCGGGAAACGCAAGGATAAGCAGCTGCAAGATAATAACGCTCAGATGATCGTTGCCCGAGCCGTCTGCCACGCCCGTGATTCTGGCGAGCAGCAATAATCCAAAGGATAAAGCCGCGAGCACGGGCGCCGTTATATTCGGTTTGAATCTTTCAAGCATAGGCACCTCGTGTCCGTTTTGGCTGAATTTTATCTGTCTGCGATGACCGCGTGGCGGAGCTCCTCTGCAGTCGTTTCGCCGCGAATGGCGGATACCAGCATAAGTCCGAAGTCAAGAGCGGCACCCATTCCCGCGCCCGTTATAATATTTCCGTCGCGGACTGCGGGCACGTTCAGGATCTCGCTTTCGGGGAGATACTCCTCAAAGCCGGGATAGCAAACGGCTTTTTTGCCCTTCAGCATACCAAGCTGACCCAAGATCATGGGTGCAGCGCAGATGGCGGCAATTGTTGCGTTTGCCTCTGCGGCGTGACCAATGGCGGTCATAACGGTCTCACTTGCCTGCAAATTTTTCGTTCCGGGCATTCCGCCGGGAAGTATTATCATGTCGGGCATGGTGTCACAAAATTCGCTTTCGTCCATGTCTGCCTCAACAGCTATTCCGTGTGAGCCGAGCACTCTTTTTCCGCCGATCCCGACGGTTTTTACTTCCACCCCTGCACGACGCAAAAGGTCGAGAGGGCAGAGGGCTTCGATCTCCTCAAAGCCCGTCGCGAGAAAAATGTAGGTCATATTTTCTTCCTTTCGGAGAGATTAGTTAAAGTATTCGCCGATCTTGTGGAGAGGGCATTCGATCTCCTCGTGAGTGGACAGGTTCTTTATTTTTGCGATACCGATCTCAAGCTCGTTTCCGCCGATGATGACAACGTGTGTGTATTTGCCCTTAATGGCGTAGTCAAGCTGCTTTCCGAACTTCTTTGTACCAATGTAAAGGCTGCTTACGACGCCGTTTGCGCGGAGTGTGTCAACGATGCCCGTGTACTTTTCAACGGGGACATCTTCAAAGCGCGCAACAAGCACCTTTTTGCCCACGTTGTAGATATCGGGAATGAGCTTGTGAGTGACGAGGAAGTTTTCAAGGGTCACGTCGCCAAATCCAAATCCCACGCCGCTGACGTTGGTCTTTTTGAGGAAAAGCCCGACCAGATTGTCGTAGCGGCCGCCGCCGAACATGGCGCGGTTATTTTCGGGCGCCTCGTCGAACACCTCAAATACGGTACCTGTGTAGTAGTCAAGACCGCGAATGATGCCGAAATCAAACACGCAGTATTTTTCGATACCCATAGCGCGTACTGCCTCAAAGAGGGAGAGCAGCTCCTCGGAGCCCTTTGACTCGGGGCAGAGGGCGGTTGCTTCCTCTACTGTCATTGTATATAATGCGTCGATCTTGGCAATTTTATCCTCGGAGATCCCAAGCTCGGTCAGGTCTTTGATATACGCCTCTCTCGTGACCTTGTTGCGGCGGTCAACGACTTTTGAGACACGGCGGCTTCCCTCGCTGTCCGTTCCGCAGATGGCGGAGATAACGTCGTTGAAGAAGCGGCGGTTGTTGATGTGAACGCGGAACATGGTCTCGTCAGCATTAAACGACTTCATGAGGTTGATAGCCGTGGAGATCACCTCCAGGTCCGCGTCATACGTGTCGCAGCCGAAGATGTCAACGTTCACCTGCCAGTGCTCGCGGAGACGGCCGCGCTGGGGTCTTTCGTATCGGTAGAGGTTGGGGATACTGAACCACTTGAGAGGCATGTTCAGCTCGGCGCACTTTGCCGCGACGAGGCGTGCCACGGTCGGTGTCATTTCAGGTCTGATAGCCAGACGGCGGCCGCCGCGGTCCTCAAAATTATAGGTCTGTTCGCAGGCGATCTCCTCACCGCTCTTTGCTATATAAAGGTCGAGATTTTCAACCATGGGGCCGTTGTATTCGTCAAATGCCGCAAGCTCAAGGGCGTGTCTGATCTTGCCAAAGAACCAGTTGCGGAGCTTCATGTCGTCGGGGTAAAAGTCTCTTGTGCCCTTGTAAGGCTGTGTTGATAAAAGTTCCATTTTTCATTTCCTCGCGTGAAAATATTTACTCAATTTAATATTATATCACAAATTGTCGCGTTTGTCTATACCGCATTGTAAATTTTTAGTAGTTAAATACGGGGTACCTTTGAAAATTAGGTTATATACTCCTGCGAAACCATTGAAAAAGAATTTCAAAGGAACATATCGCCATCACAAACAAAAAACGATGGTGGTCAGCCATCGTTTTTTGTTTGTGTTTGGAGTGTTGGCGCCTTTTTCAAAGGGGAAAGGCGGTCTTGCGGACGAAAAAATAAGAGCGGTGCTACCGCTCTTATTTTTATTTTACAATGATATTCATTACAAGAATAAGCACACCGAAAGCTGCAGAGGCGATCGCTGTTGCTATGAAAAGCGCCTTGTCCTTCTTCTTTTCCTTGCCCTTGCCAAAAAACGACTCGGAGCCGCCGACGATGGTTCCGGAGAGACCGTCCTCGCCGCCCTGCTGGAACATACCTGCAACGATAAGGAAAACTGCAAGCGCAAGAAGAATGATACCCAATGCTATCTCCATAATAATTTAAACCTCCAAAAAGATGTTGTTTCTTTCATTTGACGCGCCGAATGGCACAATAACCACTTATACCACGGTAGTATATCATACTTTTTCCAA
The DNA here is from genome assembly GCA_045651985.1 of Eubacteriales bacterium. Taxonomy (GTDB): domain Bacteria; phylum Bacillota; class Clostridia; order Oscillospirales; family CAG-272; genus SIG710. The sequence continues at coordinate 207,331 of JAZRTK010000026.1, forward strand.
AAAAGCAAGAGGAAAATTGATTTTTCTGAAAATATTTTTGATTTTACTCGCTTTGAGGCGTATTTTCCGTCGGATATGAAGGATTTTGGCCGTGAGAGCTGATTCGTACACCGAGCGGACTATCCGAACGAGCTTCTGCTGTGAAGCCTATATCAAATAGTCTGTAAATAAAAAAGTGTCAATCGAACTCTGTTTTGCTTATTTCAGTGCAAGCTCTACGATCTTCTGGCAAAGCTCGCCGTAGGAGATGCCCACGGCTGCCGCCGCCTGAGGCAGAAGGCTTGTGGGAGTCATGCCGGGGAGGGTATTTGCTTCGAGACAGTAAGCCTCACCGTCGGGAGTGAGAATGTAGTCCATCCTGGCGAGACTGCGCAAATGAAGCGCGTCAAATGCCAGGCGGGTGTACTTTTCAAGCTTTGCAACAGTCTCCGCAGGAATGTTCGCGGGGCAGATCTCCTCGGTAAGACCGCTTTGATATTTGTTTTTGTAGTCGTAGTAGCCGCTTTTCGGAATGATCTCAATTGGAGGAAGCACCTGACCGTCAAGGATCGCAACCGTCAGCTCGCGCCCTGCGATGCGCTTTTCAATGAGGATCTTGTCTTCCCACTTCGCCGCCGCGGAAAGAGCCTCGTCAAGCTGATCCTCGCGGTCTATCATTGAGATCCCAACGCTTGAGCCGCAGCTGCAGGGTTTTATAACGCAGGGAAGGCCGACTGACAGAGCGATCTTTTTCGCTTCGGGGGAACGGGGGTCGCAGACCTCGCCCGTGGGTACGGGAACGCCTGCGTTTTTCATAAGTATTTTTGCCACGTCCTTGTCCATGGCAAGCAGAGAGCCCGCGTAGCCCGAGCCTGTGTACTTGATGTTGAAATTGTCAAGGGTGGCTTGAAGCTGACCGTTTTCGCCCATGGCTCCGTGGAGACCGATATAGACCACGTCCGCCGCACGGCAAAGCTCCAGAATACCCGGACCGATAAGCTCCCTTCTGCCGCCGTTTTTCGCTATGACGGCTTCAAGATCGGGGACGTTTTCCCTGACCTTGTGGGAATAGCTGTAGTCGGAGCGGAAAAGACTTTTATCTATTACCGTTCCCGCGGGAACGCCCTCGTAAACGTCCGCAAGATACACGTTGTTGCCGTTTTTCATAAGTGCCGCGGCAATAAGACTTGCCGAGGAGAGGGAAACGTCCCGTTCGGGGCTGATACCGCCCGCCAAGATTGCTATGTTCATGTTAGTCCTCCAAAAATATGTTTTAAGCTCTTTTCAGGACGGCTGTGCGATCGTTGCCCGAAAGGTCGGAGAGGATCTTGCAACAAAATCCGTTTGTCTCGGCAAGATCCTTCAGATCCTGCCCCTGATCGTAGCCGATCTCAAAGGCAAAAAAACCGTCGGGAGTGAGCAGGGGAGTGTAAAATTTCAGTATTGCGCGGTAAAAATCAAGACCGTCATCACCGCCGTCAAGCGCCGCCGCGGGCTCGTATTTGACCTCGGGGGAAAGGGCCTTTACCACGTGACTTTGAATGTACGGCGGATTTGACAGAACCGCATCAAACGGCGCGTGTGATCTTATTTCTGCGCTCGGCTCTGCGAGAACGTCTGCCAAAACGGGATAAAATCTGTCCGTGACGCCGTTTTTTTCAGCGTTCTCTTTTGCCAGCTCAAGTGTTTTTGGAAAAAAGTCAAGGGCTGTGGCGCGGCAATCGCGCCTTGCGGCAAGAGTTGATACGGCAATGCACCCGCTTCCCGTGCAAAGGTCGGCAAATTTAGCGTTTTTGGGTAGCATCTCGATTGCCGTTTCAACCAGAAGCTCGGTGTCCTGACGGGGTATGAGACAGTGCTCGTTTACCTTGTATTCCTCGGTCATAAAAGACCATGAGCCGATAATATACTGAAGTGGGTAGCGGTTCGCTCGTTTTTTTACTGCCGAGAGCAGCTCGACCGAGTCAAAATCCTTTTCCCGCAGGAAAGGAAGTTCGTGCGGACGCACCGAGCAGAAGTGCTCCAGCAAGATCTGCGCGTCTCTTTGGGGGGATTCGACGCCCGCTTTCCCCAAAGTTATGACTATGTCGTTGAATCTCAAAAAATCACATCCAAAATCAAATTCTTATAAATAATACCACAAGATGACGAAAATTAAAAGGCTTTTTCCGAAATATTTATAATTTTTAATAAAAAATTAGTAATTTTTTCTAAATTACCTATTGCAATTCGGAAAAAAATATGGTAAAATGAAGACGGAAAAAGGAATAGATATTACCAATAGACGGAATACTAATCCCGAAATCTTAGAAACACGGAGGTATTTTGAAATGTTTTTCATCGAAAAGAAAAAAGAGAAGCCCAACGTAGGCAAGATCGTAGCAATTTCCGTTGCCGTTACGTTTGCCGTTGCGGCTGCTATTTACGGCGTATATATTTTCTGTCGCAAGTATTGCAGACTGTGTGATTGCGGTGACGAGCTGTTTGACGAGGATTTTGACATAGGCTGCGACGATTGCACTTGTGATTTCGCTGACGAAGACGAAGAGGACGACGTAGTAGAGCTTTGATCATCTAAAGCACCAAAGAGATCCCGCCCGTGACAGGGTATCGGATAAAAAATCTCGGAAAAGGAGAACAGGCCGATGGAAGGACCAAACCACCGTGGCCCAAAATCTTGAAAGGAGATCAAAAAGACAAACCGATGGAGACTCTTAACTTTTAACCGAAGCAGGACCAAAATTTCAGAAGAGGAGTTTTACGCCAATGGCAAAGTAAAGATCGGCCCGAAAATCTTATAAGGAGAAAACAGACCGATGGAAACTCACATTTTGTAAGCTGAATTTTGAAAGAAATATCGGGTACAAGGAAATGTGCAATTTAAATTACGACTGACCGGCTTTGCCGGTCAGTTTTTTTGTATGCAAAACACCCCCGAGTAATCTCGGGGGTGTCGTTTTATCTCTTATTTTTCTTCCTTGAGCGCGATGCAGAGCTCGTCCAGGGACTTGGGGTCGGCGGGAGCGGGTGCGCCCGACATCAGCTCGGATGCGTTCTGTACTTTTGGGAAAGCGATAACGTCGCGCAAGCTGTCAGCTCCGCACATAACCATGGCAAGGCGGTCAAGACCCATACCGGAGCCTCCGTGCGGCGGTGCGCCGTACTTATAGGCATCCACAAGGAAGCCGAATTTTGCGTCGATTTCTTCCTTAGTCAGACCCAGCGCATTGAACATTCTCTCCTGCAGCTGCCAATCGGTAATACGGATAGAGCCTGAAAGAAGCTCGGTGCCGTTAAGAACCATATCGTAGCACTTGGCGCGTACAGAGCCGGGGTCGGACTCAAGGCTGTCAAGACATTCATCAAGGGGCATGGTGAAGGGATGGTGCATAGCATCCCAATGCTCTGTTTCCTCGTTCCACTCAAAGAATGGGAATTCGGTGATCCACAGGAAGTTGAATTTACCTTCGGGAATGATATCCAGCTTCTTGGCAACGATGGTGCGGAGTGCGCCAAGGGTAGGAAGTGTGACCTTGTTCTTGTCGGCAACAATGAGGACCACGTCGCCGCGCTTCATGCCCAGTGCGGCAATGATATTTGCAAGCTCGTCCTCGGTGAGGAATTTTGCAAAGGAGCAGTTGGGTGCGTCATCTGCCCAGCGGATATAGGCGAGACCGCGGGCACCGATGCCGCGAGCGTGCTCGGTCAACTTGTCGATCTCCTTGCGGGTAAGGACAGCGGCGGCGTTTTCGGCTACAATACCGCGCACGCTTCCGCCGTTTGCGATAGCGTCGGTAAATACGCCGAATCCGCAGGACTTGACCGTGTCCGAAATGTCCTTTATAAGCATATCGTAACGGGCATCGGGCTTGTCGCTTCCGTAATTTTCCATAGCCTCGGCAAAGGTCATGCGGCGCATGGGCGTTTCGATATCAATATCCAGAACTTCTTTAAAGCAACGCTTTATAAAGCCCTCGTTCATCTGCATAATATCTTCCTGTGTCACAAAGGACATCTCAAGGTCGATCTGCGTAAATTCGGGCTGTCTGTCCGCGCGTAAATCCTCGTCGCGGAAGCAACGGGCGATCTGAATATAGCGGTCAAAGCCCGAAAGCATCAGAAGCTGCTTGTAGATCTGAGGGGACTGGGGGAGTGCGTACATACAGCCGTGATGGATACGGGAAGGTACTACGTAGTCGCGGGCTCCTTCGGGCGTGGGTTTAATGAGCATAGGAGTTTCGATCTCCATAAAGCCGTTTTCGTAGTAGTATTCGCGGGCAACGCGAGCGATCTCGTGACGAATGCGGATGTTTCTCTGCAGCTCGGGACGGCGAAGGTCAAGGTAACGGTGGCGAAGGGCGATGTCGTCGCCCACCTTCTTGCCCGTGCCAACCTCAAATGGAGGAGTCTGCGCCGCGGAGAAGATCTTCAATTTATCTACCGCGATCTCCACCATACCCGTCGGAATATTAGGATTCACAGAGGAACGTGCGCGTACAAAACCTTCGGCGCAGAGCACGAACTCGGAGCGGACGGTGAACGCCTTGTCAAATATCTCCTTGTCGGTGTCGTCGTCAAAAGCCAACTGAACGATGCCTGTTCTGTCGCGCAGGTCGATGAAGATAAGACCGCCAAGGTCTCTCTGTCTCTGGGTCCAGCCGAGAACGCAGGCTCTTTTTCCTATATCACTCTCGGAAAGCTCACCGCAATAGTGGGTGCGCTTGTCCGTTTTTTCAAAAATTTCTGCCATAACTAAAAATCAGTCCTTTCCTTAGCATAGGTATATTATACACTTCTTTGTATTTTGTGTCAAGAGTTTTGTTGCTTGTCAGCGGCCCCACAAAAAGAGCTTGCAGTAGGACATATATTCACGTACAAGAGTTATGTAAAGCATAAATGGGGTGGAATCGGGTGCGCCGTAAAAGGTGGCGTCGATGCCCATGCGCGAACAGAGAAATTGAGCTCTTGGGGTGTGAAATTTTGAGGTTATGACCGCCATTTGATAGTCTGTCAGACCTTTTTCCTTAATCAAAGCGGTGGAATACCGAAGATTTTCTATTGTGTCTGTTGCTTTGTCTTCCAATATGATGCGGTCGGCGTCGATTCCCTTTGAAATCAGGTAATCACGCATGCATTGAGCTTCGGAGACAGGCTCGTTTGAGCCCTGACCCCCGCTTACGATGCAAAGAGCCTCGGGGCATTTTTGCATCAGCTCGGCGGTACGGTCGAGACGGCGGCGAAGGACGATCCCGGGGCTTTTATCCGCTGAGACCTTGGCGCCCAAGGTCACGAAAACAGTTTTGTCGGGGAGTTCCTTGGCAGGGGTCTCATTTACGCTGCTGAACGCGATGAATCCGCACAAAAACAGGAAGGAAGCAACGTAAAAGCAAAGCCCGAAGCACCATATTCCTTTCATTATTGCAAAAAGCTTTTTGGGAAGCTTTTTAAACACGCCTTTTCTGTAAAGAATTATGACGGCGGGAAGGATAGTGATGACCAAAAGGCAAATAAGCACGGGCAAAAATCCCTCACTCCAGATAAACTGCTTGAAAAGGTAAAGTATATAATTTGTCACCATGAAAAGCGACGCAAAGAATATTGTTTTGTCAATAAATTTTGTTTTATTCAAAGGCTCTCTCCTTTCTTGTTTCAAGGATATTTTACATCTTCATAAGAAAATTGTCAACAGTTTTTCCGTCACAGACGCACCATGAAACTCCAAAGCTGCTCGGCATAGGTGTTTTATGTTGGAGAGGAATTTTAATTCAAGGAGATTTCCCTGCTCTGTCAAGTATTTTGAGCATATTTCTGCCAACTTTATTTTGCCCATTTTGCTTGATTTCTCCGTTGATTTGTGGTAAAATTAGTAAAGATTTTTTGCTTTTCTTTTGTGGAGGAATTTTAGATGCTTTCAATAAAGATCGTAGTTGTGGGAAGTCTTAAAGAGGAATTTTTTCGCGCCGCCGAGGCTGAATATTTGAAGCGCTTGGGCGGATTTTGCAAGATAGAGGTCGTGCAGATCAAAGAAGAACGGGTCCCCGACAAACCGTCGGCGGGTGAGATCGAGGCTGTGCTTAACAAAGAATCCAAGACTATCCTCGCCGCCGTACCTGCAAAGGCATACAAAATAGCCATGTGCGTGGAGGGGAAGCAGCTTTCCTCGGAGGAATTGGCGGCGCAGATCGACCGCTTTGCAGCTACCCACGGCGAAATTTGCTTTATTATCGGCTCGTCCCACGGACTTGCGGAAGCGGTGAAAAGCGCCTGTGACCTGCGTCTGTCGGTGTCAAAGCTCACCTTTCCTCACCAGCTTATGCGAGTGATGATGTGCGAGATCATCTACCGCTCTATGAATATTCTCCGCGGAACGGGGTATCACAAATAAACGTCTTTGTGCGCGAGTCCTTTGATAAAGACTCGCGCTTTTTGGTCGCCTTTGACAGAATTTTTTGTTGCGTTTTGTTTATATCTCCGAAAACGAAAAGAGGTCCCTTTATTTCCTTGACAGTAATCTGAAAACATGGTAAAATATAATGCATGTCTTTTTAAGGAGGATAATATGAAAAACACAGCAAAAAAGTTACTGTCCATCGCTCTTGCTTTGACGATGATAGTACCAATGTTCGCTATGCCTTCCGAGGCCGCTGATACAGCTCCCGAGCTGATCACATCCACCTCAGGCTATTCGAACATCGAGGTTCGTGTCACCACCGACAAGGACCCCGTAAGTTACAGTATAGGGGACCCGGTTACCTTCACCATGAAGGTCTACGCCGACAACAAGCACGTTTCCGTGCCCATGATCAAGTGCAAGCTTGAGGGCGACGGCAGTGACGCGCTGGGCGTTGATAAGTTCTCTAAGGAGTATACGCTCACTCCCGATGCAAACGGCGTGTTCACTCTCACTGAAACCGTCATCTCTATCCCGGGCTATATGCGTCTTGAGGGTGACATTTACAGTGCAGACGGCACAACTAAGTGGGCAGAAACTCCCAACAACGATCGTGCAAAGGCGCTGGGCGCAGGTATTCTCGTAAATTACGAGGATATCACCACAGTTATGCCCGAGCCTGATGACTTTGACACCGTTTGGGCAAAGCGTCTGGCTGAGCTTGAAGCTGTTGAGCCCAAGATCGCTCGTATCGATAAGGTAACGAAGTGGTACAACGGCTCTACTCAAAAGACCGCGAACTCAAGCTACGATGTTTACGCCATTTATATCGACTGTATCGGTAACGCAGGCGACATTATCAAGGGCGACGACCTCGGAAACGAAGTGGGCGCTACCTGGGCGGTTGCATACCTGACAGTCCCAAAGAATAAGACCGACGGCTCCATGAGCATTTCTCAGGGCTATCAGGGCTACGGTATCAACACGGCAACGCCTACGGAATCCTACAGCAACATTGCCGTAAATATGTCTACTCACGCCCTCGTTCTTCTCAACAATGATAACGCGGCAACGTCGAGTACCTATAAGTCAACGTACACATCCTACATCAAGGGCGGTTCAAATTACGGATATGATGCGACAGACAACTCCGCAATCGAGACCTGCTACTTTGCAAATATGCTTCTCCGTGACCTGCAGGTGCTTCGCTTCGTAAAGCAGGCATTCGGCACAGAGGGCGGCGCGGCTCTGGTTGACGAAAACACCGATATCCGCAATATGACTTCTTCCGAACTGACGACTGCCATGGAATACTGGAAGGGTCTTTACAACGGTAAGATTATTGTTCAGGGTGGCTCTCAGGGCGGCTTCCAGGCTATTGGTGTGGCTGCTTTTGAGGAGGATGTTGTATCCGTCAACGCAAACATTCCGTGGATGGGTGATACACATATCGACACGGACTCCCAGAGACTTCACGGCGGCAGCAACCGTCCCACTCCCGGTGATGGTATCAGATACTGCGACACGGCGTTCCTTGTACGTCGTGTGGAAGCACCCATTACTATTAACGCCAGACTTGTGGATAAGTCTTGCGTCCCCTCCGGAACTATTTCCATTTGGAACAATCTGGTTGATTCCAAAAAGAACGTAGAGGGTTATATGGGCTCTATTAACTTTGCCCAGTCGGGAACACACAGTTATACACCGACTTACCCCGAAAACCAGGTACAGACTCTCCGTACCTACGAGCTCAACGAGCCTACGGGTGTGCCAAACAGTGAGGACGGCTTTGCAACGTCCGGATTTACCGACATTGACGGCGTGGTCGTTAACCAGGACGCGCCTCCTTCCGACACGGGTTACGTTCAGATCGGTACGAGCACGAAGTCGTCGGCAACGGTTGCCTCCGGCACTACTCCCAAGTTCTACTATATGCCGGGCGCTGATGTATATTACAACGCCGACCTGAAGAAGCTGGTGTTCGTCTCCAAGTCAAGCGCCAAGATTGCCCCGAACTGGGAACATCATGTCATAAAAGACGGTCAGAACTCAAATGTAGACGGCAACGTTTGGTATCTTGCATACTGGGCATCTCAGAACAAGCTTAACGTCAAGGACGTAGAATTCCGCTGCACCTCCAGCGGCACCAACTCCTTTAATCTGCTCGGCTATCTTACCGCTCAGCTCGCGGGTGTTGAGACTGTAAAGTTTGATGCGAAACTTACGGGCGGATCATGGTCACCAAGTAAATCCAGTGAAGGCTTCATAGTTGGTATGGCCTCCCTCAAGACCGCGGGTCACGGCACGTTTGATGCCGACGGTAATTTTATCGCAACTACCTATAATAACGGTGTCGTAGACCTTACGGGCTTTACGAACTGTGGCACGAACGTTTGGAAGTACATGCTTTATAACTGCTCGTCGGTCACAGAGGTTGTAATTCCCACTCTGACAGGCGCTAACATGTTTGAGGGATGCTCAAGTCTGGAGACAGTTACGATTCCCGCAAGTGCAACACTTACATCTATTGGTGCAAACGGCTTCAAGAATTGCAACAGACTTGGAGAAATAAATATTGAATGTAATCTTTCCTCGCTCAGTATCGGAAGTGCGGCTTTCAGCGGCAAGGCTATCACGATCAACGTAAAGACCGATGCAGATAAGACGATCGTTACGAACGCGCTCTCCGCCGCGAGCATTACCAACGTTACGGTTCTCTCTGCCGGCGAGGAGCCCCCCATAGTGGAAGAACCCGAAGAGCCTGAGTTCACCGAGGGTATTGCGTATGGCGAAGACGGATATACCAATTCGAAATACTCGGATATCGACAGCGCAGATTCCGGCTTCGTCCAGATCGGAACGAGCAGCACAACTAAGGCAAAGGTGACCGAGACCTTCAAACCCAAGCTTTATTATTTAAAGAACACAAACGCATATTATAATGCAATGCAGAAAAAGCTTGTATTCGTTATGGCCAGCAGCGGCGGAATCACCGGAGCCTCCGGAGAGAATAAAGAGACCACAACGAAGAACCAAGACACCGTGGGTGCTACCTGGTATCTTGCATATTGGATAATGCAGAACACATCCGACATAAAGGAAGTTGAATTCCGCGGCGGTGCCGGAGGCACCAAGCTTCGTTGGATCGGATACTTTACGGCTCCTCTGGAAAATGTCGTTTCTGTAAAGATTGCTTCGGAAATCAATGCTCTCGACAGCAATAAGAGCGGCTACGCCGACTCCGTCTTCAATGGTATGTCCGCACTTAAGAGCGCGGGACACGGAACCTTTGCTTCAAACGGAGATTTTACACCTACCACATATACGGAAGGAATCGTCGATATTAGCGGATTCAGCGCAGCTGCCGCCGGAACCCTGAAATACTGCCTCTACAACAAGCCGTATATCACGACCGCAAAGACTCACACTCTTGCAGACATCAACATGTTTGACGGATGTTCCGCGCTGACAACTGTTGTCGTTCCCACAGGCGCAACACTGACATCTATCGGCACATCTGTTTTCAACGATTGCTCGGCTCTTGAAACAATCCAGATTCTCGGCACTGTTGATTCTACTCTCGCAATCAATGCCTCTGCATTTACAGGCACGGGCGACGTTAACGTAATTGTCAACACCTTGGCGGAAAAGGGCTATTTTGAGACCGCGCTTAATGAAGCGAGCATCACAAACGTTACAGTTACTTCTGTTGAGGTTGATGAGCCCGATGAACCCGACGAACCCGACGACTCCGATGTACCCTCTGTGCCCGATGGACCCATCGCGCCCATAGACGTGCCGAACGCTATCACAGCCGACGGCTTCCAGGTAAGAATGGAGGAATACACCGGTCTGAGAGCGCTTTTCACCTTTAAACAGAGCATTGCTAACCAAAACAAAGGCAACGGCTATACTCTTGTTTCTTACGGTGCTATCGCTTCTTCTTACAAGAAATTGATAGAAGATTTCGGCGGTGACGAAGACGCACTCTTTGCAGCGGCAAGAGAAGTAACGGACAACACACAAAGTGCCATCAAGTATATTCCCGTTTATAACGCAGACGGCACGGGTGCGAACAGATACGTTGATATCGACAAAAAGCAATTCTGTATCTCTCTGACAAGTATTGCTCCCGAAAACGCACTTTCCGATATCTACTTAGCAGGCTACGTTATCTGGGCGGATTCCGAGGGCAACCTGGGCTACACCCTCACTACTTACGACATGGCAGACGGCGAAAAGGCTGTCAACCTCTATGAGATCACACTCGGTCTCACAAAGAACGGTCTTATCAACAGTGAAAACACCGAGGACGTTTGCTTCTGGCAGATCCTCAAGAACGGTGCGCTGAAGACCGACTCTTTCAACACCGCAAATGATTCTTACGTTACGAAGGGATACACGCTTGACAACGGCTATTTCACCTACTGCGATATCGATTGGTACGCGTACGAGGGTAACAGCACCACGTCTTGGTGGAGCAGCACGAAGCCTACGGGTGTAGCTGACAGCGCAAGCGGACTTGTCTGGTCTGTGCTTAAATACTCGGACAGCGAGTACGTTATGATCTATCGTAACAAGAATAAGAGCACCTATCAAGATCTTCAGATCCCCATGCATTCCGTAACTGCTCTGGCATATGCGCCTTACGATTACAGATACGGAGCCAACGTTGGTACGACCCTCAAGACCTACAACCCTGCGCTGACTCAGACGGACTTTAACAAGATCCTGACTGTTGTAATCGACCACGGCGTTGCGGGTATGAATCACGGTGGTCTCTCGGCTATAGATAAGGTTACTACGATCGTTTATCCCTCCTCGTTCAGTGCCAAGAACCAAGCGTTCATTAACACAAAGAACCTTAAGAACGTTATCTGGTGCCATACCGACTCTAATGGCAACCCTGTTGCTCATATGTCCGAATTCTCGGGCATTACCTCGCTCGTTGACCTGAGAGGCTTCACGGCAATTGGTTTCACCGAGACGTTCAATGCGGATTGGCCCATTGAAAATGTCGTATTTGGTTCAACCACCTCCGGAGGAACGTCGAAAACCTTCAACGGACTGACTCAGCTTAAGAGAGTTTGGAGTGCAGATCAGAGCATGCCTGCATCGGGTGTTCTGGATCTTTCCGAGCTTAATATTACGTCTATCGGTCAGCAGACGTTCAATAATGTAGGAATGGCTACAACCGTCAAGCTTCCCGATACAATTACAAAGATCAGCGGTACTCAGGCTCTCGGTAATAAAAAGACTATTGACTTTATCTGCAGTGATACCGTTGCGGAGATAGTTGCTGTATTTGCTCGTGATACAGATAGCACTAACACTGTGAACATCTCTGTAAACGGAACACCGATTGCCGATCTGGTTAGCTAAGCGGAAGGAAGAAAATATTAAATAAAAAAACATATGTAACTCCCGAAGTTGAGGTTATCGCTTCTGATGCCATCAATGTTCTCGCAGTATCATCTGTCGGAGATATTGAGATAGGCGCAGGCGGAATATTCTAACTAAACAAATAAAACCCCCGCTTCGGCGGGGGTTTTATTTAAGAGTGGATCATTGGGGGTGTCAGCTTCTGACCAATACTAAAACAAAAAACGATGGCTCAACGCCATCGTTTTTTTTTAGTTTGGGGGCGTACGCCCCATTTTTAAAGGGGCTTGGTCTGAATCTGTGCCTTCACCATCATATCCTTGACCTTCATCAGTCGGGTCAGGTTTCCGCGCTCGTTTTCCTCAAGCTTCATCTTTATGGACTTGATTCCTGCTACGTAGCGGGGGATCATGATGTGCTCAAGAGCATTTACGCGGCGTCTGGTCTGCTCGATCTCCTGTGCCATGAGCTGTGCGGTCTTTTCAAGCTCCGCCAGCCTTACCATGTCCTCAAGTACCTCGCCCAGCGCTCCGATCGCGCCGTCAAGCTCTGCCGTAGTGAATGCGAGACCGTAATTTATACTGTCTCCCGACTCTCTCACGTCAAGCTTGAACTCGGGCACCATAACGCTCATCACGTTCTTCTGTGCGACCTCAACGCTTCCCTCTCTGCGGGGCAGAATAAGTGCGCTTTTAAGCATCTTCGGGGAAGAAACAGCCGCCGCCACCGAAAAATCGGCATAATATTCAGATAATTTTCTCTCAACTCGCTCGCGCAAAATCTTGTCCTGACGGACAATGTCAAGAAACTGTCTCATAAGCTCGTCGCGCTTGTCCTTGAGCAATTTATGACCTCTGTGCGAGGTGAGCAGTCTCGTTTGAAGCTTTTTCAGCTCCATCCGAGTGGGATTCACACGAATCTCAGCCATTTTCTTTTCCTCCGTGGTGGTGACCCTTATTTACCCTGCCAATATTTTTCTACAAGCTCGGGCTTGATACGCTTCATTTCGGACTTTGGAAGCATTGAAAGAAGCTTCCAGCCAAGATCGAGAGTTTCCTCGATGGTGCGGTTCTCATAGAAGCCCTGATTGATGTACTCGGCTTCAAATGCGTCCGCAAACTGCGCGTAAAGTCGGTCAACGGGCGACAGAGCCGCCTCGCCAAGAACCACCATAAGCTCTTTTGCTTCCTTTCCTCTTGCGTAAGAGGAGAAAAGCTGGTTCAGAGTGCCCGAATGGTCCTCTCTTGTCTTGCCCTCGCCGATACCCTTGTCCTTCAAACGGGACAGAGAGGGAAGAACGTCAACGGGAGGCATATAGCCCTTGCGGTACATCTCACGGGAAAGAATGATCTGTCCCTCGGTTATATAACCCGTAAGGTCGGGAATGGGGTGGGTCTTGTCGTCCTCGGGCATGGTCAGGATCGGGATCATGGTGATAGAGCCCTCGCTTCCCGCTTTTCTGCCCGCACGCTCGTACATGGTAGCCAAGTCGGTGTAGAGGTAACCGGGATATCCGCGTCTGCCGGGAACTTCCTTTCTTGCTGCCGAAACCTCACGCAAAGCCTCTGCGTAGTTGGTAATATCGGTCATAATGACAAGCACGTGCATATCGCACTCAAAAGCCAGATATTCAGCCGCCGTCAGCGCCATACGGGGCGTGGATATACGCTCAATGGCGGGGTCGGAAGCAAGGTTGACAAAGAGGACGGTACGGTCGATAGCGCCCGTCTTTTTAAAGTCGGAAATGAAGAAGTCCGCTTCCTCAAAGGTGATACCGATAGCCGCGAAAACAACGGCGAACTTACCGTCGGTACCTCTTACCTTCGCCTGTCTTGCGATTTGCGCCGCAAGGTTGGCGTGGGGCATACCCGAGCCCGAGAAAATAGGAAGCTTCTGTCCGCGAACCAGGGTGTTCAGACCGTCGATTGTGGAAATACCCGTCTGAATGAACTCGGAGGGGTAGATTCTTGCGGCGGGATTGATAGGAGTGCCGTTGATGTCGAGCTTTTTGTCAGCGATGATCTTTGCGCCGCCATCGATAGGCTCGCCCATGCCGCTGAAAACTCGTCCCAGCATATTTGGGGATACGGGGAGCTGAACGCCGTGACCCGTAAAGCGCACCTTACTTTCCGCCAAATTCAAGCCCGCCGAGCTTTCGAAAAGCTGCACGAGAACGTCCCGTCCGTTTACCTCAAGGACTCTGCAACGGCGCACGTCGCCGTTTGGAAGCCGGATCTCTCCCAGCTCGTCGTATTTTACGCCGTCCACCTGACGCACGAGCATCAAAGGACCGGCAACTTCTTCGATAGTTTTATATTCTCTTATCATGTTCCGTCCTCCTTTTATGCTTCATTTGCGCGTCTCACAGCTTCGTCCAACTGCTGTGTGATCTCGGTCTCTATCTTCTTGAATTCTTCCTTGAAAATGGCGGCGGGAACGGATTTTGCGCGTCCGATCTTCTCGCGGACGGGAAGAGATGCGATGTCGTTTATGTCCGCGCCTGCTGCAATTGCCTCCTTTGCCTTGTCCTCGAATACGAAGACCAGACGGAGCAGCTCATACTGCTTGTCAAGAGGAGTGTAGCCGTCCACGTCGTCAAAGGCGAACTGTTGCAAGAAGTCTTCGCGCACGGAGCGCGCGACCTCAAGCGTCAGTCTGTCCTCGGGGGACAGGGCATCGAGACCGACAAGCTTTACGATCTCCTCAAGCTCGTTTTCTACCTGCAGTATCTTCAAGCTTCTGCCTGTCAAGGCCATCCATTCGTCCGAAACGTTTTGAGCAAACCAATTGTCAAGTCTGTCGCGGTAAAGCGAATAGGAGTTGAGCCAGTTGATGGCGGGGAAGTGACGTCGGTATGCCAGGGAGGAATCAAGTCCCCAGAATACTTTTACTATACGGAGTGTCGCCTGAGTTACGGGCTCTGAGATATCACCGCCCTGAGGGGAAACGGCGCCGATAGCGGAAAGAGTTCCGATACGGCTGTCATCACCCAGACAAACGACTTTACCCGCACGTTCGTAGAACTGGGCCAAGCGAGACGTAAGATAAGCGGGGTAGCCCTCCTCACCGGGCATTTCCTCAAGTCTTCCCGACATCTCTCGCAGAGCCTCTGCCCAACGGGAGGTGGAGTCGGCAATAACGGCTACGCTGTAGCCCATGTCGCGGTAGTACTCCGCGATAGTGATACCCGTGTAAATGGACGCCTCGCGAGCCGCAACGGGCATATCCGAGGTGTTTGCGATAAGAACAGTCCTGTCCATTAAGGACTTGCCCGTTCTTGGGTCGGTCAGCTCGGGGAACTCGCGCAAAACGTCGGTCATCTCGTTTCCGCGCTCGCCGCAACCGATGTAAACAACAAGGTCAACGTCGCTCCACTTTGCAAGCTGGTGCTGAACTACCGTCTTTCCGCTTCCAAAAGGTCCGGGAACGCAGGCAGTACCGCCCTTTGCGATGGGGAATAGCGCGTCAATAGAACGCTGACCCGTTATCATAGGCTCAACAGGGGGCAGCTTTTCTTTATAGGGACGGGAAACACGAACGGGCCACTTCTGAATAAGTGTGAGAGGCTCAACGTCGCCGCCGTCCAGCTTTATTTTACCAATAGAATCGGTAACTCTGAATTTTCCGCTTGAAATGGTCACAAGTATTCCGCTCTTTCCCGGAGGGACCATGATCTTGTGACGGATAACGTCGGTCTCCTGAACATAGCCCAGAACGTCACCCTCGTAAACGCGCTCGCCCGCGCCCTTTGCGGGCTCGAACTCCCACATACGCTCGCGGTCAAGAGCGGGTTCGTCAATACCCTTTGCGATATTGGAGCCAAACTTGGCGCACAGCGTCTCCAGAGGACGCTGAATGCCGTCGTAAATGTTCTTTATGAGACCGGGACCCAGCTCTACAGAAAGGGGCGCGCCCGTGGAGACGACCTCGTCTCCTCTTCCAAGACCTGCCGTTTCCTCGTAGACCTGGATAGACGCGCGGTCGCCGTGTATCTCAATGATCTCGCCGATCAGCTTTTTCTCGCCGACTCTTACGACGTCGAACATATTGGCCTCTCTCATGCCCTCGGCAATGACCAGAGGACCCGAGACCTTAAGTATCTTTCCTGTTACATTTTCCATTTGGAAAATCTCCTTAATTTCAACGTTATACAGTGTTTTTAATCAAACAGTACGTTTGACCCCGTGGCACGCAAAGCGGCGTTCTTGAGGTTCGCCATTCCGTAGCCCGTGCTGCCCTGACGGCCCGGGATAGGTACTACTGCCGGGGTCAGCTTGTCCTTGTATTTTGCAATATCTTCTTCGATGCTATGGGCGATGTCTTCGGTTACAAATATAACACCTACGTCCCCTGCACGCGCAAGAGCGTGGAGAGCGGACGCCGCCTCCTCGGGCGATGATACCGCGCGAGCCGCAAATCCCAGCGCCATATACCCGAGCACGCTGTCGCGGTCGCCTATAACTGCTATCTTATACATAGCTGCCCCTCACTCTCTGTGCTATCTTTTCGGGTGTAAGCCCCGCCGCCTTTGCCGCCAGGATTATGCGGATATTTTTGATCTCGTATTCAAGCCCGCACAAAAACGCAAGTACGATCGGGATACCGAAGGGGATATACTTTGACTGACGCAACTTTTCTTCTATCAGGCTGTCGCAAAGATTTTCAAGATCTTCGACGTCCGACGTCAATGCTTCGAAAATGCGGGGGTATTTTTCTCTTGCAAGCTCTGCCACGCGGTCTATAGTCATGCCGTCCTCGGTGTCGGTAAGAGCACGGAGCGCTTGAGTTTCGATATAGCCGCCGTCGATGACCGCGTCATAAAGCAGTGCTTTGGCCGAATCTCCGTTCATGTTGATGATTCGGAATATCATCATAAGATTGGTCATGTCGATCTTTGTTTTCACGAAATCCACGGCGAAAGCGTCGCCCGTTCTTTCTGCCGCTTCAAGCATATCGGCAAAGCATGCACGGTCAAGGGGAAGATCGATCTTAAGCGGGTCGCAGGTGACAGCATAGTCGGTCTTTGCCTTCTCTGATGCCGCCGCAAGGTTTTGTGGTAAGAGGGAAAAGTCCCCTTGCTCCACCATCTCACCGTACCGCTCCGCAGGAACGCTTCCCACATCGAAAAGCAGGTCGGAGAAATCTATTCCGTGAGGAATACACCGCAGAGCCGCCTTTATATTGGCGCAATCGTAGGTAATGCGGACGATGGGGGTTATGAGCTTTCCGCCCTCGTCGGCTTCAACCGTATCAAGTGCGTCCTTCAGCCTTTTCATCAGCGGAGTGTCAAGGCTGTCGGGGTTCAACGACTGCGAAACGGACGGCAAAACGCCACCTTCAACGGCAAGTGCCGCCGCGCTTTCCCTGTCCTGCGCTCCGATCATGCGCCCGATCAATTCTCTACCCGGCATTGTTGCTTCAATGGCGCGAATTCGGGCGGAGATATACATATATTCGGTTGATCTGTCCTTTATACTCATCTTTTACAACTTTCTTTCAGATTTTGAGGGGTGTCAAAATTATCCGAACAGGATCTTTGCCACGTCCCCTTCAAGTCTTTCCTTTGCGGAATCGATCAGAGCTCCCACCGAGCAGTTGATATCAAGATCGCCTATGCGGACTATCATTCCGCCGTCGATCCTGGCCGCATCTACCGAAACGCCTGTACGACCAAGAAGCTCCGATACGGGCTTGCCGGCCGCCAATTTCTTTGCCACAGGAATAATTTGTGCGCCGACCCTTGCGATATCCTCCTGTGCCAGAAGAATGTCGATGGGTTCTTGACGGCTTTCCTCGCCGTAAAGGGCGAAATTGGTCTTCTCAATCTCGATCTGCGTGTTCAGCGCGGACACAAGCAGCTTTGCCAGAAATTCGGCATATTGCTCTGTGGGAAGCGAAAGAATTTCCTTTCTTGCCGTCTCGAAAGCCAAGTCGGTGGCGTGGCTCTTTGCTTGAGCTATAATGTTCCGTTTTTCCAGCGCGGCGCCCGATTTGGCTCTTGAAATGATGCTCTCGGCTTCACGGTGGGCGGCAACGTCAAGCTCCGCTTTAATATTGTCCGCATCCCCGCTTGCGCGCAAAAATATCTCGTTGCACTTTTTCTGTGCGTCCTCGATGATTTTCGTCGCGTCCAGCTTGGCTTCGGCTATGATTTTGTCTTTTATTTTATCAAGACCGGTCATTTATTGAATCTCCGTTACGTTTCAGATCAAACTGTGTAGAAAAGAATGGGAAGAAGGGAAACCAGAAGCGCGAAGATCGCGTAGGTCACAACGAGAGCCGCAGCTGTGATAGCCTTACCTACTTCATCGGGGCGCTTGGCGATAAGGTTGATGCCCGCAGCAGATACCTTTGCCTGATGGATCGCGGAAATGTAACCAACGACTGCGATAGGGAGAGAAGCCATGAGGAAGTATGCGCCCTGTGCAACAGTGAGCGTTACCATTTCGCCAAAAAGACCTATCTTCATGAGAATAAGGAAGGCTGTGATAAGACCGTAGATACCCTGTGTACCGGGAAGAGCCTGAAGAAGCAGAGCCTTACCGAACTTGGAGGGGTCCTCTGTGAGAAGTCCCGCGGATGCCTGACCAACCATTCCAACAGCCTTTGCGCTTCCGAGGCCCGAGAATATTGCAGCAACCGCTGCACCGATGATTGCGATATTGTTTCCGTTAAAAATTTCCTTAAACATGATTTTCTCCTTTTATTTGTCTGTTGTATATTTGTCCGAGGGTTTTAGGGGTGCGAAGGGCACGCCGCCGTCCTCAAAAAACTTACTGAAAAATTCGATATACTGAAGTCTGCTGGTGTGAACGAAGGTGCCCAGCACGTTTATGGCGAGATTGAGCAGATGTCCGACCGTGAAGATGAGGATCATCGTAATAAATCCTATCACGCTTGGACCACCCATTGTGCTCATGGTGTTTACCACCTGACCGATAACGCTCGCCGCCAAGCCGAGCGCCAATATTCTGGAATATGATAGCAGGTCGGCGGCATAATTTATTGTGCCGTAGAGACTGCCAACACCTTTGAATATTTTCATAAAGATTGATTTTTCACGTCGTCCCTGGGTGACAATAAGGGAAAGGGCACCGCAAAGCGCTACGTATTTGCCCCAAGGGAAGAAGAACATAAGTCCCAGTCCCGCAAAGAAGAGCCACCAGGTGGGAATGTCGCAAACGGCATCGAACCATTGACCTTTTTTGCAGAGCGCGTAGAACTGCACCGCCATACCCGCCGCCATGTGGACCGCGCCCGTACCAAGCGATATTATGAGAAATCCCATGGGGTCTTGAATTGGATCGAGTATTACCGCGAGATTGACGTTTGTCGTCGCTCCCTCAATTCCCATCATGTTTTCCATAAACGCCTGCGGAATGTTTCCGAAGTATGCGCCGAACAGTATGCCTCCTATAATACAGAAGATCCCGCAGTATCCGAACATGGCGAGGAAGTTTCTCATACCCTCTCTCGGATTGAGCAACAAAATTCCGCCAAAGCACGCCACCGCAAGTATCGCTCCGTATCCAACGTCCGCGAACATGAGACCGAAGATTATGACGTAGAAAAGACTCATTATTGCCGTGGGGTCATAGGTGCCGTATTTGGGGTAGGCGTACATTCCCATTACCCACTCAAAGCTTCGGGAGATAGGGTTGTTTTTTAGCAATACGGGGGGCTCGTCTCCTTCTTCGGGCTCGGACATCTCGTAGGCGCACTCAAATTTCGAAAGGACCCTTTCAACCGCTTCCTGTCTCTGCTCGGGCACCCAGCCGCAAAGCACCGTGCAGTTTTCCGTACCGAAAAGCTGCATTTTCGCTTCGGCTTGACGCGCGTTTGTGACGAGCAGGTCGTAGTAACATTCCATAAGATCGGTGTTCTCCGCGATCTTTTTCAGCCTGTCGTCGATTTTTTCGCCGCGGATTTCTGTCTCGCGGAGCTTTTCTTTTGTTTTTGCTATGGCTTCTTTTGCCGTGCCCGCGTCCTCGAAGATCGCCTTGACAAATCCAAGCTTTGTTAGCCCTCGCATGACCTCGGGCTCGTTTTGGCGAAGATAAGTGACCGACAAAAGACAGGTTGTTTGAGTGTTGTTTATTATCTCGGCATACCCGCCCTGCTCTGCGATCTCGCCGTCTATCTTTGACAGCTCCGTTCCGCCCGGCAGGGAGCCAAGTATGACATCGGTCCTCTCGGTACCCGCAAATCCAAGCTCAAGATCGTAGTCCCGCCAAGCCACAAGGGAAGCAAGCTTAGTCTGCCATGCCGCCGTATCCGTTATGCACTTTGACCGCTCATTTTCAAGCGAGAGGGTCTCGTTTACAAGCTCCTCTGCCTGCTTATTGCTTGAGTTTTTGCCGAAGGCGTCAAGGTCGAGGGGTATGGGCTTTGCGCCAAGGCCCTTTTTCTTTCCGTATTTTCGCAACGCGGAAAGTGCCCAATCAGCAGCTTGAATTTTTCTTTCAAGCTCTGCCCTTTTGCCCTGCAGGTCGGAAAACACGGGGGAAAGCTCCCATTCGTCCTCCTGCCGCAGCTCAACGGCTCGCAGCCGCATCAGCCTTGACAGAAGCGCGTCCGTATCCCGTTTGTGAGCCAGGACAGTCAGCTTTTTCATTTTACAAACCGACATTTTTATCCGTGCCTTTCTTTTTTAGATATCGGTAATGTCCGAAATTATAAGAGAGACGGCTTCCTTCATGTTTTCCAGTGCCGTCTGGGAGATGACTTGCGCGTCGTCCTTTGCCGCCGAGCGGTTTTTCTCGGTCAGGTCCTCGGACTTTTTGCGCATTGCCGAAAGATCGCTTGCAAGCGCCTTTTGTGCGTCGTCTTTTACGTTTGAACGAAGCTCGTCTGCCTGTGCTTCCGCTTCGGCTATCATACTTCTTGCCTTGCTTACGGCGTCAAGACGGATCTGCTCTGCCATATCTTCCGTTTCCTTTATCTGGCGGATCGCTTCTTTTGACATTTTACGCCTCCTTATATTGAGGTATATAAATTATAACCACTATGTTTTATTCTACCACATTTTGCTTATGTTTGCAAGCGGTTTTGACTTATTTTTTGACTATTTTTTCTTATTTTTTCTACATTTTTAGCATTTTTGTGTATATTTTTCACAAGTCAAAAAATTAACGATTTATTGTGGTAATTCTACCCTCCGTTAATCTTGAGTTGATGTTTTCGGAGTATAATGATTGAGTATAATGGGAAGTTTGCCCCAAACCTTGCTGTTAAAGTGACGGCAAGAAAATTTATGAAAGTGAGATAATTATGCTTACACTCAAAAATATCGTCAAAAAATACCCCGCAGGCGATACTACGGTCGACGCACTGAGAGGCGTAGATATTGAATTCAGAAAGAGCGAATTCGTGGCGATACTTGGTCCCTCGGGCTGTGGAAAGACCACGTTGCTCAACATTGTGGGCGGTCTTGACAAGTACACCGACGGCGACCTTATCATCAACGGAGTTTCGACGAAGAAATACAAGGACGCAGACTGGGACACCTACCGCAACCATTCAATCGGCTTCGTTTTCCAAAGCTACAACCTTATTCCTCACCAGACGGTGCTTTCAAACGTAGAGCTTGCGCTGACCCTTTCGGGCGTTTCCAAGGCGGAAAGAAGAAGACGCGCAAAGGAGGCTCTTGAAAAGGTGGGTCTGGGCGACCAGCTTACAAAGCGTCCAAATCAGATGTCGGGCGGTCAGATGCAGAGAGTGGCGATCGCACGCGCGCTTGTAAACGACCCCGAGATAATCTTAGCCGACGAGCCCACGGGTGCACTTGACAGCCAGACCAGCGTTCAGATAATGGAGCTTCTAAAGGAGATTTCCAAGGATAAGCTCATTATCATGGTAACCCACAACCCCGACCTGGCAGAGCAGTACGCAACCCGCACGGTTAAGCTTATCGACGGTCTGGTGGTTGAGGATTCCGCACCTTACAGCGGGGGAACGGTGGAGTTTGAATCCGAGGAGTGCAAGAAGAATAAAAAGAAGAAAGACAAGGAAAAGCGTGCGCAAATGTCCTTCTTTACAGCACTTTCTCTGTCGCTGAATAACCTCCTTACAAAGAAGACAAGAACCGTGTTGACCAGCTTCGCAGGTTCTATCGGTATTATCGGTATCGCCCTTATCCTGTCTGTTTCCTACGGCGTGAAGGCATACATCGACCAGGTGCAAAAGGACACATTGGCAAGCTATCCCATCATGCTTCAGCATGAAACGGTTGACATGACCGAGCTTGTCATGTCGGTGGCGGGCACGACGGGCGGTACGGGCGCGAACGGTGAGCCTCACGAGCTTGACCGTGTTTACGCAAACAATATGCTCTACGAGCTGATGAACAAGATGAACAATATGGAGACCGAGAAGAACGATCTCAAGTCCTTCAAGAAATACCTTGAGACCGACGAGCGGTTTAAGGACTTCGTTTCGGCGGTGCAGTATTCCTACGATCTTGACATGAACGTCTTCACAAAGGACGCCGATGGAAAGATAATCCGTGGAACTTTTGAGGAGCTTATGGACACCGTCTACGGTCAGGAGATGACCGCACTCATGCAGACAAATCCCATGATGGCAAGCTTTTCCGTATGGCAGGAGCTGCTTTCGGGCGAGGACGACGAGCTTATCACACCCCTGCTCCACGAGCAGTACGACGTGATCTACGGCGAGTGGCCCAAGGCTTATGACGAAATAGTTCTGGTCGTTGACAAGAACAACGAGATCACCGACATTACTCTTTACCAGCTTGGTTTAAAGACCGGCGATGAGCTGAAGGCTCACCTTGACACAATGCAGAAGGGCGAGGATTTCGACCTTTCACAAGACACAAGCTGGAGCTACGAGGATATCTGTTCAAAGGAATTCAAGCTGGTGCTCTCTCCCGATATGTTCCAGAAGCAGTCGAACGGACATTTCGTTGACCTGAGTGCCACCGACGCGGGTCTCGACTTCCTCTACCACGACGAAAAGGCGGTTACCCTCAAGATAACGGGTATTATTCGTCCCAACGGCGATGCGGTATCCAACATGATAACGGGCTCTATCGGCTATACCAAGGCTCTGACCGAGCACATAATAAATGAAACGGCGAAGCGGGAAATCGTAACACAGCAGCTTGCCGACACCGCAACCGACGTGTTCACGGGTCTGCCATTTGCAACGGGCGACGAGGTTGAGCCTACTGCACAAGAAAAGGCTGCGGCTTTTGCCGAGTACGCCGCATCAAAAGACGCCGCAACAAAGGCGGCATTCTACAAGGCGATGAAGTCCGAGCCTTCCGCACAGTATTTGATGCAGGCTTTGGGCGCAGCCATGATGCAGATGACCGACGAGCAAAAGGATGCGACGCTGATCGCAGCTATCTCCGCCCAGATGAACGTTGATGCCGAGCAGGTGCAGAGCTACATCACGCAGATGACGCCCGAGGAAAAAGAGGGCTATCTTGCGCAAATTCTCACCGCGACGATCAAGGAGCAGTACAAGAGCGAGGTGCTGGCGGCTATCGAAATGATGCCCGAGGCACAGCTTGCTATGGCATTCGATGCGGAGCCTATCACAAAGGAGCAGTACGTGTTCCTTTACGACGCCTTTATGCCCGCGACCGTATCCGAGTCCACCTACGAGGAAAATCTCAAGGTGCTTGGCTACGTTGACATCGAGTCTCCCTCTGCCATCAGCATTTTCGCCAACACCTTCGAGGACAAGGACGAGATCGCCGCGCTCATCACCGAATACAACCGTGACAAGAACGAGGAGGAACAGATCAACTACACCGATTACGTAGCTCTCCTCATGTCTTCGATCACCACCATAATCGACGCTATTTCCTACGTTCTTATTGCGTTCGTTGCCATTTCTCTGGTGGTCTCCTCTATCATGATAGGTATTATTACCTACATTTCGGTTCTGGAGCGTACCAAGGAAATAGGGATCCTGCGTTCTATCGGCGCGTCCAAGAAGGATATCTCGCGCGTGTTTAACGCTGAGACCTTGATCGTTGGCTTTGGCGCGGGTGCTATCGGTATCGTGATAACCTATGTCTTTGACGCTATCATCACAGCTATTTTGCACGCTCTGACGGGCATAAATACCCTCAATGCAATTCTCCTGCCCGAATATGCGGTAATTCTGGTTGCGATAAGTATGTTCCTGACCTTTATTGCGGGACTTATCCCCTCGGGTATCGCCGCAAAGAAGGACCCTGTTGTGGCATTGAGAACAGAATAAAAACAAAAAATCAAAGCCTCCCTTGAAAAAGGGAGGCTTTTTGGCTTAATTGTATTCAATTTCCGTGTAATAGTGAGGTGTGAAAACGTCTCCGTCGTCAAAGGGGGGCTTCCATAAGCCCTCGTCGGTGGCGGTGTAGATCATGTTTTCGCCTTCTTGTCTGAAGCGAAGAACGTATTTTTCGTCGTGCGTCCGCAAGGTCAAAAGACCGCCCTCCCAGGTGTAATTTCCAAAGCCGATATAACTGCTTGTGGGAGTCCAATGAAAAGAGAACGTGCCGTTGTCAAAAAGCCCAAAGCCCGTCATGGTGCCGCCAACAAGATCGTATGAGCGAAAGGTCTTTACTCTTGAGGTCACGGGGGTGTCGAGTCCCTGATGACCCCAGTAGGAGGTGTGTTCGTCGCCGTCAAGGACTATATTGCCGTTGACAACACTTATTTTCATGAATTTAACGTTCTCGCCGTTGCGGCCCACGAGCACGGTCTCGCCGTTCTCGTTTTTGTCAAAGCCAAGCTCCATGTAGGACGTGGTGAATACGTTGTAATATTCGGGATTGCCGTTTTCGGAGGCTGTGATGGTGAAAGAGAACAGACCCGAGGTGGGGCCGTAGCCGATCACGCAGTTTTCATCACGGCCGTCACCGTCAATATCAAAGGTCGAGGCGGCGATGTAGCCGTTGTACTTGGGATTTTCGATTATGGGGAAATCCTCCCAGAAAAGCTCCCTTACTCTTTTTTTGTACCCTTCATCCAAGGTGTATGCGTAGCTGGAGTGATACATTTGTGTTCCTATGATTGACACTTCGTCCTTGGTCACCGCACCGATGGCGAGATAATACGCGATGATTATTCTCATCTCGTACAGAGTGGCGGGGTTTTGTGCCAGCTTCAAAAGCTCGTTGTTCTGATACACCCGATTGACACCCGGCATAACTCCGCAGCTGTAGACGTTGTGCGCCATCTGCCAAACGTAGACCTCAAGACCTTTTGAGGTCTCGCAGGAAAAATATTCGGGGAATTTCTTCTTTAAACTGTCAATTTTTTTGTCTGTGATCGCCTCGATCGGCGTGTCAGAGCTGCCATACCCGAACTGATCGGATTTGTGGTCCAAAATGCTCTCAAAAACAGCTTTTGCCGCTTTGGGGTCCTTTACCTTGTAAGTGAGTGTAGGCTCTGCGTCACCGTCCAGAAATACCGTCTTGAAATCCTCGTCGAAGTTGATGTAAATGCCGAACATAGCAGAGGAGGTGGGGCTAAACTCGGTCTGACGGGGTTGAAGAACGAGGGAGTGCGCGCCCTTGCGGCCGTCTCGGCTTTTGGACACCTCGCGCTTTGAAATTCTGATATCCGCCAGATCCCGAAGCAGGTCGCGGGGAACGGTGCCGATATAAGAGTAGCCTTCGCCGTCTTCCGTTGCCGCCCACGTTCGGGAGGTGTCAACGATGGACTCTGTCAGTCCCAAGCCTTCGATGTTGCCGAGTGTAGTCGTGGCGGGGTTTGTGAGGAAGCAGACCGCCGCGGCAACGCTCAGTACAATAGCAACAATAATTATCCAAAAGGCAGGCTTTTTGTAGCTGAGAACAGATTTGATTCTGCTCTTTACCGCCACCTCGCCGAATGCCAGAGGGCAAGCGGCAATTGCTCGGCGGCTTACGCTGCAAGAAAGGAGCGCTTGGGAATAGTCGGCTTTTTGCACGCTGTCAAGAGAGGAAATGACCTTTTCGTCGCATGCAAGCTCGATGTCACGGCAGAGGATCACATAACCCACCCACATAAGCGGATTGAACCAATGAAGGGTCAAAAGCAGAAAGCCCAGAGGCTTCCAAAGGTGGTCGCGGCGGCGAATATGCGCTTTTTCGTGGGCGATAACGTGGGCACTGTCCTGCTCGCTTAAGTTAAAGGGCAGGTAAATTTTCGGCTTAATAAGCCCGAGCACGAAAGGCGAAGAAACCCGCTCGCTCTGATAAATATTGTCGCGCAGAAGGACCGCCGTGCCGATCCTGCTCTTTACTCTTAAATAGCTGACGGCGGTGTAGATAAGCATGGCTATGATGCCAAGTATCCACAAATTTGCCGCAACGGGAACAAGTATCTGCAAAGGATTTGCGCTCGCCATGGGATCGGGAGCAAGAGAACCGACCAAAACGGGATTGAGCGCGTTGTTTATCATGGGAACGCCCGTATTCACGGTGGGCGTTCTGTCAAGCATAATGTCGGGGCTGACCGTCTCGGCACTTGGGATAAGGCTCAAAACGCTTTCGACGGTAAACGGGCAGAGCGCTCGCAATGCAACGATCCCCCAGAGCAGGACTGTTATCCACTTGGGTGCTTTTTTGAGCAGAAGCCTCAAGACCAGAACGGCTATGACTATCCAGCCCGCCGAGATGCTCATGTTTATTACGGAAAGAAAAAAATCACTCATTTTTGTCTCCTTTCCTGTAATCGTCTATCATTTTCTGAATGGCGTCTATTTCATTTTCGGAGAGCTTTGGGTGGCGGGTAAAGGCAGCTACGAATGCGGGCAGGGAGCCTTCAAAGGTCTTTTCCACCATTTCGTCAAGCTCCGCTGCCTGCACCTCGTCCTTTGTGACCAATGATGTCACCACGGAATTCTCGTTCTTCAAGACCCCCCGCTCAAAAAGACGCTTTATGACCGTGTAAGTGGTGGTTGGCTTCCAGCCAAGCTGCTCTCGGCAAAGCTCAACCAAAGCACTGCTCTTTACAGGCTCGTGTTCCCATAAAATAAGGCAAAATCGGTATTCGCTCTCGAAAATTTTCGGTGTGCTCATAGGGTTTCTCCTTTCTCTAATGCGTTAGAGTGCATCTATACTCTAACACATTAGAGCGAGTTTGTCAAGAGGTTTTTGTAAAAAAGCGGCAGAGATTTTTTCTCTGCCGCGTGGGGGTTATTTGATTGTGATTCTGATATCGCCCGTGTCGGTCTTGATATCGCAGACACCGCCCGTGGTCGTATGGGGGATTTTTACGTTGCCCGTGTCGGTCTCTGTGAAGAAGACCTTCGGGGTTTTAAGGCTTCCCTTCACGTCACCCGTGTCGGTGACGATATAAATGCTCGCCGCGTCCGAGTGCTCAAATTCAATGTCGCCCGTGGAACGCTCTATCCGAAGAGTTCCGTACGCGGTCGCGTTTTCAAGGCTTATCTCACCCGTGCTGCCCATGGAAGTGAAGTTGTTGCAGCTCACGTTTTCAAGCTCAACGTCGCCGGTGCTGACGCGGATGGAAATATTGTCGGTGCAGACGAGGGAGGAGACCTCGATGTCGCCTGTGTCGGTGGTCAGATTAAGAGAGCCGACCTTTATTCCGACGATATCAATGTCGCCCGTGGAGCGTCTGATCTTTGCCTCGCCCGTAACCGTTGAGCGCACGTCGACCTCGCCCGTAGACCCCCAAAGATCAATAGCAGAAAATGCGAGATCCGACGGGAGCTTTATATCGCCCGTATCCTGCTTGACTTTCAGCGCACCGTAAGCGGTTTCGGGCAGATAAACGGTTATTTTCGTTCTGCCAAAGGAGAAGAGCATGATGTGCTCGTACCATTTTCTGTCATCCCTGATGCTTATTTTGAGAGTGTTGCCCTCAAGTCCTACCGCGTGCTTTTCCTTTGCGGACTCGTGCAGGACCACCTTGCACTCGTCGTTCTCGGATCTTACGACAATGACGTCGGCGGTGTCGGTGTCGATTGAAATATCGGTAAAATCATCACTTATATAGTGTGTGTTCAGTTCGAATTTGATGCTGTTGAGCTTTGAAAAATCCCAGCCGCCCGCCGCCAGCGTTATGGCGAACATTATAATGCCCGTAAGAGAAAGTATTGCTGCAACGATGAGCCAAATTTTAGTTCTTTTCTTCATTCATTCTTCCTCCTTACGCTTAAATTTACCTATGAGCCATACGAAAAATTTCTTTGTAAGTATCACCGTCCACTTGCCCGCAAGCAGAGCTGCAAAAAAGGCGAAGATCGAAAGTCCTGCTGCAAAGATCGCTGTGGCGATCGCTGCAAGACCCCCAATGGGTGCGCCTGTGCATATCATGCCAAGGCCCGCGGCAATACCTCCCAGCACCACGCCCCAAAGTGCCACTACACAAGCCCACAGAGAGATTATCATCGCCCAGATGCCTGCGTAAACGGACACGATAGTCGACAAAACGCCCGACGCCAGCGATATAAGCAGGGGAGCGGCTAAGATAAGAAGGACTATCTCCCAAGGACCCCAATGCAGCTTGGTCTTTTTCTTTTCTTCCTTCATTTTATTATTTATGGGCGCGAAGTCCGCCTTTATCTGCGCGGCAATATCCTGTGGGGGTCCGATGCCTTCTATAACTTCTTCCTCCGAAAGTCCATCCTCGATGCGGTCGTCTATCATCTCGGAGTAAAAGGATATGCGCTCCTCCAGGTCGGCCTGCGGCAGACCCGAAAGAGAACGGCGCAGTTCAGATAAAAATTCTGTTTTACGCATCTTCTGATTCCTCCTTGCAAACGAATTTGTATATGGAAACTATCTCTTTCCATTCTTCCTTGAATTCTTTGAGACGGTCAAGCCCGGGACCTGTGATGTGGTAGTATTTGCGGAGTCTGCCTCCGTGTTCAACGGTATGTACCGTCAGCATGTTCGCCCCTTCAAGACGCTTCAAAATGGTGTATAGGGTGGATTCCGACATTTCCATGTACGGCTTCATGTCTTTGATTATCTTGTAACCGTAGGAATCGCCGCTCTTGATCGACGCCAGAACGCAGACGTCAAGAAGCCCTCTTTTGAGTTGTATGTCCATAATATACCTCCTCTCGTGTAATACATCATATCACGAAGTATTGCGCTTGTCAAGAGGTTTTATAAAAAATGTAAAAAGACCGAATTCAAAATGAACTCGGTCTTTTTTATAAATGGATGATCTGTGCAGGCGGTCAAAGAACCTTTTTAATCGCCTCCAGAAGGTCGTCAAAGCTTTCAAATGCTCGGTACTGGGGGTAATCACGCTTTATCTGCTCGGTTGAGCGGAACAGGAAGCCTGCTTTTGAGATCTTGATCATGCCAAGATCGTTGAAGCTGTCGCCGGCGGCGATAGTTTCAAAGCCCATTGCCTGCAGGTGCGTTACGGTGGTGTGCTTTGAGTTGGGGCAGCGCATCTTGTAATCGGTGATAGTGCCGTCCTTTTCTACCACGAGCTCGTTGCAGAAAATGGTTGGCATACCCAGCTTTTCCATCAAGGGCTGCGCGAACTGTGTAAAGGTGTCGCTGATAATTATGGTCTGAGTCAGGCTGCGGAGCTTGTCGAGAAATTCCTTTGCACCGGGGAGCGGATCGATCTTTGCAATGGTGGCCTGAATGTCCGAGAGGGTCATGCCATGCTCACGCAAAACGCTCAAGCGCCACTTCATCAGCTTATCGTAATCGGGCTCGTCACGGGTGGTGCGGGACAGCTCGCTGATGCCGCTCTCGCGCGCGAAAGCGATCCAGATTTCGGGGACAAGAACTCCCTCAAGGTCTAAACAAACTATATTCATAACAAATCTCCCTTATCTAGTTCTGTTTTTCGGGGGTATTATATCACAACAGGACCGAAAAATCAATATGTTTTTTAACTTTACCCCCATTGATTTGCGATCCCGAATTTTTTATTACGATCGACGGTTTTGTCTGTATTGCGTAGGGGTCTTTCCGATTTCCCTTTTGAACATGGCGGAAAATTTTGAACAGTTTTCAAAGCCGCACATGGTTGCCACTTCGGATATGGGGAGCGTGGTAGTCTCAAGCAGTTCGGCGGATTGGGCTATTCGGAGCGAGATCAAATATTGATGCATGGATTTGCCTGTGATCTTAACAAACAAACTGCTGAGATAGTTTGGGTGGTAGCCGAACCTGGCAGCTATTTCGGTATTGCTGATGGGCGTGTTATAACAGGACTGCAAATAATCCAGCACGTCTTTGAGCTGAGAGGTGTCGGAATATCCTGTGTCTGCCCGAAGACACGTACCCAGTATTTCCGCCAAAAGTCCGTTTGCTATCGCTCTCCACCCGACGAGCCTTTTTCTTTCCTCGTCAAAGATCATTCGAATAAGCTTTTCTGTTCGATTCATGTTTGGGAGTATGCAATAATTGCTGAACTGCGGTGCGTCCTCGAAATCCATGTGCGAGAGTATCTTTTGCGGCACGAAATCGCGGGGGCGATCTCCGGGGTTGTCCGCGTCGACGTCCGTGTGGTCTTGGGTGCAGTCAAATTTTATCATATAATATTTAACCCTTCCTTGAACGAAACGGATTTTGTACGGTACTCCCGAATTGATTATGACAAGGCTGCCCTTTCTCAGCATATGAGGTGTTTTTTGAATTTCCAACTCACCCGAACCGTCTGCTATGTAAAACAGCCGGCTCTCGTATCCGATCATTTCTTCATAACGGGATTGACCGGTCATTCCATAGCTTATAGAGCGCATAAATGGGGCTATTTGATCAAATCTCATTTTGATACCTCTCCAAATCTTTGTTTTGGTATAGTTTTTCTTTGTTTTCGTATTGATTATAACATGGAATTGGTGTAAAATCAAGGTGTAAATGTTTCTTTATGGGATAATTGTCTCAATTGCCCAATTTTAACTTGCGGATGAACTAGAGTGTTCCTTATCAGAATGCTTTATTTTCACATAAAAAGACACCAAATAGGAGGAAATTATGAAAAAACTTTTACAAAAGGTACTTTCGATCATTCTTGCGTTGATGATGATAGTACCCATGTTCGTGCTTCCCTCGTTTGCTGAAGAAGCTTCCGAGGAGGAAGAAGTTACGGAACTGCAGAACGCTATCATAGCCGACGGCTTCATGGTAAGAATGAAGGAATACACGGGTCTGAGAGCGCTTTTCACCTTCAAGAGCTACATTGATAGGCGAAACGAAAATAACGGCTATACTCTTGTTTCTTACGGTGCTATCCTTTCTTCTTACGCGACTTTCGAAAACACTTATGGCAGTGACGAAGATGCACTCTTTGCAGCGGCTAGAGCAGGTGGCGACGAGAAGGTCAAGCTCCGTGAAGTTTACAACGAGATCCCGGGCGATGGTGGCTTGAGAGTATACACCGATATTGAGAAGAAACAGTTCTGTATCTCCATTACCGACATCGGTCCCGAAAATGCACTTTCCGACATCTACGTAGCGGGCTACGCTATCTATATGGATGCTGAGAACAATGAGGTATACACTCTCACAACATATAATATGGCTGACGGCGCAAAGGCTGTCAACCTCTATGAGATCACACTCGGTCTTACAAAGAGCGGCCTTATGAACAGCGAGTTTGCTGACGATGTCTGCTTCTGGCAGATCCTCAAGAACGGTGCGCTGAAGGTTGCTGACACAAGCGGAGCAGATTATGGCGATAATGCCGATAAGCTCGTAGACGGTGAGTTCACATATCTTGACGTAAACTGGCACGCACTCAATGGATCAAGCGGTAGCTGGTCTGGTACTTGGTCCGGCGTAAACGAAGAAGAAAGCGGACTGGTTTGGTCCGTTCTTAAGTACACAGATGATGAATATGTCCTGGTCTATCGCAATAAGGACAAGGAGGATTTGTACACGAAAGGTGTATCTATTCCCTCTTATGGTAAGCCCGGTTCGGAATATGTTGCTCCTTGGTATCACACCTATGGTTCTTCAAGTTTTACAAAATACAACCCTGCTCTTAGCCAGGATGACTATATGAAGATTCAAACCCTTGTCATCGACCACGGCGTTAAGGGTACATCGAGTAAGGACGCCGGCATGGCAGGTTTTAAATCGATAAAAGTCGATAATGTTAACTATGGTCTTCACACCATCGTATATCCCGATGTTGAGGGAGGATTCACTGCCTACGAATTTACGTTCGCGGAAAGTTCAATGCTGAGGAACGTTATTTGGTGCCATGCTGATGAGAACGGCGAGCCCGTTCAGCACATGTCCGAATTCCCGGTACTGCAGGAAGAATATTCTTCCCTTATAGACTTGAGAGGATTCACGAAATTAGGCTTCAGGGATACATTTGAAAATGTATGGGGCGCTAAAAATATCGTATTTAATGCAAACATGACGGCTGTCGCACGCAAACCAGCTGAAATTGGATGGGCGTACTTTACGTTCAATGGCGCATCGGGCGTTCAGAGAGTTTGGTTTGCAGGTGATGAGATGCCCGAAGCGGGAACCATGGACCTTTCCAAGCTGCCTGTTACAAAGATCGGTGAGAGAGCGTTCAATTTGGGCTCTTCTACCATAATTAATACTGTCAAGCTTCCCGACGCACTTACAACAGTGACGGGCCAAGGAACAAAATATACTTTTGGCAACAAGCTGTCCATTAACTATGTATGTAGCGAGGCAGTACAAAATGCCATTGTTAATTTCCTTAAAACAAACAAAAGTGATAGTAGTTTGCAAAATAGCATAGCAAACATCACTGTAAACGGAACACCCACCGCTGATTTGATTGGCTAAGCGGAAGGAGGAAAATATTAAATGAAAAACACATACGTAACTCCCGAAGTTGAGGTTATCGCTTCTGATGCCATCAATGTTCTCGCAGTATCATCTGTCGGAGATATTGAGATAGGCGCAGGCGGAATATTCTAATTAAACAAATAAAACCCCCGCTTCGGCGGGGGTTTACTTACGAAATAACATTTTCTTATATTCATGAGTATAAAACCAACTATTTTGCATCAAACAAAGGAAAAATGCCTTTGTGGAGGGAGTATTAATAATGGATAAGATCCTTTCAAAGGAAGGTTTCTATAAGCAAACGAGCCTGACCATATACCCCGAATTCCCCGAGAGAATCCGCCGCGATTATATGTACAGCGTTTCGGTCACACAAGGTGACAAGAGTGCAACCCTGCCGGTATATAATCACTGTCAGCCCGAGCCCGTTTACTTCCGTGACAACGTGGGAGGCGACAACTACCGCCGTTTTTCTATTTTCGCATTCTCGGGTGAGCAGGTGAGAGTGGATATCAAGGTCGGCTGTGACTTTGAAAGCTACTGCGTTATGCCCTCTGCAAAAGGACTTAAGAGTGAATTCAATAACGGCGTCATCTCGGTTTACCTTGATAAACCCGAATATTTTATGGTCCGCCTTGACGACGATACGAACACGGTTCTCTCAATTCTTGCAGACTACCCTGAGTATCCTCTTGACATTCCCTCAAAGGACGACCCCAAGGTCACCTGGATATCGGGAGTGGTCGAGCCGGAAAACGGGTTTACTATCCTTGAAGGGGAAGGAGAGACTCTTTACATCGAACCAGGTGCGGTGCTGTTTTCAAGAGTAAAGCTTGCAGGCGATAACTGCAAGATTCTTGGACGCGGAGCCATGGTAGATCCCTTTGAAAACTTCTACAAATTCAACGCCACGGGGCAGACCGAATCCAAGGGTATCAAGCTCGTGCAGATGGCGGGACAGAACGGACTTTTTGACGGACCCGTGCTTCTTGATGCTCACTGCTACAACTTCAATATAGGTAAAAACTGCGTCGTTCGTAACGGCAAGGCTCTTTCAGTTATGATAACCTCGGACGGACTTCAGCTTGGAAGCGACAGCTTGGCTGAGCGTTGCTTCGTTCACGTGGGTGATAATGGCACTGTATTCGGTGGTAATAATACTGTTTATAAAGATATTACTATCGGCTCCACATGCGCTGCAATCTTCCCGCAGGGAGGAACGAGCAACATTAAAATGGAAAATATCTACGTTTTCCGTTCGGACGGAGGACTTATTAACAACCGCTATAACAATAGCAGTCAAAACCCGCCCGAAAGAGAACACAGCATCGATATAAACGGTCTTTATGTCGATGACTGCACCGTACTGCCTTGGTTTTTCCAGGGACAGAACATGGGCCGTCTTAATAAGGTGTTCAACATAGTAAACGCAACGTCTTGCGAAACAAGGGGCGTTGAGTCTGCTTACAGCACCCACAACGGCACCTTTATCCGTCTTGACACTACCGAGGGTATATTGTTTACCGACAACTACACCTTGAATATCAAAAACCTTTACATTGGCGGAAAGCTCGTAAAGAGCGTAGATGACATGAAGGTCAAAATCTCGGGTGAGTCGCAGAATCCTCAGAATAAAATAAACGTTGAATACGACGACACCAAGATTCAGACCAGAAAGAACATCGAGGTGAATTACAAGAATTCCCTGAACGTCTATATCGGTGAACTTCAGGTGTTCCTGCGCAACCCTGCTGTTTCCGAGGGTGGCAAGATTTTCCTTCCCGCAGAGGAGATGCAGACGCTCCTTCGCGCAAATGGAAGCCCCAAGACTGTGGAGAAGAACGGTGTCAAGTACGCAGAGGCAGGCGATCTTGTTTCGGCGGGCATGGCAGAGAAGTTTGAAAAGACTGAAAATTCTGTTATCTTCACCCCTGTTTACAAGGGCGAAAATCTGCTTCTCCCCGACAGTGGCGACATTCCTTACTATGTTGAGGCTGTTGCTTACAGGGTGGACGTTACGGCAGAGATTCTTGACGGTGAAACTGTATATCACGTTTTTAACGTTACAAAAAACTACGCCGGACTTGTCAGAGATCTGACCGATGAGATAAAGATGTACGGCGACGGTAAGTATATCCTTGAATTTGAGGTATCGGGTAACGGAGATATCGCTGCAAGATATTGCTTTGGTTCTACCACCACGACAAGCAATTTGTCGCGGACGGAATTCTCGATTGATGCGGAGTGGAAGACCGTCGCACTTGAGGTCGATGTGGATTTTGCTAAGGGCGATCTTGTGTACTTTGCGTTCAGAATTGAGGCGGCAAATGACAGCTTTAATCCCTTTGACGTAAAGAATATCACGTTCAGAAAAGTGGCGAGATAATGTTAGGATAAATGTATTGCAGAAGAACCACTGTAAACGAAAAAAAGGTCTTACCGACTTCAAAAAGTCGGTAAGACCTT
>JAZRTK010000027.1:0-54340 GCA_045651985.1 Eubacteriales bacterium
ATAGCGGCGGGCGCGTTTGCAAGAGCCGCAGTGTCGGGATTGTGCCCCGTGTCGTTTGATATGTAGTATAATCCTTTGTCCGGCTGGCTCAGATTCTTTGCAATAAGCGGATATTCGTATTCAGACTCCTTTGGCGGGCCAGTCACATCATTTTCGCTCGGCGAACTGTCCGTGGTGACGTCCACCTCGACGGCGTCCGAATTGCTTCCGCCCGAAGGCTTTTTTGTGTCATCGGGCTTGCTTTGCGACGGGGTGGAGTGGGGATCCTTGATCCCCAGGAACGAGAAAAGCACCCTTTCTCCGATGGCTTCTCCAAGACCATCAATTCTTGACTCAGTCAGCCTTTTGATCTCAGCGCTTGCCGTTTCCGCCAAGGAAAAGGTGATAAGAAACAGTGAAAGGGATATGGTCAGTATCAGATAGAGGCTGATCCTTCTGCCTTGTCCTCTAAACTTCTGCGCTTCAAATCTTTCTTTTGCCGGGGGTAACATTTTGTACTCAATATCCATTTTGCGCTCCTTCCTTTTTTTGTTTCAATTATATTCTGTGAAAAGGGCAGATATTACACTGCAAAAATTAGCTAAAAAAGCCCCGAAAGTACTTATTTTATTAGGTGTTTTTCAGATTTTAAAAAACAAAGATAAAAAAATAACCAATTATTATAAATGTAAATTGTGCATTTCTCCGAAAAACGCAAGACTTTCCCTAACGTATTGATATTATGAGAAAAAAATGGTATAATACACCTATCAATAATCCGTATTTATTGCAATTTTTCAATTTCTTGGGAGGAAATCCAAAATCATGTTTAAGAAGCTTTTGTGCCTTGCACTCTGCGTATTCATGCTGCTGCCCGTTTTCTCGGGATGCGGCTCCGATCCGGATGACGTGGGACAGACCCTGAATCTGACCCTGGCAGAGCCGGTATATGACCTTGACCCCGCATACGCTTACCGTAGCGAAAGTGCTATGCAGCTTGCGAGAATGATGTTTGCAACTCTTTTCTCGGTTGATGAAAACGGCAAGCTGAAGCGCACAAAGACAGACCTTGTAAAGAAATATAAGATCGAGGACGACGCCGAGCAGGGTATTTACAGAATCACTCTGACTCTCCGCGACACCAAGTGGACGGACGGCAGTGCCGTTTCCGCCAAGGATATCCTTTTCGCATGGACCAGAATCCTCAAGCCTACGATGATCTCCGACGCGGCTGTCCTTCTTTACGACATCAAGAACGCATACGCTGCAAAGAACGGTGATTGCTCGGTTGACGAGATCGGCGTTATCGCTATCGACGAAGAGACACTCCAGATCGACTTTGAGCAGCCTATCGACTATAAGGCTTTCCTGCAGAATTTGGCAAACCCCTGCCTGGCACCTTTGAAGAAGAACTCTGTTGACAGCAGTATTGACTGGGCAAAGGATTCCGCAACGATCGTTTGCAGCGGTCCCTTCACACTCCGCGAGTTTACTCCCGACAAGACCCTTGTTCTTGAGCGTAACTCCTACTACTTCCGCGACAGAGAAAAGGACGAGATCAAGAAGTCCGTTACTCCTTACCGCTTGAATTTCAATCTTGAAATGACAGCCGAGGAGCAGCTTGCGGCATATAATGACGGTACACTTGACGCTATCGCGAACATTCCTCTTGAGTCCCGCAAGGATCTGAAGAAGGACGTTACTTTGGCTGACGCGCTTTCCACTACTGCTTACTACTTTAACGTAAATAATGAACTGTTTGCTGATTCTGCCGTTCGCCGAGCACTTTCTTTAGCTATCGACCGCGAGGCAATTGCCGATATGCTGGTTTATGCCGAGGCGGCAACGGGCTTTGTTCCCACAGGCGTGTTTGAGGCAAACAAGAAGAACTCGAAGTTCAGATCCAAGGGCGGTGACCTTATATCCGAGAGCGCAAACCTCAAGGAAGCAAAGAAGATCCTTTCCGATGCAGGCTTTAATGCTTCGGGCAAGAAGTTCTCTATAACAGTCCGTAATACCGAGGCAGACATAGCGGTAGCCGAGGCGGTCAAGGCCTCCTGGGAAGAGCTTGGATTCAAGATCAACATAGTAAAGCGCGATTCCTGGAAGGTGGGCCGTGATTACCTTGCAGACGGTATCTCCGCAACTATTGAGTCGGGTTCCTTTGACGTTCTTGCAATAGACGTAAAGTCGCTTGGAACATCCGCATTTAATCTTCTCGCACCCTTCGCGACGGGCTATACTTGCCAGGATATGACCTTCAACACAGAGGAATACGTTGAAGCTGTCAACCTTTCCGGTTACGTAAGCGAGGAATATAATGAGCTTATCGACAAAGCGTTCGCTGAAAAGGACCTCAAGAAGAGAGCAACTATTCTCCACGAGGCAGAAAAGCTCCTCATTGAGGATATGCCTATCGTTCCCATCGTGTTTAACAAGACTGCGATCCTTGCAGAGGGCATAAAGGGAATCGACGTAGATTACTTCGGTCTCTTTCTCTTCAACGGCGCAAAGATAAAATAAAAACCGAGCGGCATCGCCTGCGGGTGATGCCGATACTTTTATAGACAAATCCCGTCGGCATAGCCGACGGGATTTGTCAAGGATAGTCGTCCTATAATGTCGCTTTTTGCAAAACATTTTTGCATTTATACTGATATAAAAATGAAAGTATTGTAGGTTCGGATTTCAATTAAATTCCCCGAGCCGAACGGCTCGGGGAATTTTCAGTTTTTGACCGTTTGCTCCAGCATGTTTTCAATAAATATTCCGTATCCCGTGCCGGGGTCATTTATCATAACGTGGGTCACAGCGCCAATGAGCTTGCCGTCCTGGATTATTGGCGAGCCGCTCATGCCCTGAATGATACCTCCCGTTTTTTCCATGAGAGCTTCATCGGTTATTCTGATAGTGAAGCATTTGTTTGTCTTGCTGTCCTTTGAAATCGCCGAGATTTTTGCCGAATACGCCTGCCTGCCTTCGCCGTCAAGTGTGGTAAGGATCGTTGCATCACCATCGTGGACATCCCCCCGAAGACCGATCTGATAAAGCTCTCCTGCCTGAGAGGGAAGCTTGTCGAAAAATCCGAAAACTCCGCATAACGTGTTTTGCAGTACTGTTCCACATTTGTCCTGAGTAAGACTGCCTTTCAGTTCTCCGGGTGTGCCGGGAAGGCCTTTTTCGATGCCGTTTAACTTGACTGTTGTAGCGTCACCCCGCGTCATTGGTATCACGTTTCCCGTAGCTCCGTCGCAGATTCCGTGGCCAAGACCGCCGAAGCTCAGATCCGTGGGATTGATATAGGTTACCGTTCCGATTCCCGCGCCGCTGTCCTTTATCCACATTCCCGTTTTAAAATTCCCGTCAAGAGAGCGCACGGGCTTGAGACTTACGGTAAATTCCGTGCCGTCCCGTCGGCAGGTCAAGGTTATCTCCTTGCCCTCTGAACGCCCGACTGTGTTGGTCAGCTCAGCGGCGCTTTTTATTTCCTGCCCGTTGGTTTTGAGAATCACGTCATTTTCGCGGATTCCCGCGCTGTAAGCGGGATTTTCCTTGCCCGAATCGGTCTCGACATCCCCAAAGCCCACGACCACCACACCGTCGGTTTTGAACCTTATTCCAAAGGGAAAACCGCCCACGTAATAGGACGTCTTGTCGTAATAATTTACCGAAATTTCTTTGAGCGGTATGACACCGCATATTTTTGCCGTTGCCTTTGCCTGCACGACCCCGTCCTCGTTTGACACAGCGGGCAGAGAGGAGTGAAATTCTATCTCGGTCAGCGGTATTTTACATGGCGCGTCACCCTTGTAGCACGAGATGGCAGAAGGTATTATTAAATTGAAAGAACCCAGCAGCACGCAAAGCAACGCTGTGACAATAACCGCCGTGCGCAGGGTAAAATTAAATATTTTTGTCTTCATTTTCATACCCTATTTTCATTTTTTCCGTCCAATGATAATTTGCTCTGATTTTCTCTTTTAATGTGTTGCAAATTATAATGTATTAGCCATATTTTGATGTAAAAAATCTGTTAAGATTTCAATTATCTCTTGAAAAAAAAGAAAAAAGTGATATAATTAGTTTGCAAATAAACTAAATGCTTAAACAGAGGTAAAAAATGGACGAAAAAGAAAGAAAAAAAGTGCAGGGATTTCCAAGTGAAAATCCCGTTATGATACTAAACAGCATTTCGAGAATGTTCGATTTTAAGGCGCGAAAAATAGCGGAATCGTCATATATTCAGCACAGCTGCCGTGTGATCTTGATGTGCCTTGCACATCGTGACGGAATAAGTCAGGTGGAGCTTACGGAGGCGACCCATTTCAAGGCTCCCACGGTGAGTCTTGACCTGAAAAAATTGGAAAATATGGGAATGGTCCGCCGCGAGCAGAACGTCTCGGATATGCGCGTGACAAGAGTATATCTGACCGAAAAGGGAAAGACCTTCAACCGCGAGAATTTTGAGG
This sequence comes from Eubacteriales bacterium, assembly GCA_045651985.1. Classification (GTDB taxonomy): domain Bacteria; phylum Bacillota; class Clostridia; order Oscillospirales; family CAG-272; genus SIG710. Next base: position 4,449 of record JAZRTK010000027.1, read on the forward strand.
CGCTTCAAGCCATTGACCGCTCGGTCATGCGGGGCTTGACCGAGGACGAGATAAGCACCGTCACAGAGATCTTGCTTAAAATGCGGAAAAACATGATCGAAGAGGTGGAAAGAAAATGAAGCTCGTAAAATACCTGAAACCATACTGGTTTTACTCGGTGATCTCACCTCTCATGATGATGTGTGAGGTGTGCGCGGACCTGTGTCTGCCTTTTCTGATGTCCTTTATCGTAGACTTCGGAATTCTTGAAAACGGACTTGAAAAAATAAAGGATTCGGGCATTGCTTATTGGATAATGAAGACCCTTTACGGTTCCGACGGCATAACGCAGATTAAGATAATCATTACCTTTGGAGTGATGATGCTGCTTATCACACTCGTCGGCGGATTTTTCGGCACTTTTTGCGCCTATACCGCATCGACCGCTGCCCAGGGATTTGGCCACGACCTGCGCCGCGATGCTTACAGACGGGTAATGTCCCTGTCTGTTGAGCAGACCGACAAGTTCACCACAGGCTCGCTTGTTACGCGAATGACAAACGACATCGCCATGCTCATAGAGCTTGTTGAGATGGTTTTGCGCATGTGCGTGCGCTCGCCGATGTTCCTTGTGGGCGGTACGATAATGCTTGTCCGCCTTAACGTAAAATTCGGCGTGGTGCTTCTTTGCTCGCTTCCCCTGCTGCTGGGTACGCTCGTTATTGTTCTCACAAAAACTATCCCCATGCACAGCATAGTTCAGAAAAAACTTGACAAGGTAAACGCCGTGGTTCAGGAGAACGTAAGCGGTGCCAGAGTCGTCAAAGCATACGTGCGCGAGGATTACGAAATAGACCGCTTTGCGCGTGCCAACGGCGAGCTCCGCGATATAAACTACCGAGTTCTCAAAATGATGGCGGTCATTACTCCCGTGCTCAACATTATCCAGAATTTTGCCATTATCGCCATAATCCTGCTCAGCGGAATTTCCATTAAAAACGGGATCTCCGGCATGACCGTGGGAACGACCATGGCGGCGATTACATACGTTACTCAGGTCATCATGTCGGTCATGATGGTCACAATGATGTTCCAGTCCATTTCCCGCGCAATTGCGTCGGGCAAGAGAATAAATGAGATCATGGACTGTGAGCCCTGTATCGTGGGCGGCGACAAGTCGGGTGAGGGAAGTGACGTTATGGTCTCCTTTGAAAACGTGAGCTTCAGATACCCGAGCACTACGGGCAGACCCGTCCTACATGATATAAACCTCGAAGTCAAGCGCGGCGAGACTTTGGCAATTATTGGATCTACGGGTTGCGGAAAGACCTCGCTTGTAAACCTGATTCCGCGCTTTTATGACGCAACAGAGGGAAAGGTTACCGTTGACGGCGTTCCCGTAAAGGAATACGATCTAAAAACACTCCGACAAAAGATAGGCTACGTCATGCAAAAGAGCGAGCTTTTCTCGGACACTATCGCAAACAATATCCGTTGGGGCAACAAGGAAGCCACCGACGAGGAGGTCCGCGATGCCGCAGAGACCGCCCGCGCGATAGAGTTTATTGAGAGCCGTGACGACGGCTTTGAAGATTTTGTCGCGGAAAAGGGTGCGTCGCTTAGCGGCGGTCAGAAGCAACGGCTCTCAATTGCCCGCGCACTTGCCAGAAAGCCAGAAATTCTCATTCTGGACGATGCAACGTCCGCTCTTGACCTTGAAACCGAGAGCAAGCTTCGCGCAGGCCTTGAAGAAAAAATGAGGGATACCACCGTCATCATGATAGCCCAACGTATAGCGTCGGTGAAGAACGCCGACCGCATCGCCGTTATTGAAAACGGAACTATCGGCGCTTGCGCCTCCCACGACGAGCTGATGAAGATAAGCTCCGCTTACAGAGATATCTACGATTCACAGATGCGAAACGGAGGTGAAGTAAATGAATAAGAGACCTCCCGCACCTCAAGTGGAATTCCGCCCGGGACGCGGACCCGGCGGACCTATGGGCGCAAGAATGAACGTGCAAAAGCCCAAGGACATGAAAAAGACTATCAAAAGACTCCTTGGATATATTGGAAAAAACAAGTATATTCTGTTGACCTTGCTTGGTATAATGCTTGCGGTGACCGTCGTTGACCTGCTTGGACCTTTCTTTCAGCAAAAGGCTATCGACACCATAACGCTTGACGAGGACACCCTTGCTATCGACTTCAAAAAGCTTACCTTTTACCTTACCGTAATGGCAATTACCTTTGCCTGCAACGCAGTGCTGTATCTTTGTCAGGGACTTCTCTCGGCAAAGCTGTCGCAGGCTACGGTCTTTGCCATGCGCACCGACCTTTTTGAGAAGATATCCCGTCTGCCTATCAGCTACACCGACCGCCACAAACACGGTGATATCATGTCTCGAATGACCAACGACGTGGAAAACGTGTCAAACGCCGTTTCGCAGTCTATAACCATGCTTTTTTCAAGCGTTTTGACTCTTGTAGGTGCGCTTGCGTTTATGCTTTATTACAGCTGGCATCTTACTTTGGTTGCCGTTCTGACTATTCCTGTAACCATAACCGTTTCCGCTAAGCTCGGAAAATTCATGCGTAAGTATTTCGTGCGCCAGCAGAAATATCTGGGCGAGATAAACGGACAGGTGGAGGAAATGGTCACTTCGTATAAGACCGTGGTTGCCTACGGACGTGAGGACGAGGTCGTGGAGAACTTTAACGCCGTCAGTGATAAGCTGAGAAGGAACAGTATTTCGGCAAAGGTCTGGGGCTCTATCATGGGTCCTATCATGAATTTTCTCGGAAACTTTCAGTACGTGCTGATTGCAGCATTTGGCGGTGTACTGATGCTGTTTGGAACAAAGGGCATAACTATTGGAAGTATTCAGGCGATGCTTCAGTATTCAAAGAAATTCACTCACCCAATAAACCAGATAGCAAACCAGTATTCCGCCATTCTCACGGCTTTAGCGGGCGCGGAGCGGATATTTGAGATAATGGATACCGAAAACGAGATAGACGAGGGCAAGGAAAAGATAAATATCGAGACTTTAACAGGCGCTATTGAGTTTGAAAACGTTACGTTTTCCTACGAGGAGGGAACTCCCGTTATAAAAAAACTGAACCTTTCGGTAAAGGCAGGTCAGAAGGTGGCGCTTGTTGGTGCTACGGGCTCGGGAAAGACCACTATCGTAAACCTGCTCACGCGCTTTTACGAGCTTGATAGCGGAAAGATTACCATTGACGGTGTGGACATTACGCGGATACCCAAGGACGAACTGCGTCACGCTATCGCTATTGTTCTTCAGGATACCGTTCTTTTCTGCGACGACCTGCGCACAAATATTAGGTACGGCAACCTTGATGCGTCCGATGAGGCTATCCGGAGAGCAGCTGAAACATCATGCGCGTCTGAGTTTATCGACCGACTGCCCGACGGATATGACACCGAGCTTGCGGAATCGGGCTCCAATCTGTCCCAGGGACAGAGACAGCTTCTATCTATATCCCGCGCCGTCCTTGCCGACCCCAAGATACTTATTCTTGACGAGGCGACATCATCGGTTGATACCCGAACCGAGATGAATATTCAGCAGGCGATGCTCAATCTTATGGAAAACCGCACGTCGCTTGTTATTGCCCACCGGCTTTCAACTATCCGCGACGCGGACGTCATTGTGGTATTGCGCGGCGGCGAGATAGTCGAAAGCGGAAGCCACGACGAGCTTTTGGCGCTTGGCGGCGAGTACGCAAAGCTGTATAGCAACCAGTTCGCGGGTATTGCCACATGACGGAGTCCGATAAAATCAGATTCAGGCTTATCACCCACGATGTTCTCATGCAGGAGAGGGTAGAAAACGGCATTGGAACGCTGGGAGAAAAGCGACTGCATAAAATTTTGAAAAAATTCCTCGAGGAAAACGAGGAGAACCATGAGGTAAAGGTCGGCAGTTACGTGGCTGACATTCTCAGCGGCAACATGATTTCCGAAATTCAAACGGGAAGCTTTCGTCCTCTGCGGGAGAAAATAACCTATTATCTCGAAAACACGCCCTACGATATAACTGTTGTGCGCCCTCTGCCTTACGTTAAGACTATTTGCTTGGTTGATCGAGATAGCGGTGAGCTGCTCTCCCGACGAAAGTCGCCCCGAAGGACGCGAACTCGCGACATCCTGCGGGATTGGTACTATCTTGCGGATTTTCTGTCAAATCCACGTTTTACTCTGCGCTTTCTCCTTCTCGAAGAGGACGAGTACAGAATGACGAAAAAGAAGAACCGCCGTTGGGGGAAGAGCAGCGAGCTTTACGAGCGTATACCCACGTCGCTTTTGGACGAGGAGCTATACGAATACCCCTCGGATTACGAGAAATTTCTCCCCGCCGATATGCCCGCGGAATTTACGGCAGCAGAGTACGGAAAACGCGTCATGCTTCACGGATATGCGGTCTATTCCGCGCTGAAAATACTTGAAAGCGTGGGACTTTTGGAAAAAGGGGAAAAACGGGGTAGAAGTTATGTTTACCGTCTCCTTCCCAAAGAAAAATAAAAGCCGAAGAGAAAATTCTTCGGCTTTTTTGTTAATTTATATCAGAAACGCTTTCGTCGAAAATTGTTGTGGGTAATCACGGATGATGAGATTTTTGCACGATTTGACTGTTTTTGTATTGTAAAGGGGACAGCCCCGTGGCGCGCTTGAAGCTTCGGCTGAAATAGTATACGCTTCCGTATCCCAGCATGTCCGCGATCTCGCTTATTCGTAAAAATCCCGAGAGCAACAAAGCGCGGGCTTTTTCTGTTCTGATCTTGTCCCTGTATTCAAGCGCGGACATGCCTTTGACCTGTCTGAACAGAGTTCTGAACCGTGATTCGCTAAGCCGACACAGCTGTGCGGCAAGCCCCAAATCGAGATTTTGATTGTAGTTTTCCTCAACGTACCTGATTCCGGGAAGTATCTTTTTTTCTGTGGAATTTGCACGTAGATCTCTTAGGGTGTCCGCGATTTCAGCCAAAAGCGAAGATAGCAGAGCAGTCCCCCGAAGTCTTTGTCCTGCGCGGGGATCGGACGAATTTTCAACAAGATTTTCAATAATGTCTTTTATGTGCGGAGAAACTGTTTCAAAAAGTAACGTGGGCGTGTCGGAAAAGATTATCTGCTGACCGTCCGCGGCATCCTCCATAAGAAAATCTATTCTGACGTGCAGTATTTTGTCGCCTGTGGCGGTGTATAGATGCCGCGCGCCGCTTGGCAGGTATACGAGCCCGCCCTCGGCAACGGATATGTTTCTGCCTTTGTAGGTTAAAGTTCCGCTTCCTTGCGCAAAAAAGAAAAAACCGTTAAGCGCTCGACCGTTTTCGTGGTAGATACTACGGTTTGTTGGAGCGTGACTCTGGGCGTAGACGTCAAACAAAGTAAACCTTTCATTTTCGAGAGATTCAATGGGAACTATTTTCATTTTTTTGCACTCTCCGATCGTTTTTTCTTATTTTAACATGTCAAGAATCAAAAATCAACCGTTTTGTGCAAAAAATACGCTGTTGTATGCTGTTTTTTGACTTGTGCCGTGTGGTAAAGCATACCAAACCACTTGACAAAAACACAAAGTATGATATAATGATACCGTGGAAGTGATTCCCCAAATTAAAGCAATACAAACCTATAACGGAGGTAATTTTAAATGAAACGCTTTTTGGCAATTCTTTTGGTACTTACGCTTGCGTTCTGCTGCTTTGTGGCGTGCGGAAAGAACGATGAAAATGATGGCAATAAAAATGATACCGACGAGACTCCCGCATACGAGTCCCAGGTAGAGGTGGAGGGCGGAACTCTTGAGCTCCAGACCTCTGTTGTGGATACGACTCTTTACGTTTCCGTTGTAATGGAGAGTAATCCCGGTATTGCGGGATTTACTCTGAATCTCGAATACGACAACACAAAGTGCGTGGCGAGAGAGATAACCTCATCCTTCGTGTTGGACTATGAGGAGATAACAACTAATATCCAACAGTATGAAGATGACCCGGAGGGCAGAGCGAAGCTTACGTTTGCTTCAATATTTTGGGCGAATCCCACCGATATCTCAGGTGATGGCATTCTCTTTACCCTCGCTTTTGACATCGTTGATGCAAGTGCAGAGGACTTTGGTCTCAAGCTTGATTGTCCCGACGATGCTTTCTCAAATCAGGATTTTGAGTCGGTTTTGTTCACAGTAAAATAACTTGCCCGCAAACGGGTGTCGGTTTTTTGCCGACACCCGTTTTTTTGTGCTTACCCACTTGCATTTATAATATGATTATGTTATAATATAAAATAATAATAGATTTTCATGCCCAAATCGGAGGGAGGCTGTAAAATGACACTGAATGCAGATAACAAGTTTTTTGAATTTATAAAGGATCTGGGGGCGAGATTTGACCTTTTTCCGGTGCTGCTTAGCATCGTGGATATAATAGTGCTTTCGTTGCTTTTATATATCTGCGTCATATTTTGCCTTGGAATAATGAAAAAACGCTCGGGAAAGCTTCTCTTGGGTATTTTTGCGTTCCTTCTTGTAGTCGTGGCGGCTTACCTGTTCAATCTGAGTGCCACCTTCTTTATACTTGAAAAGGTAATGCAGTTCGGTGTGGTTGCACTGGTTGTCATATTCCAGCCCGAGCTTCGTTCGCTGCTCGAAAATCTGGGTAACGCGGGTCAGAAATTCAGACTGGGAAGCGTTTTTGTCGCAAAGAACGAGCAGGAGGTGGCTGTCTCTGAAATCTGCGATGCCGTTGACGCCATGGCAAAGAAGAAGATCGGTGCGCTTATAGTATTTGGCGACCAGCTCAACCCCTATGACGAGATGAAGGCGGTAAACATCAACGCCGATATCTCAAACGAATTGGTTCAGAACATATTTTTTAAAAATTCCCCTCTCCACGACGGAGCTATACTCGTCAGCAATTTTAGAATTTCGCTTGCCCGAGTTCTTTTCGATGAAATATCCAACAACCCCGATCTTGCGCTTGAGCTTGGCTCAAGACATAAGGCGGCGGTGGGTGCGACCGAGCACGAAAGCGGCTGCGTGGCGGTCGTTGTTTCCGAGGAGACGGGCAAGATATCATTTGCCCATGAGGGCGAGCTTGACGAGGGACTCACAGTGGATGGACTGAGAAAGATCTTGGTCAAAAGACTTGTAAAGGAAGATGAGCACGACGCGGGTAGACCCGCACCTAAAAAGAAAGTAAAAAAGGGAAAGCACTGAAACGGAGAGCACCATGAACGATCAACATAAACTTCAAGAGAAATTAGATAATGCCAAAAAGTACGTGTCGGGCAAGACATTCAAGGTGGGCAACCGCTCTTTCCGTCTGCTGTCGGTGCTCATTTACGTTTCTTGCCTTCTTGTGTCTTTCTTTATTTGGCTGGATCTGTCCGAGAATAACGTAGAAGTCATCACGCGCGAATTCAGTGGGGTCACACTTGAGATCGACGGCGAGGCAGAGCTTCAGAGGAACGGACTGGCTGTGTTCGGAGAGTATACCGACCAGATAACCGTTTCTGTGAAAGGCCCCAAAAACAGAATAAACCGCTTGAATGGCGATGAGCTGACCGCTTACATTGACGTTTCCGAGGTCACCTCTTCAGGAAAGATCAAGCTGGATATTAACGTCCATGGCGCAGATAGATACGAATATACCGTGTCTCCTTCAAGTATCCGCGTTTTCGTTGATGAAAACGACGAGATAGATATTCCCGTTGAGGTTGACGAGACCTACGATATCATTCCCGACTCCTACAGCTATGAAATAGTCACCGATACCGAATTCGTAACCGTTAAGGGCGCAAAGAGCGTGCTTAGCAAGATAAAGAGCGCAAAGGTCTACGTTGAGCTGGGAACTATCACCACGGGCTTTTCCCGCCGCGACCGCATAACCTTTGTGGGAGAGGACGGCCGCGCCGTTGATGGGGAATATTTTTCAAGCGACATAACGAGCGTGGGCGTTGACGTTAAGGTATATACAGAAAAGACCGTTCCGCTTGTTTCAAATTTCAAATACGGTTGGATAAAGAGTGCAAACGTAAAGATCGCTACGACTCCCGCTATGATAACTCTGCGCGGCGACCCCCGCAGACTTCAGGATATAAACGAGGTGCGTCTGCCCGAGATCGACGAGACAACGCTTGACACCCTTTCCACGGGAATGGTCAACCCGATCCTTGAGGACGGAGTTGTGGCGGTCAATCTGACTGAGAAGATCCAGCGCAAGGTGGAGCTTGTTAGAACAGAGAAGATAACGGTAACCCTGAACACGGCGGACATTGACGTGCGCGTGCCCTCGGATTGCACTTATTCCTTTTCGGATAAGACTTTTGAGGTGACATGCATAGTGGCAAGCGGAAATTCAAAGAGGGTGACGGCGGATATGTTCCGTTTGTCCCTTGACGCCACCACGCTGACACCGGGAACTGCCACGTCGGCTACCGTCAGAGTTTCATTGGCTTCTGAAACTAATTTCACCCTTTTCCCTGTAGGGCTTAACACCGCGCAGATCTTGGTGAGTACGGTAGAGTAAAATGACGAAGATCCTCTTAAACAACATAAAAATTCCCTTTGAAGCCGACGATTCGGAGATATTTGAGACGGCTCGGCGGCGTATTGCGAAGGCGGGACTTTGCGGTCCCGACTTCGCATTCCGTCTTTATAAAAGGTCGATAGACGCAAGAAAAAACGACGCTATTTTGTTCGTTTGTTCGGTTCTGTGCGAAACGGGAAACGACCTGAAATTGTCTCCCGAGACCTTGAAAAAACTGGACGGAATGATACTGCCCGAGGCGAAAATTGCAACAGCGCACGGAAGCGAAAAGCTCTGTGCCCGCCCCGTCGTGGTAGGACTCGGTCCTGCGGGAATGTTCTGCGCTCTGCTTCTGGCGGAGAACGGCTACTCTCCTATCGTTTTGGAACGCGGGCAGGACGTTGACAAAAGAACGGCGGCGGTGAAGCGATTTTATGGCGAGGGGAGGCTTGACCCCGATTCAAATATTCAGTTCGGTGCGGGCGGAGCGGGTACGTTTTCCGACGGAAAGCTGACAACGCGCGTAAACGATCCCGCTTGCTCATTCGTTCTTGAAAAACTCCATGAAATGGGTGCACCCAAGGAGATCCTATACCGCGCAAAGCCACACGTGGGAACGGATATCTTGAGAGACGTGGTAAAGAACTTTGCCGCAAGGATAACAGAGCTTGGGGGCGAGATAAGATACAACACCCGCCTTGATTCCATCGAGAATTCAAAGGCGCAGACAAATGCCGGAGAAATTGATTTCGGCGCGCTTGTTCTGGCGGTGGGACATAGCGCACGGGATACCTATAAAATGCTTCTTGCAAAGAATTTCACAGTTGAGCCCAAACAGTTTTCGGTGGGGCTGCGTATAGAGCACCTGCAGTCGGATATCGACCGCGGACTTTTCGGCAAAAACGCGGGAAATCCCAAGCTGGGCAAAGGCGAATACACCCTTTCAGACACCAGGGGTCAGCGGGGCGTTTATACATTTTGTATGTGCCCCGGAGGAGAGGTCGTTGGCGCGGCAAGCGAGGAGGGAGGCGTCGTGGTAAACGGCATGAGCCGATTTGCCCGTGACGGAAAGAATGCAAATTCCGCCGTTGCCGTCTCTGTATTTACCTCGGATTACGGAAATACCGCCATGGGAGCCATCGAATACCAAAGAAATCTTGAACGGTCGGCATTTGTTGCTGGCGGCTCGGATTACAGTGCGCCCATGCAGACGGTAGGTGATTTTTTTGCGGGAAAGGCAGAAAAAGAACCGTCGAGAATCATACCGACCTACATGGAAAGCGGGAAATGCCGTGTGGCAAGACTTGACGCGCTGTTGCCGCAGTACATCACAAGCGAGCTTCGCCGAGGATTAAATATTTTCGATAAAAGGATCGGCGGATTTGCCGCACCCGACGCAATTCTGACGGGCGTTGAAACGAGAACGTCAGCCCCCGTGCGTATTTTGCGGGGAGACGATCTGTGCGCCGTCGGACATGATAGGGTCTATCCCTGCGGCGAGGGCGCGGGATACGCGGGCGGTATTACCAGCGCAGCACTTGACGGCATCCGCTGTGCGCTTGCTATAATGAGTAGATTTGCCCCGTACGAGGGTTAAATTGGAGTAAATATGATAACGAAAGCAAAGGTCGTATCCGTGGACGGAGACGTTGCCACCGTAGTGGCGAGACGGACCTCGGCATGTGATGGCTGCCACAAGAGTAGTGAAGGGTGCTCGGTATGTTCTCTTATGGGAGAGGGTTCGGAAATCACGGCAAGAGCAGAAAACCGCGTGGGAGCCAAGGTGGGCGACACGGTCGAAATTGAAAGTGAAAGCAAAAAAGTCCTTTTTTACGGAGCGCTGGTGTTTCTTTTTCCGCTTGTTTTGATGCTTGCTGGATATTGGATAGCCTCGTGCTTCACCCAATCGGAGATTTGGCGTTTTATCGCGGCGGCAGTAGCAGTTGTGCTGTCGTTTTGTGCCGTTTGGTGCTATTCGAGAGCGGTAGGAAAAAGAAGGACGGATGTAAAAGTAGTCAGAATTTTAAGCGAAGAATGATAGCACTTGCCCGTGCAGATGACGGACGAGAGGCAGAGTGGAGAAGAAATGAACAAGATAAGTGAGACCCGTGAGAGGATATGGAATATTATCTATTCTCACACCGATGAGGCTGATGCTGTCGTCGAAAACCTGTCGCGAAAATGCGACATAAAGACGATTACGGCAAAGCTTTTATATAACAGAGGCTACCGTACGCCCGAAGAGGTAAAGAGCCTTCTGAACAATGAGACGAGTATACTCCGCGATCCCTTTGGGATCATAGATATGGATAAAGCCGTCGAGCGAATTCACGAAGCGGTAGAAAAAAACGAGAAAATCGTCATATACGGCGACTATGATGTTGACGGCGTGACGTCGGTCAGCTGTCTCTACCTTTTCCTGAAAGGAAAGGGCGCGGACGTTGACTACTATATCCCAACCCGTGACGGAGAGGGATACGGTCTTTCCTGTGCGGCGGTAGAAAAGTTCGCCGCGCAGGGCGTAAATCTGATAATTACCGTTGACACGGGCATCACCGCCTACGAGGAGGCGGCTTTGGCTGCCCGAAGCGGCATTGATATGGTCATCACCGACCACCATGAGTGCCGCTCGGTGCTTCCGTCCGCTGTGGCGGTGGTAAATCCCCATCGACTTGACTGTAAGTATCCTTTCAAAGAGCTTGCAGGCGTCGGCGTCGTCTTCAAGCTTCTTTGCGCTTACGAGATAAAGGAGAGCGAGAGAGCGGGCGAGGATAAATTCAACGGGATCCGCCGAGTCTTCCGTGAGTATGCGGACTTGACGGCTATCGGAACAATAGCCGACGTTATGCCTATCGTTGACGAGAACCGTGTTATCGTTATGTATGGACTTGAGCGCATAAACTGTACCGAGCGCAGAGGACTTTCCGCTTTGATCGAAGCATCTGTGTCCGGTAACTCAAGACCTGCGTCACAGGGAGCCAAGGAAAAGCCCAAAAAGAAGATAAATTCCTCTTTCATAGGATTTGGTATCGCACCCAGAATTAACGCCGCGGGCAGAATCAGTAACGCCTCAAAGGCTGTGGAGCTGTTCCTTACCGATTCGGACGAAAAGGCTCAGGAGATAGCCCGCGAGCTATGCGACATCAACCGCCACCGTCAGGTGGAGGAGAACCGAATCGCGGAGCAGGCTTATAAGACTATCGAACAGGAGCACGATTTTGAAAATGATCGGGTTATCGTTCTGTCAGACGACAACTGGCAGCAGGGAATCGTAGGTATCGTTGCTTCGAGAGTGACAGAGAAATACGGTCTGCCCTCTATTTTCGTATCCTTTGACGGTGCCACACGGGGATATGCCGCCCCGGACGACATCGGAAAGGGCTCCGGCAGAAGCATCAAGGGTCTTAATCTTGTGGAAGCGCTCAACTATTGCAGCGAATATTTGGTGAAATACGGCGGTCACGAGCTGGCGGCGGGACTTACCATCGAGCGCGATAACATTGAGGCGTTCAAGAAGAAGATAAACGAGTATGCCCGCACTCATATTTCTGAGGAAATGCTGAATATCAATATGGATGCGGACACCGAGATAGAAATGAACGAGGTGACCTTGGAAACGGCGAATGACGTTGCCCGACTTGAGCCCTTTGGCTCGGCAAACCCCGTTCCCGCATTCGTCATAAGAAACGTGCGCGTCGAGCGCATGACGCCTATCGGCGCGGGCAAGCACACAAGGCTTACCGTTTCCTGCGACGGAAGATTTATTACTGCCATGTATTTCTCTACGTCTCCCGCAAAGCTGGATTTTTGCGAGGGCGACTATATAGACCTTCTTTTCAACATGGACGTAAACGATTACATGAACAATAAGACTGTCCAGATGATAGTCAAGGACGCAAGACTGTCCGAAAGCTACACCGAACAGAGAAAAAAGGAAATCTACCGCTACGAATACATCAGAGGCGGCGGAGAATACGACGACCCGCAAAACGTTCTTCCCACGCGAGAGGATTTTGGCACGGTCTATACCACCGTGCGCCACGAATACCGCATGGGACATGATACCATAAGCGAAAAGACGCTTCTTTCCTTGCTCCGCGGTGACGCGTCGGGCAGGGGTGCGGTGGGCTACATCAAGCTGAAATTTATTTTGGCGGTCTTTCGTGAACTGAACATCTGCGGTGTCGATGAGATAGCGCCCGACGTTTACAAATTCGAGATATACTTCTCAAACAAGGCAAATCTTGATAAATCCTACATTCTGAAAAAGCTCAGGTCACAGTGCCGCCGAGAAGGAGACTGAGCGCAAAAAAGTAAAACAGAGGAGCTCCCAATAGGGAGGTACGACTTTTATGAACGGCTATAAGAATAGCGATAATATGAACCCCACTCCTCCGCACGAGAACCTGAATTGGCTCCTTGATATTATTCGGGGATCGGGAAGAAAATATGACGTAGACAAGATAAAAAAGGCATACGAGGTTGCCGACCGTCTCCACGAGGGACAAAGACGGGCAAGCGGAGAGGCGTATATCTCTCACCCTATCGCGGTGGCGGAGATAGTTGCCTCACTGGGTCTTGATACGGATTCTATCTGTGCTGCGCTGCTGCACGACACGGTGGAGGACTGTGCCGATAAGATAAGCCTTGAGGAAGAGGCGAAGATGTTCGGCACAGACGTTGCCATGCTGGTTGACGGTCTGACCAAGATCATGGATATTGAATTTGCCGACGAGGAGGAGGCGCATATGGAGGATCTGCGAAAGATGCTCCTTGCTACCGTCCACGACGTGCGTGTCATCGTTATCAAGCTCTGTGACAGACTGCATAACATGCGCACCCTTGGTGCAAAGAAAGAGGACAGACGCCGTGCAAAAGCGCTGGAGACCATGCATATATACGCACCTCTGGCACACCTGCTTGGTATCCAGAAATTGAAGCAGGAGCTTGAAAATCTCTCTCTTTACCACCTCGACCCTTACGGCTACAACGAGATACAGGACTATATCGAAAAGAAATACGGCGAGTGCATGGACCTGATCGAAAAGGTTCGCTCTCGGGTTCAGGAGACCCTGGAAAAAACGGGCATGAAGTTTAATCTTGAGAGCCGTATCAAGTCGGTGTACAGCATCTACAAGAAGATGTATAACAAGGGCAAATCCTTTGACGAGATATACGACTTTTTCGCGCTTCGCATAATCTGCGACGAGGCGGTTGACTGCTACTCGGCACTTGGATTTATCCACGAGATGTATAAGCTGGTGCCCGGACGATTTAAGGACTATATATCCACACCTAAGCAGAATAACTATCAGTCTATCCATACCACGGTCATCGGCGAGGACGGTATTCCTTTCGAGGTGCAGATACGATCCGCCGCCATGCATCAGATAGCAGAATACGGCGTTGCCGCTCATTGGAAATACAAGACGGGTGACAAGACGGGCGAGCAGGTGGATAAGCGGCTTGAAAAAATAGCCAGCTTTATTGAAGCCGAGGAGGGAACGAAAGACCCCGAGGACTTCCTTGATACCTTCAAAACGGGAATCATTCAGGAGGAGATACTTGTATTTACTCCCAAAGGAGACGTTGTATCTCTGCCCGTTGGCTCAAACGTAATCGACTTTGCTTATTCCATCCACTCCGCTGTCGGAAATAAGATGGTCGGCGCGAAGATAAACGGCATGATCGTACCAATCGACAAGGTCCCCCAGAACGGCGATATCGTTGAGATCATTACCTCAAATTCTTCAAAGGGACCCAGCCGCGACTGGCTCAAGATAGTCCGCACGGGCGAAGCGAAGAGCAAGATACGCCAATGGTTCAAGAAGGAAAAGCGAGATGAGAATATTGCCGTCGGTAAGGGCATAATCGATGCCGAACTAAAAAAATATTCCCGCGCTTATACCGACGCACAGCGCGCGGAGATCGTAATGAACGTGGCAAAGCGCATCGGCGTGCAGTCGGCGGAGGATCTTTATAATACTATCGGTTACGGCGGTCTTTCCGTGTCGAAGATTGCCTTGAAGCTCCACGATGAATTTGCCCGAATCGTTAAAGTTGAGGAGCCCGAACAGACCCCGAACCAAATTCCCATAGCTAAGCCCCATAAACATCTAAAATCCAACAGCGGAATTATCATCGACGGCGAAGCGGGCTGTCAGATCAAGTTTGCAAAGTGCTGTAATCCGCTTCCCGGCGACTCTGTTATCGGATTTGTCACAAAGGGATTTGGAATCTCCGTTCACAAGCAGGATTGTCCCAACGTTGCGTCAGGCATGGCAAATCCCGAAAACGACGGACGCTGGGTAAGAGCCGAATGGGAGGTCGACTATGCGGTAAGCACCGACGTCTACGAGGCTCTGCTTCAAATCTACGCATACAATTCTCTCACCTTAATGGCGGACATCACTATGACCTTGGCAGACATGAAGGTCTCGGTGCTGTCTATCAATACTCAGCAAAAGGGAAACGACAAAATAATTATAAACATGAAGATAGGCTGTAAAAATATCGACCATTTCAAGTCCATTGTTTCAAGATTGCGCGGACTTCACGATATCGAGGACGTTACACGCGGATTTTCATGAGTAGGAAGGTTTAAATGAAAGCTGTACTTCAAAGAGTAAAGAGCTCGTCGGTCATAGTTGACGGTCAGACGGTGGGCGCGTGCAAAAACGGACTTATGATACTGCTTGGCGTCGCCGTGGGTGACACCGAGGAGGATGCGGATCTGCTCGCCGCAAAAATATTGAAACTCCGTATTTTTGAGGATGAAAACGGTAAAATGAATAAGTCTGTTGTTGATATCGGCGGCGAGGCGCTTGTTGTTTCCCAATTTACGCTCCTTGCAAATTATGCTCATGGAAACCGCCCCGATTATCTGAACTCCGAAAAGCCCGACCGCGCAAAGGAGCTGTATGAATATTTCGTCTCACTTATGCGCAGGGGACTTTCTCATGTGGGCACGGGCATTTTCGGCGCGGATATGGAAGTCAATATCGTAAACGACGGACCTGTAACTATCGTTATGGACAGCGAAGTTTTAAAGAAAAAACATTGAAAGGGAAAAGCTCAGATGAAGTTGATTTTAGAGGGAAATATCCCTGTAAATCGGTATTATGTACAGATGCTCTGCATGATATATTACCCAGGTATGACCTTTTCCCAGTCGGAGGAGGACGGGCAGTCGATCACGCTTGAAGCGCACGTTGAGCGCACAGATGACACTGTGACCGCTACCCTTACCCTCACAGACGACGGCAAAAGCTGTACCGCCTCCCATTCAAAGAATGTTGATAGTACCGTGTCCGAGGACAAGGCTATGAAGCTGGCAATCGGCGGCGCTATGTATAAAATAGGCAGTGAAATGCTTGATTACCGCCCCTCTTGGGGAATTTTGACAGGCGTGCGCCCATCAAAGGTCGCAACCGAGTTTCTCTCCGAGGGCAACAGTAAGACGAGGGTCAAAAAGATACTCACGGGCGACTATATGGTCACGCCCAAAAAGGCTCAGCTTGCCATTGACGTAGCTCTTGCGGAAAAGGAGATCATCGGTGCGCCGAGAAAGCGCGATTGCAGCGTTTATATTTCCGTGCCATTCTGTCCCACCAGATGTGCATATTGCTCGTTCGTGTCCTATACCTCAAAGCGCTTGCTTTCGCTTATTCCCGAATACACACAACGCCTTTGCCTTGACATTGAGCGTACTTTTGCGCTCATTGACGAGCTAAATATGAACGTAAAGACCGTCTATATCGGCGGCGGAACTCCAACCATCTTAACTTCTGAGCAGCTTGAATCCGTGCTTTCCACGGTTGCGCGCTGTACAGACGTTACACGCCTTGAGGAATACACCCTTGAGGGGGGCAGACCCGATACCATAGACGAGGAAAAGGTGGCGGTTGCCGTAAAATACGGAGTTACCCGCATGAGCGTCAACCCTCAGACGTTAAGTGATACTATACTTTGCGGTGTTGGCAGATGCCATAGCGGCGAGGATTTTTTCCGTGCCTATGATATTGTGCGCCGCGGCGGCATAAAATGTATCAATACAGACCTGATAGCAGGACTTCCTGGCGATCGCTTCAAGATCTTCTCCGACTCCTTTAAACGGGTTCTTGAGCTTGCCCCCGAGAATATTACGGTTCATACGTTCTGCGTCAAAAAATCCGCCGAGCTTAAAAAGCAGGGTCCTGAGATCTTTTCGGTGCGCGGCGGCGAGACAGGAAAGTGCATCGACTATTCTCAGCTTAAAGCAGTCCAGTCAGGCTATAAGCCCTACTATATGTATCGCCAAAAAAACTCGGTGGGCAATTTTGAGAACGTGGGCTTTGCAAAGCCGGGAACGGAAGGGCTCTATAACATTTACATGATGGAAGAGGTACATACTATTTTCGCTGCAGGAGCGGGTGCTGTCACCAAGCTTGTTGAATATGACGGCGAAAACTGGAAGCGGACCAGGATAAAGAGGCTTTTCAGCCACAAATATCCGTACGAATATCTGGCGTCCGACAATTTTGACCAGATCGCACGCGAGACCCGCGCTTTTTTTGAGGACGTACCTCTTAATTGACTTTTCTAAGAAAGGATAACCCATGCAGGATAAGGAAAGCAGTGCAAGACGGCAGCTGATGAGCGGCGTGGCGATAATGACTCTGTCCACAGCTATCGTTAAGATCATAGGGCTGGTCTATAAGATACCCATGCTCCGCCTTCTTCAAGAGGAGGGCATGGCTTATTTCAATGCGGCTTATAATATATATGTAATGTTTTATATGATCTCAACGGCGGGCTTACCCGTTGCCATATCTATTCTCGTGTCGGAAAACCGAGTTCACGGGAACTTTAAGAATATAAAGAAGATATATCGGGTAGCACTGTCTCTGTTTTTCGTTATCGGACTTGCGGGAATGCTCTGTATGCTCTTGCTGTCGGAGCAGTTTGCCCGCGCAATTGATATGGATCGGTCGGTGTGGTGTATTATCGCGATCGCTCCGACGCTGTTTTTTGTCTGCCTGTCAAGCGCCGTCCGCGGATATTTCCAGGGACATCAGATAATGGCGCATACGGGCGTGTCTCAGATAATCGAGGCATTGGCGAAAATGGTCATAGGTCTGTTTTTTGCGGCATGGGCTCTGAAAAAGGGCTACGATCTGCCCGTGGTCGCCGCGTTCGGCGTACTTGGACTTACGGTTGGCGTCGTTTTGTCCGCACTCTATTTAGTCCTTGCCAAGATCGTGTTTGAGGCAAAGCATAAAAGCACGAACGAGCTCTGCACGCCTTATACGGACACGGCAAAGAAGATATTTTCCCGTCTTGTGAAAATTGCGATCCCTATTACACTAAGCTCATCGGTAATGGGTGTTACGCGAATCGTTGACACCGCACTGATCGCATCAAGATTGCAGGATATCGGTATTTCGGTTGAGACCTCGACTCGAATGTACGGCGCGTACAGCACTCTTGCCGTGCCCATGTATAACCTGCCTCCCGCAATAATTTCGGGCATATCGCTGTCCCTTGTACCTATGCTGACATCGGCTATCGAGGCAAGAAACCGAGAAAAGGAGAAAATGGTCATTTCCTCTTCGCTCCGCGTGTGTGCGCTGTTTGCCATGCCTTGTGCTGTGGGAATATCAATGTTCAGCCGCCCCATTCTTGAATTGCTTTTTGCAGGTCAGACGTGGGCTATCGACACAGCCGCACCGCTACTTTCGGTGCTTGGAATCGCGGTGCTCTTTGCCTCAATGATGACTGTTACAAACGCCATTCTCCAGGCTTACGGTCAGGAAAGAAAGCCTATCATCTCAATGGCGCTGGGATGTACGGTAAATATCGTTTTCAATTATTTGCTTATTGGAAGCAAGACCTTTAATATCTACGGCGCGCCCCTGAGCACGCTCCTTTGCACCGCGACCGTAATGATCTTGAATTTCTGCTTCATCAAGAGATACGCCGTAGGATTTGACGGCGTAATAAAGCTTCTGTACCGACCAATGGCGGCGGCGGTGGTCTCGGTGGGCGGAGCATTTGGCATTTATATGCTTCTCCGCACAAAGCTGGGTATTTCAAACCTGTTCGCACTTGTGGGTATCGCGGTCGCCGCTTTGCTTTACGTTGTTCTGGCACTGGTTTTCCGCGCCGTTGAGATCGAGGACATCAAAATACTGCCCAAGGGCGCAGAGTTGCTCAAACTTTTCAGAAAATTAAGACTTGTTAAATAAAGGGAAAGAAAAATGGAAAGAATCAAACTTATAGAAAAACTCAAATCTCAAAGTGTCTATTCCTTTGACGATCTGTGCGATGTTATGATGCTCCTGCGCAGTGAGGGCGGCTGTCCTTGGGACATAGAGCAGACTCACAAGAGTCTGAGAAAGGATTTTATCGAGGAGACTTACGAGGCGGTCGAGGCTATCGATTCAGACGATATGGAGCTGTTGCGCGAAGAACTTGGCGACGTGCTTTTGCAGGTGGTTTTCCACGCTCGTATTGAGGAAGAACGGCAGAATTTTAACATGGGCGACGTTATCTCCGAGCTTGTGACCAAACTTATCCACCGCCACCCTCACGTTTTCGGCGAGGTCAAGGTCGGAAATGCCGCCGAGGTCCTTTCAAATTGGGATAAGATAAAGAACGACGAAAAACAACGCGTGACTTTTACCTCGCGTTTAAAATCCGTTCCCGTCTGCCTGCCCGCTCTTATGCGCGCCCAGAAGGTGGGGAAGAGAGCTAACATTTTTGACTTCCCGAATGCCGCGTCGGTTATCGAAAAAATAAAGGAAGAGATCATCGAGGTTGAGGAGGCCATCGATTCAAAGGAAAACGTCAAGGAGGAGATAGGCGATCTTCTGCTGGCTGTCACCAGCCTTGCAAGAAAATGCGAGATAGATTCCGAGGAAGCTTTGACAGGTGCAACCGATAAATTTATCTCCAGATTCGAATCTCTTGAGACTGAACTTGAGAAATCGGGAAGAACCTTTGAAAATACCGATTTGTGTGAGCTCGATGACATTTGGGAGCAAATAAAAGCAAAAAAACAACAAAATATTCA
Source organism: Eubacteriales bacterium (assembly GCA_045651985.1). GTDB lineage: Bacteria > Bacillota > Clostridia > Oscillospirales > CAG-272 > SIG710. The sequence goes on from JAZRTK010000027.1 coordinate 24,034, forward strand.
AAAAAAATTTTCAAAACCCCTTGAAATTGGTTAAAATTGTGGTATAATGGACTCATAAGATGCAGTATGGCTTTTGGGCCGAGTGCTTTTTATCAGAAATAAAAATGAAAGGTATGGATCAAAGAAAATGAACAAGACACAGTTGATTGACGCAGTTGCAAAGTCCGCAAATCTTAAGAAGGCAGACGCTGAGGCAGCGGTAAACGCTGTTACAGCCGCTATCACATCCGCTCTCAAGGCTGGCGACAAGGTTCAGCTCATTGGCTTCGGTACATTTGAAGTTAAGGAAAGAGGAGCAAGAACAGGCAGAAACCCCAAGACAGGCGAGACAATCAAGATCGCTGCTTCCAAGCACCCCGCATTCTCTGCAGGTAAGGCTTTCAAGGACGCAGTAAACTGATTTCATCCGATAAAAAAGTCCCGATAAGATCGGGGCTTTTTTACGCAGAAAAGAAATATGAGAATTGATAAGTATTTAAAGGTTGCAAGAATCATCAAGCGCAGGACTGTTGCAAACGAGGCCTGCGACACGGAGCACGTTTCCGTCAACGGAAAGCGCGTAAAGGCGTCCTACGACGTAAAGGAGAACGACGTTATCGAGATCACCATGGGTCAGAGAACTATAAAGATCCGTGTGGTGTCGGTAAAGGAGACGGTGGGAAAGGCGGACGCGTCCTCCCTTTATGAGGTGCTGTCTCAGTAATATTCCCGCCGAAAAAAGCATATAAAATAGTGATCGCATGTGCGGTCACTATTTTGCTTTCGGGGGATAATCATGGCAGAAAATACGGAAATTCAGAAAAATCACGGGGTGCTTATTCGCGGACGTTCGCATCTTGAGATCACTGCCGTAACCGACGTTATCAGCTTTGATGAGGAGTCGGTAAATCTTGAGACGGAAATGGGAGAGATGCTCGTTGACGGCGAGGGGCTTCACGTAGGGACGCTGGACACGCAAAAGGGCGTTGTGGTCATTGACGGCAGGATAAACGGTCTGTATTACAGAACCGAGCAGCCGCGCAAAAAGGGAATAGGAAGGATCTTTTCAAGATGATATACGCCGCGCACAGCATGTCGGCGGTTCTTTTGCTGTCCGCTTTGCTTGGGGCTTTCCTCGGGCTTGTCTATGACACGGTGAAATTTGTTCGAGAGATAATAAGTGTGAAAATATCGGGGAAATACCGCCGTTTGATGTCGGTGTTTTGCTTCTCTTTAACCTTTGTTTTTGATCTGCTTTTCTTTTCTTTTTGCGGCATAGCCCTTTCGATCTTTCTATTTTATACAAACGACGGAATTTTTCGTTTGTCTTCAGTGATGCTGACAGTCATAGGTTTTTGCGTTTATAGTGCAACTTTGGGCAAAATTATATACTCTTTGCTTAAATTTTTCGAAAAAATCTTCAAAAAAATAGTGATTTTTTCTCAAAAGGCTATTGCATTTCCAATAAAAAGCGTGTATAATATACTTGTAAAAGTCTCGGAGCGCTTTTCTGAATCGGAGAGCGGCTCGTAATTGAAATAAGAAGAGAAAGGCGGTGTCAGTGATGAACAGTGAAAGCTCGGGCGGCTTTGAGATCAAGGGCGTTATGAAATTGGCTGTCATTATGTTCATTGCCGCCGGAATAATCTCTTCTGCAAGAATGCTCGTAAAGTATAACGAGTACAGAGACAAGATAGACGAGCTGTCCGCTCAGAAGGCAGAATACGAGGAAAGCATCGAGCGTATCCGCTACGAGCTTGAGCAGGAATTTGACGACACTTACGTTGAGAAGATCGCCAAGGAAAAGCTTAATTTGTGCCGCCCTGACGAGGTGGTGTACTATAACGGTCTTGAATAATCGCCGTCTGTTTTAAAACGGCGATTTTTTCATATCAAAACGTGAGAAAATTGTCGGAAAAGGTCCCGAAAGAGAGAAAAAATGATAAGAGAGATAAATGTAAAGGAAATAGAAGAGAAGGTTGCCGAGCTGTTCGTGAGTGCAAATCAGATTTTGCCGCGCAGTACCTGTTCGGTCATCACAAAAGCCAAGGAGAGCGAACGAGATCCCTTGGCTCGGTCCATTTTGGGTATACTTGAAGAGAATATCGAGGCGGCAAAAGAGCTTGACGTGCCCGTTTGTCAGGATACCGGCATGGCTGTGACCTTTTTGGAAATAGGTCAGGACGTGCATTTTACGGGCGGTGACCTTGAAGGTGCCGTTGACCGCGGTGTTGCGAGAGCTTACATTGACGGAAAGCTTCGTTGCTCGGTGGTTTCCGACCCGCTTTACGGCAGAAAAAACACCAACGACAACACTCCCGCCGTGCTTTACACGAAAATAGTTCCCGGTGATAAGGTAAAGATAACCGCGCTTCCCAAGGGCTTCGGAAGCGAAAATATGAGTGCTGTGAAGATGTTCACCCCTGCCGCCACGGAGGACGATATAGTGAATTTTGTGGTCGAGACGGTGAAAAAAGCGGGGGCAAACCCGTGTCCTCCCGTGGTGGTGGGCGTTGGAATCGGAGGAACCTTTGAGCGTTGCGCGCTACTGTCAAAAGAGGCACTTACCCGTGATCTTGACGATGTGAATCCCGCCCCCAATTACGCCGCACTTGAAGAAAAAATGCTTTCCCGCATAAACGAGCTTGATATCGGTCCTCAGGGTTTTGGCGGCGACACAACGGCGTTGGCGGTGAAGATAGAAAAGTACCCAACCCACATTGCCGGCCTGCCCGTGGCGGTGAATATCTGCTGTCATGTTTACAGACATGAAAAGGCGGTGATTTGATGAATAAAAAAGCCATAGCTTTTTGTCTGGTGCTTTGTTTTTGCGTTGTTTTGCTTTTGGCTTGCGGCGAAAAGGCTCATCCTGCCGACAGTGAATCCGACAGTACTGCAGCGCCTTTGCCTCACGACACGCTTTTACCGCCCGATACCGAGTCCCAGACAATGGCAACGGACACCGACCCGATCCCACCCGACACCGATCTGCAGGGTCAAAAACAGGATCTCTGCGACGAGAAATCCAAGGAGCTTGAGGACTACATAAAAAACAATACGCCGACCTATCGGCGTGAAATAACTTCCGATGAAAGCTCCGCCGAAACGGCTGACACTAAGCAAATCTATGAAGAATACGCCCCCGAGGTATCCTTTTATTATATGGATCTTGAAAGCGGCGCGAACATGAGCTACAATGGCGACCGTGTGTCATATTCCGCCAGCCTCATAAAACAGCCTTTTGTTCTCTGGGCACTAAAAACTATTGAGGCAGAGGAAGAGAAAGAGGATTTTGCGGATGGGGGGACATTCGACGTAAACCGAATTTTTACATACCAAGAAAAGAATTTCCGAGAAGGCTCGGGTGTCATTCAAAAATCCGAATATGGTACGGAATACACTTACCTTGATCTTCTGAAACTGACCGTAACCAAAAGTGATAATATCGCTTTTTACGAGCTGAGAAAATCGTATGGAACAAAAGGCTTTTTTGCTTTTTGCGAGTCTCTCGGCGTTAAAAGTCCGCAGCGTAGCCTTTATAATTTGAGTGCCGCCGAGTGCGCGATCTTTTTAAAAGAGACTTACGAATACTTCCAAAGCGGGTCAAAATATGCGGGGCTTCTACGTGAGTGGATGCAGAGTACAAATCACCGCATAATGCTGCCTCATGCACTAAAATCTCCCGTTGCGAACAAGTACGGCTGGGATCTTGGCGCGTATCACGACATGGGTGTAGTATTCCACGAGCACCCCTATATCCTCGTTATCATGACCGAGCTTGAAAACGGCTCTGCCGAGGATAATAAATTTATCCGAAGTTTGGCAAAGCGAGTCGAAGCCGTCCACGAAGAAATAAATTCTTTATCTTAAAGGAAAAGCGCCCCGCACAGCGGGGCGCTTTGATTTTATTCTTTAGCTTCGGGAGCGCAGTCACAGCTTGGGGTAGTGAGCGCCTTGCCTGCAAGAACGCCCGTGATGAGAGACTGAAGATCGAGTCCCGTGGACTCTTTCATTCCTTCAAACACTTGATTTGCGCTGTTCATAACGTCCTTTACCACCTTGGTGGAATTGCCGTCGCCGTACATAACGATCTTGTCTGTCTGAGCCAGAGGAGCGGCAGCATTCTTTACCACCTCGGGAAGGGCAGCCAAGTACATTTCAATGATGGAAGCCTCACCCATCTTCTTCTGGGCTTCGGCTTTCTTTTCGATAGCCTGAGCCTCAGCCAGACCCTTTGCACGGATACCCTCAGCCTCTTGCTCCATGGCAAAGCGAAGAGCTTCAGCCTCGGCGCGGCGTGCCTCGGCTTCCTTAATTGCCTCGTAAGCCTTTGCGTCCGCGTCCCTCTGACGGCGGATAAGATCAGCCTCAGCCTGCTTTTCTGCCTCGTACTTGAGAGCGTCGGCTTTCTTGCGGATCTCCGCGTCAAGCTGTCTTTCCTTGATAGCAATTTCCTTTTCCGCGATCTCGGCTTCCTTTTCACGGCGCGCGATGTCAGCGTTAGCCTTTGTAATTTCAATGGTCTTACGCTGGCTTTCCTGCTGAATGGAGTAGGCTGCGTCGGCCTCCGCCTTCTTGGTGTCGGCTTTTACCTGCATCTCAGCCTGCTGGATAGCGAGAGCGGCGTTCTGCTCGGCGATCTTCTTTGACGCCTCGACCTTGATGGCATTGGCTTCCTCTTCCGCGTTTGCGGAAGCGATAGCAATATCGCGCTGTGCGTTCGCCTTTGCTATCTGAGCGTTCTTTCTGATCTGCTCAACGTTGTCGATACCCATGTTTTCAATGGTTCCCGCCTCGTCGCGGAAGTTCTGAATGTTGAAGTTTACAACCTCAATACCCAATTTTTGCATATCGGGGACCACGTTCTGCGTGATCTTTTGAGCAACTCCCTGACGGTCCTGGACCATTTCCTTCAATCCTACCGAGCCTACGATCTCACGCATGTTACCCTCAAGTACCTGCGTTACAAGGCTGATAAGCTCGCCCTGCTTCATGCCGAGCAGCGACTCGGAAGCAAGGTGAAGCAACTGGGGGTCTGACGAAATTTTGATATTTGCAACGCCGTCTACGTTTACGTTGATAAATTCGTTTGTGGGCACGGCTTCGGACGTTTTAACGTCAACCTGCATAACTCTCAGAGACAGCTTATCAACTCTCTCAAAGAAAGGTACGCGCCAGCCCGCCTTACCGATAAGGATACGCTTTTTTCCAAGACCGGATATAATATAAGCGGTATCGGGGGGAGCCTTGAGATAGCCGAGGACGAAGATGACGACAACGGCGATAGCGGCGCCAATGATGATTTTGATGTAGTCTTGCATAAAAGATTACCTCCTTAAAATTTGTAAAATGAAATAGAGTGATAGGTTTAAAAAAAGACCTTCACAGCGCTGTTGCTGTAAAAGTCTTGAAATCTAACACAGACCTGAAAATCCGGGCGAATGAGCCGTCCTGACGGATTTCGGACACCTATTTTGGGTGTATCTACTCCCTTTTACTGAATATATTGTACCACATTTATTGTTATTTGTCAAGATATTTTGGTGGGATTTTTGGAAAAATCTGCAAATTTGTCTCTTAGAATTAATTGACAAAATATTTCCTTCATTGTATAATATACGTAGAAGATTGGGGAGATTAACGAAGTGTCAATTTTTGAAAATACCGAACTTTGTGCTTGGAATTTTTGAAAGATTTGCTAAAAGCCCTTGACAAACGGACCGAACTGATGTATAATAGCAACGTTGCAAAACACGGGGCATTAGCTCAGTTGGTTAGAGCTACCGGCTCATAACCGGTCGGTCCAAGGTTCGAGTCCTTGATGCCCCACCAAACAAAAAGCAGAGGGTAAACCCTCTGCTTTTTGTTTGCCGAGACATTCGTCTCGAACCTTCTCAAATTCGCGGGGCGAATTTGAACAAGCCTGCGTTGATGACGAACGATCGCGGTGAAATAACGCGCAGGTTAAGGTTCGAGTCCGTAATAAAAAAAGCAGAGGGTTTACCCTCTGCTTTTTGTTTGCCGAGACATTCGTCTCGAACCTTCTCAAATTCGCGGGGCATCTGTTCTCCAACAGCTAAAGAAAGTAAACAGCCCTCGCTTTTGGCGAGGGCTGAATTTCTATATCCTTTTCCAGGTTCTTCTGCTGAACAAAAGCAATACGGGAAGTATTTCAAGTCTGCCGAGAAGCATGGTCAGGGAAAGAAGAATTTTTGAAAATGCGCTGTAGCCTGCGAAGTTGGCGTAAGGTCCGACAGCTTCAAATCCCGGCCCAATGTTTGAAATGCAGGCAAGCACCGAGGAAAAATTAGAGAAAAATCCGTGCTCTACCTCATACGCTCCCGCGTCGGATACGACCGTTACTGTCTGACCGTTTACAGGATCAAAAGAAAGCAGTAACAGAACCGAAAGGAATATAAACATATAAAGCGTAATGAAGGCAAAGACGTCGTTTATGGTCTTTTCTTCAAGATTCTTGCCCTCGAACTTTGCTTTTGGAACGTAACGGGGATTGATGAGCTTTCTGACGTTAATATAAGCTCCTTTTACGGCAATTACAATTCGCGAGGTCTTAATTCCACCCGCGGTAGAACCCGCCATAGCGCCCGCGAACATTGTAAGAACCAGGGTGGTCCTTGCAAGCATAGGCCACACGTTGTAATCGGACGTGGTATAGCCCGTGGTGGTGATAAGAGATGCCACCTGGAACAGGGAATGTCGAAAAGCTTCTTCGGTGGTGTATATTTGCGAAAATGCTTCAAAGCGCCCTGTAAGGCTAAGGAAGACAAATCCCACCGCCGCGGCAATCGCCAACAGATAAGCACGAAATTCTTCGCTTCTGAAAACATCTTTGAGCTTGCCGATGAGAAGCAGATAATAGATGCCGAAATTGCATCCGAACAATATTAAGAAAATGGAAATTGCATATTGCGAGAATGGGTTGAACAGCTCCATGCTGTTGGGTATGAATCCAAATCCACCCGTGCCTGCGCTGCCAAAGGTTGCAAGCAGGCTGAAAAAGAATTGGTCGTTCTCATACCCCGGAATTGGTTTGTCCAGCATAAGAACGGCAACCTCGAGCACCGTAAGCCCCAGATAGATCAGATACAAAATACGGGTGGTGACCTTCATCTTTGAAACTATTTTACCGACCTGCGGTCCGGGGCTCTCCGCGCGAAGCAGATGCATGGCAGAACCGTCGTCACTCTCGGGAATAAATATGAGCACGAAAACAAGGATACCCATACCTCCTATCCAATGAGAAAAGCTTCTCCAGAAAAGAGTTGAGCGGCAAAGCTCGGTCACGTCTCCCACTATGCTTGCGCCCGTTGTGGTAAAGCCTGACATTATCTCAAAGCAAGCGTCCACGTAATTGGGAATATCGCCGTTTAAAACAAAGGGCAGGGCGCCGAACAGCGTCATGACTACCCAGACCAAGGCCGTCAAAGCGAAGCCTTCCTTTTGGTAAAGATTGTTTCTCTGAGGCCTTGGGATCTGCAGAGCAAAGCCTATGGCTGTCAGCATCACAATGGGGATTATAAATGCAAGATTGTTTTTTGCAGATTCTCGGTAGATCAGGCTGACCGCAAGGGGGGCTAACATTAATATAGCCTCAAGGATCATGATCTTGCCAAGGATCTTACCTAATTTTTTGTAGTTCATAAGCTTCCTTTATTCGAAGGCGTCGTTGAGATCGTCGAAATTCTTGTGAGTGGTTACGACCACAACGTTGTCGCCCAACTTAATTGAAGAATTACCGTCGGGGATAATTATTTCATTTTTTCGGATAATGCAGGCAATAAGACAGTTTTTCTTGATGTTGAGCTCTCGCAGTGGCTTGTCGTAAAAGTCCTCATAGCGTGTTGCGGCAAACTCAAGCGCCTCCACCCGATTGTTTACCAGCTGGTACATGGTGAGTACTTTACTGCCGACGGAGTTTGCCATAGCACGGATGTAGCTGATTATTCTGCCCGCCACGATGTGCTTGGGAGACACTGTGTTCACGATGCCAAGCTCATCAAGCATACCGTAGAGATCGTCGTTCTTTATCTGTGTAATGGATTTTTTCACCCTTTTTTTGTTGGCGAACATGGAAACTATCATGTTTTCCTCGTCGATATCGGTGAGCGCGACGAAAGCATCCATAGCCTCGATGCCTTCCTCGATAAGAATGTCGTGCCGGGTACCGTTTCCGCGAATAACCGTTACGCGCGGCAGAAGCTCTGCAAGTTCCTCGGCTTTTTTCTCGTCGTCCTCAAGTAATTTTACAGAATATTTCTTCTGTGATAAGGCGTCGGCAAGATAATATCCAATTCTTGAACCGCCGATTATCATTATGTTTTTGAGCGGTGATTTGACAAGGTTGACCTCGGAAAGAAAGTCGCCAAGGGTGCGGGCGGCAGCGGTGAAGTGGATCTTGTCACCCTCCTCGATCACGAAATTACCTGAGGGAATAAAGACCTCGTCTCCCCGCTGTACGGCGCAGATAAGCACTCGTGTTTTCAGCTTTTTACCGAGGGAGATAAGTGTCTCACCGATGAGGGGACAGCCCTTTTCGGCAACTATCTCAACAAGCGAAACTCTGCCTTTTGCAAAGTTTTCGATCTGTGCTACCGAGGGCAGATTGATGATGTGGAAGATCTCGTTTGCCATTTCCTGCTCGGGGTTGACTATCATGGCAATTCCCAGATCGTCCTTCATTTCGATTATCTGCCTTCTGTAATCGGGGTTGCGGACGCGAGCGATGGTGTTTTTAACACCCATTTTCTTTGCAACAAGACACGCAAAAACGTTCATTTCGTCGCTGTTCGTGAGAACTATTGCAAGGTCTGCGCCTTCCATGCCCGCTTCCTTCTGAATGTCAAGACAAGCGCCGTTTCCGACTACGCCGAAAACGTCGTATCTTTCGATAAGCGCCTCGATTTTCGATTTGTCCTCGTCGATTATGGTTATGGTGTGTCCCTCGCCCGAAAGATTTTTGAGAATAGTTCTTCCGATAGTGCCGAGACCGATTATTACAATTTTCATGAAACCACCTCTTGTAGTGCTTTGCGGGCGGTGTGCCCGCGTTCCTTGATATCTTTTTTTGTATTATATACCAATCCGCATTTTTTGTCAACAATCCGTATGGGATATAAGTCTTGAAAAATCCCACGGAATATGATACAATAACTGCAGTTCACAGAAAAGGAGAACAAAATGAGAGTCCATAAAAAATGCCTGCCGTGTATCATAAACCAGACATTAAAATTTATAGATGCGGTCAGCCCGTGCGACGAGGCTCAGATACTCAGAAGGGTTTTTGAGCATCTGAGCCGCACCGATCTTGAAAACACCCTGACTCCCGAGCTTGTGGGCGAAATTTTTGCGCTTGTGACGCGGGAAGCGGGCAATCCCGATCCTTATAAATCGACCCGTGACTTTTACAACAAAATGCTCACACAGCAGAACGCAGAGCTTGAAAAATCGATTGAAAACTCTGATGACCCATTTGCCGAGGCGGTAAAATACGCGATCATCGGCAACGTGATAGATTTTAGCCCCGGATACGAGCTGACCGACAGTGCAGTGAAGGAATATTTCTCCCGTTTTGGAAATGAGAAGCTTGAGATCGACCATGCTGAGCTTTTAAAAAAGGATATTTTGGGAGCTGAAACTATCCTTTATATCGGCGATAACTGTGGGGAGATCTGCCTTGATAAGCTACTTTTGAAAAAGATCAGAGAGTTAAACTGCCACGCGCAAATTTTCTTTGTAACAAAGGGCGCGCCGACACTCAACGACTCGGTAAAGGAGGACGCTTTGGCACTTTGCGTACAGGAATACGCCACTGTCATCGACCACGGCGACAATTGCCCGGGAACGGTGCTTCACCGCACCTCGCAGGAATTCAGAAGGATATTTAAAAGTGCCGACGTGATTGTTTCAAAGGGGCAGGCGAACTACGAGAGCCTGAACGAAACGGAAGGGAATATCTACTTCCTTCTCATGGCAAAATGCGCGGCGATCGCGCAAAGCGTTGGGACGCAGGAAATGAAGATGATCTGCAAGAAAAAATAAAAAGGTGCACCGAAAGTCGGTGCACCTTTTATTTTATGACTTGTTTTTATCGGTTTCTCTGATCTGAACTCGTCTGATCTTGCCGCTGATGGTTTTGGGCAGCTCGTCAACGAATTCAACGATTCTAGGGTACTTGTAGGGTGCGGTGTGGGTCTTTACATAGCTCTGCACTTCTTTCACAAGCTCGTCAGAGGGGGACGTGCCCTTGGTAAGAACGATAGTCGCCTTTACCGCCTGACCTCTTACGGGGTCGGGAACGCCTGTGATAGCGCACTCAAGCACGAAGGGAAGCTCCATTATAACGCTCTCGATCTCAAAGGGGCCGATGCGGTATCCCGAGGACTTGATAACGTCGTCGATACGACCGACGTACCAAAGATAGCCGTCCTCGTCCATGGTTGCCTGATCGCCTGTGTGATAGTAGCCGTCGTGCCATACGGAATCGGTCTTTTCCTGATTGTTGTAGTATCCGATGAAAAGTCCGCAGGGAGCTTTTGAGTCGGGAACCTTTATGCAGATCTCGCCCGTCTCGCCTGCGCCCAGCTCGTTTCCGTCAACGTCAAGAATACGAACGTCGTAAAGTGGGCTTGCCTTGCCCATAGATCCGATCTTTGGGGTTGTACCGACGAGGTTGGAGATAGCCATGGTGGTCTCGGTCTGACCGAAGCTTTCCATGATAGTAAGTCCCGTTGCTTTTTTAAACTGCTGGAACACCTCGGGGTTCGGCGCCTCGCCCGCGGTAGTGGCATACTGGATAGAGGAAAGATCGTACTTTGAAAGGTCTTCCTTTATAAAGAAGCGATACATTGTGTGAGGTGCGCAGAATGTGGTGATGTTGTATTTTGCGAACATGGGAAGGATATCCTCGGGGTGGAAACGGTCAAAGTCGTATGTAAATACTCCTGCCTCGCACAGCCACTGACCGTAAAGCTTGCCCCAAAGCGCCTTTCCCCAGCCCGTGTCGGAGATGGTGAAGTGGAGTCCGTTGGGGTTTACGTTGTGCCAGTATTTTGCGGTGGGGTAGTGACCCAGAGGATAAGTATAGGAATGAGCGGCGATGCTGGGATATCCCGTAGTTCCCGAAGTGAAGAGCATGAGCATGGGGTCGTTTCCGCAGGGAGTGTCGGGACGACGCTCGTAGACGTCAGAGCAGAGAGCCATCTCGCTGTTGAAATCATGCCAACCGAGGCGCTTTGCACCAACTATGACCTTTATCATGTCGGGGAATGCTTTTGATGCATTCTCTGCGTGCATAGCAACGTCGCCGTCTGCGGTGCAGACCACAGCTTTTACGCCTGCCGCCTTGAAGCGGTAGTCAAAATCGTGCTCGACCAGCTGATTGGTGGCGGGAATTACGATAGCACCGATCTTGTGGAGCGCAAGGATGGTGAACCAGAATTGGTAGTGGCGCTTCAATACAAGCATAACTCTGTCGCCCTTTTTGATTCCCAGGGACTCCAGATAGTTGGCTGTCATGGCGGAATACTTCTTCATGTCGCCGAATGTAAATGTGTGCTCTTCCTTTTCGTTGGAGACCCAAAGCATGGCTCTCTTGTCGGGAGTCTTTTCGGCGATGGCGTCAACGCAGTCGAAGGCAAAGTTGAATTTGTCCTCGTTTTTGAAGGAAATGGACCGAAGAACGCCGTTTTCGTCCACCTCGGTGTCGATAAAGTTGTCGGCAACGGTATTTTCGGTGTGGTGCTGACGGATAAAGTCGGGAAGCTCGGCGTACTTGCCCGCTTCCTTTTCCTTTGCTTCCATAGGACGGAGAACTATTGCGTAGATCTCGCAGTCCTCGCCGTCAAGAGCTCTCATGGCGTGAGGCTCGCCGCTGTTGTAGTAGACGGTGTCACCGGGATTGAGCACTTCTGTTCGGTCCTGGATCTGGAAAAGCAGCTTGCCCTTTACCACGATGTCGATCTCCTGACCCTCGTGAGTGGCAAAGTGCATATCTTCACCCGATGCGGGGATCTTTACAAAGAAAGGTTCGCCTATTTTGTTTCTGAACGAGGGAGCCAGATCGTAGTAGAAAAATCCCGACTTTCTCGCGATGGGAAGACCCTCGCCGTTTCTCGTTATGTTGTAAAGGGAAAGCTTAGGGCTTCGGCCCTCAAGCAGATCCTTTATTTCAACTCCGAATACGTGTGCGCACTTGTAAATAAAGGTAAAGCCGAAATCGGTCTCGCCGCGTTCAAGTACTCTGTATCTTTCCTCGCTGATTTCGGTCTTTTCTGCCATTTCCGCTTCTGTGAGACCCGCGATAGTTCTCAGCTCTCTGATTCTGGCGGCAACGTCTTTTAACTGTGTGTCCATGTTAATTTCCTCCTCGTTCACGTAGGCAAAATTTTTCGGAAAATGTCATAAAAAAGCAAAAAATCTCAAGCGGGGTTCTTTTCTTGAACCTTGCTTGAGACGAATATTACTATCCGCGGTACCACTCAAATTGCACATATAAATGTGCCGCTTTTACGGCTCTAACAAGCCTTGTGCAGTTACGTTGCACGGGACGGGAACGTCTACTCGGCGTAATTCGCTTTTCGGGCTCCGGCTCGGAAGTGATAGGTCAAGCGTTTCTCTCCGTACCGATTTTCACCAACCATCGGCTCTCTGCAAGCAGTTTGAAACAGACCGTCTTCGTCATTGCTGTTTTACCACATATTCTGTTATGTTACGCATTATACCACTGTAAAAACCGTTTGTCAAGAGGAAAAATAAAATTTTACCAATATTTTTTGAAAAAGACTTTTGAGGGGAATTTGTTCTTTTTTGTTGACATATAAGTGCACAAATGATATAATAAAGCAGAGGTGACCGATACGTCACGGATATGTCACTCAAATATGACAAAGTAAGGAGAATATTATGTTTTGTAAGAAATGCGGCGCACAGATAGCGGACGGTCAGCTCTTCTGCGGAGAGTGTGGAGCCGAGGTTCTAAAGAATGAGAACGCAGAACAGGAGCCTGTTGAACAGACGGAGGGGCAGCAGCCTCCCATGGATACACACAATAGCTTACAGCCCGATCCCGCAATGTTCGCGGAGAAGAAAAAAATAAAAAGGAGCAAGAAGCCTGTCGTTTTTGCAATTCTTGCTGTTGTAGCTGTTCTTGTGGTTGCGGCAATACTTTGCATACCCATGATAAAGCGCGCTCTCATGAGCGAGCAGGAGGTCATGGCAAGCTACGATCGCGATATTATAGAAGACAGCCTTGAAGCTCTTTCCTCGTCCTTTAAAGCAGTTGGAGAAGATACGAAATACAGCGGTAACATCGACATAATCTTTTCCGATTACCTTGCAGGCCAGATCAGTACATATATAGGCGATATAAGCTCTGCTAAGATCGGCTTTGACATAGCGACAGAGGGTCAGCAGTATGGCGGACGTCTTAACCTTTCCTTGAGCGATACCGAGATCATATCATTTGACGTGATGCTCGACATAGAAAACGCCAAGGCTTACATATCCGTTCCCGGTCTTATTGACGGTGCTCTGGAGCTTGATGTTGGCATGCTTATGCCCGAAGACGGCAAGGCCTCGGTATCGTCCCTTATGGAAAATATTTCCTCGCTTGAGATAAGCGATGCAGTTATAAAAGACGTTCTCGCAATAATCGACGCGGCTTACGGCGCGGCAGGAGATGCGACAAAGAGTCAGGATGCTCTTACTATCGACGGCGTTTCACAGAACTGCACGGTGTATACGCTCACGATCGACGAGGAAAACGCCGCTAAAATGGTTATAGCCGCGCTTCAGCAGCTCAAAAAGTCCGAGAACATTAAGAATTTTGCGGGTGAGCTGGTTGAAGATTATTATGCAGAACTTACCAGAGAAGAGATCATTTCCGAGATCGACGTTTTCTGCGACAGTGGCATCGAATCATTGACCGATGAAGATCTGACGTTTGACAGCGATGAGGTCATCGTTTACAATATGTACGTTTCAGATGACGATGTGATCGGCAGAAGCTTTGAGGTCAACGGAGTGAAGATCGTTGCCGCTTGCGTCGAAAACGGACGCGACAAGGCATTTGAATATTCTATCCATCAGGAACTGGAAGGTTCTGTAAAGTTTTCGGGTAAGGGAACTGACGGCGGCGACGGATTTACAGGTGAAGCAACTCTTGCGGCTCTTGAGAACGAGGTCGTAATTTTGTCGTTTGATAAATTCATCTGTGACGACGACAATCTCTCAGGTACGGTCGAAATAACTCTTGGCGACGGTATAAACGAGATTGATCCTTATAACGAGGGTCTTTCCGTTCTGTCAACGATGAGAGTTATTATTGACTTTGGCGCGACCGATGAAACGGGCAAGGTGACTGCGGGACTTTCGCTTATGAACTTCGACCTTGGTGAGATCGTTTTTGAAAGCGCTCCCGACAGCGATTACTCTCCCTCAATGCCCGAAAAAGTGGCGTTCAGCGATCCCAATACCTTCCGAGGCAGTATAAACTTTGTAGCACTGTTTGCCAGACTTGCAAAGGCGGGATTTGATATCCGCGGTCTTATGGGCGGAATGCGCGGCTGATAACAACGTAAATAAAAGAAACCGCTGCTTTTGGCAGCGGTTTCTTTGAAAAGGATCTTATAAAATATGGATTTCAGAATAAGAGCAATAAAAAAGAAGTACGGCAGAAAAACAATTTTAGAGGATATAACTCTTGACGTGCCGTCGGGTAAGTGCATCGGAATACTTGGCGTAAACGGAAGCGGTAAATCGACGCTCCTTAGTATCCTTGCAGGTGTTCGCCGAGCCGATAGCGGGGAATTTTCGTGTGATGCGGGCGACCTGCTCAAAAAGAGCTCGCTGCGCGCTGAATACGTGGGCTACGTTCCCCAAGGAACGCCGCTCATGGAAGAGCTTAACGCCCGCGATAATCTTCTCCTTTGGTATTCACGCGGGGAATTGAAGGCCGAGCTTGAAAACGGCGTTCTGTCCCTGCTTGGAATTTCGGATTTTCTCACAAAGCCCGTTTCAAAGCTTTCGGGGGGTATGAAAAAAAGGCTGTCTATCGGTTGCTCGATGGCGTGCCACCCAAAGCTTTTGCTCATGGACGAGCCCTCGGCGGCGATAGATTTTCTTTGCAAGAAAAATATTGTCGATTATATTACTGCATTCAAAAACAGCGGAGGCTCGGTCTTGATCACCACCCACGACACCTCGGAGCTTGAAGTGTGCGACGAGATATACCTGCTCAAAGACGGCAGACTCGTTTCTTACGACTTCGACGGAGACGTGGAGAAGCTGGCGGGTTGTCTGCTATGAGAAATTTTTTCGAATACTTTTGCCTTTGTATCAAAAAGGCTTCAAAAAGCTTTGTTGCGGTAGCTCTTACAGTTCTGCTTTTGGCGGGACTGTTGGCTCTGTCTGCGGCGGTCATGATAAACACCGACAAAAACGACGTGAGCCGTCAGAAAATAAAGATAGGTATTGCGGGTGACACGAAGGGAACTCACCTTGGAATCGGCTTTGAGACTATCGCACAGGCAGATGACATCAGCTTTTCGGTGGATTTTGTAGACATGACCGAGGAGGAAGCCGAAAAAGCGCTTTCGGAGCTTGAAATAAGCGCCTACGTGCTTGTTCCCGACAACTATGTTTCCTCGCTTGTAAAGGGAGAGGACGCAGTTCTGACCTTCGTTATGACCAGATCCTCTGCCGACATTTCGGCTATACTTATGAGCGAGGTGGTGCAGGTACTCTCACCCTTGGTGACCGATTCCGAGAGCGGAATTTACGCCATGGTGGACTACGGCTACGACAGCAATTCAGACGGAATGGCGGATAAAATTACCCGCCTGAACCTGAAATATATAACCGAGATACTTGACCGCAGCTCGGCTTTTGAGCTGCGTACTCTTGGCATTGACACCCTCAGCACGGCGGAATATTATGTCTGCGGTATAATAACCTTTTTCCTGCTTATCTTCTCGGTTTCCTGCTGTCCTCTTTTTGCAGATAAAAATCTGCCCTTGGGACGGCTACTTGTGTCAAAGGGAACGAGAACATGGCAGATAATTGCATGCGAATATTTGTCCTACTTGACAGTCATTTGGCTGTCGGTGGCGCTTTTGTCCCTTGGAGGCGGTATCATCTGCCAAAGTATTGAGCTTGGCATAGACCCTCGCTTTGTATTTGGACTTCCGCTGTCGCTATTCCCGTGTATTCTGATGATCTCGGCACTGCAATTTGCTCTGTACGAGCTGACCTCGGGAATAGTTTCGGGTGTTCTCGCGCAGTTTGCGATGTCGGCGGCACTTGGCTATATATCGGGGTGCTTTTATCCTCATTATATGTTCCCGCAGAGTATTCAGCGTCTGGCTTCGTTGTTGCCGTCTGGAATAACATTTGAATTTTTGCGCTCAAACATAGCCTTGCGTAACAATAACGCATGGGGCGCGTGCCTGCTTTATACGGCGGCTTTTTTGATCGTTTCGGTGATGGCGCGTCATAAAAGACTTTCGGAGGAAACGGCATGAAAAAGATAAGACGCGGACTTGTTTGGCTTTTCATGATCTGGAAACGGATGTTTAAAAAGCCGGGGTATGTCCTTTTGCTTTTAGCTGTCGCTTTGCTCGCGGGCTCGCTTTCCGTTTTTTCGCAAAATACGGGTGAGCTTGTGCGCATAGCCATATTTGCCGACCTCGAGGATACCAGAAAGCTCTTCTCTGAGTCGGAAAAGAGCACGACCGTAATAAAATACGAATATTTTGACAGCGAATCAAGTGCCATTGAAGCGGTGACCGCGCAGGGCTACGACGCCGCGTGGATTTTTTCGGGCGACCTTAACGATGCCGCGCGGGAATTTGTTATCCGCGGGAAGCCCGTCGTAAGGATATCCCAACGTGAGGATACGGTCTTTTTGCGGCTTTCGCGTGAAAGACTTTACGCAACAATTTACCCTTATATTTCAAAGGCAGTCTACGACGGCTTTATGGCCGAAAATTTCCCCGATGCCGACAGGGAAGTGACCGACGGGTATTATCATAGCCAGTCTGAGGCGCGTCCCATAATCGAGATAAAATTCAACAATTCCGAGCAAAATGTCAGCGAACTTAACTTGCTTACAAGTCCCGTAAGAGGAATTTTGGCGGTGGCAGTCTTTTTGTGTGCTTACGCGGCACTCATGAGCTTCAAAAAAGATAGAGACGGCGGACTTTTTGCCCGAAGCTCCGAGGAGGCGCTTGTTTATATTGAGGCGGCGTACATATTTATTTCGGTGCTCAACGCGGGCACGCTTGCCCTTGTCTCCATGTGGCTGACGGGAATATTCACCACCCTCGGAAATGAAGTTTTACTCATGCTTGTCTATATGCTTTTGTGTACGGCTTTCTGCTTGGCTTTGGGCGAGCTGACTGAAAGCATCGGCACGCTGGGCGCGCTGATGCCTGTAATTGCGCTTGTGATGTTAGTTCTTTGCCCCGTGTTCATTAATTTGGCGAATATTCCGCAGATACAGCTTCTTCTGCCGCCGTTTTATTACCTGTCGGCGCTGAGAAGCGCGGATTATATTTTGTATTCGCTGATCTATCTTTCGGTGACCGCGGTGCTTTGCGCTTTGCTGCGTTTGGTGAAAAACCATTAAAGATCAAATAAATAAAAGGCGCTCACGGAGCGCCTTTTATTTATTCAAAAGCAGTCTCTATGACCTTATCACAGCAAAGCGGTGAGTACCGCCAGGAGGAAAGATGAGTTACCCTTGCAGGGTCAATAAATATCTTCTGAGGAGGCGTGGGCGGATCGTCCTTTGTCAGGTCGATCAATACCAGCTTGACCTTCATTCTTTCGGGAATAATGTTCTTTATAAACACCGTGGCGGTGCTGCCTATTTGCACGTCCATGCCGGGACGGTCATCCCTCAACTCCGCAAGCCCCGCAAGATTGGGAGTCAGCTCGATAAAAATGCCGTAGCTTTCGATGCTCCGCACGATTCCCGCAACCGTCTGCCCCACACGGAAAAACTCCACGTTTTCTTCCCACGTGCCAAGCAGCTCCCGACGGCTGACGAAAATGCGCCCGTTGCTCTCGTCTATGTTCTTTACCACCACGTCTATCATCATGCCGTTTTTGAGACGGTCGGACGGGTGTGCTATGCGCGATACAGAAATGCAGTCCACCGAGAGCAGGGAAGATATTCCGCATCCGATGTCAACGAACGCACCAAATTGCTCCAGGTGCGTGATCTTTGCGGGAATTATGTCCCCAGGAATAAGGTCGGAAAGAAAATTTCTCTCACACTCCATCTGCGCCGCGCGCCGTGAAAGTCGGGCGATGACACCGCTTTTTGTCCTTTCTATGCTCATGACCTTAAAGCAGACGGGTTTTCCCACCCGTGTAATTACGGCAATGTCTTTTAAGACCTCGCCTTGGCGGCAATATACCGATTCTTCCTTTTCGATTATACCCTTTGTCCCGTAAAGGTCAACGTGCAGATTCAGCTCCGAATCGCACAGTACCGCGATCCCCTCAAGTATCTTACCGCAAGTCATTGCTCGCTCAAGACCCGTGACCGAGGTTATGTACTCTCTGTTTTCGGGGGTGTTCAGCCGTGTCCCCTCGGGCGTGTATACGTTTGTACTCATATTTTTTACCCTCCGTTGGTTTTATGGTAAATTATATGAGCGGGGGCAAATAAAAATGACCGCCGCAGGCGGTCATTTTTGTCATATGTAAAATCTATCGCTTTCCTTGAGGTCGAGAAGCGTTACTATTTGATCAAAACGTCTCATGGCGTCGTCGAGCCCTTCGGGGTGGTGTGCGTCCGAGCCGAGATAGAACTTGCAGCCGCAGGCCTTGCCTATTTTGTAAGGTCTGAGGGCGCGCTCCAAATATTCGGGGGTGTATTTTGCAAAATCGGTGTTAAGCTCAAATCCCGCACCGCGATTTGCCAATTTTGTGAACAGCTCGGTCAGCTCCGCGTCGCTTATGGCGTCTATTATTTTTACGTGCTCCATGGGGTCGGTCTTTCTGTTAAAAGCCATGAGCGGGCAGGTCAGATGTGCGATTCCGACCTTGCTAAAAGGAAGATCCATGTCAAGCACGGCGTCAAGGCGCTCAACGTAAAGCTTCGCTCTGTCTTCGATCGATGGTTTGTCGCCATAGCCGGGCATGTGAAGATGCGTTGTGGGAATGATAATAAAATCAAACTCGTCCATTGTGTCGGGGGCGATGCCGAGAGTGAGATCGGGGTTGAGCTCGGTCTCGCAGCCGAACATGAATTTAACTCCCTCGGCTTGGGGCAGGGGAAGAATATTGGAAACGTGCTCAAAATCCTGCGGCGCGTACCATTTGTTTGCCCCGGGAACCTTGGCGCTATCCCAGAAGTGGTCGGTTACGCAGATCTCGCTAAAACCGTTGTCAAGTGCGTATTTTAATATGCGCTCCGCATTCTGCTCCTTGTCACCCGAGCAGGACGAGAGCCTTGAGTGAATGTGATAGTCGTGATCTATTCTGAATTTTTCGGACATATTGAAGACTCCTTTCAAGGTCGCATTTCTTTGCTCATTATACCACGCTTTTTATGGAAATACAAGAAAAAACAGCGATTTAAGAAAAAATATTTTTTAAAAATGTAAAATGGCAAACGAGAAAACAAGAGAAAAACATATAAAAAACGACGAAAAAGAGAGCTATTAAAAATCTAAATCAAAATAATCAAAATTTCTTTTCAAAAGGGGTTGACAAAAGTTTTTCGGCGTGTTATAATATGCAGGTCAAAATTACTGAATGTATTTACGGAGGATTTTTAACATGTCTACATTTATGGCAAAGAAAGAAACCGTAGAGCGCAAGTGGTATGTGATCGACGCGGCAGGTAAGCCCCTTGGTAAGACAGCAGTTGCTGCTGCTACTATTCTCAGAGGCAAGCATCGCCCCGAGTTCACACCTCACGTTGACTGCGGTGAATACGTTGTGATCATCAACGCTGAAAAGGCTGTACTTACAGGTAAGAAGCTTGAACAGAAGT
Organism: Eubacteriales bacterium; assembly: GCA_045651985.1. Taxonomy (GTDB): domain Bacteria; phylum Bacillota; class Clostridia; order Oscillospirales; family CAG-272; genus SIG710. The sequence goes on from JAZRTK010000027.1 coordinate 44,039, forward strand.
ACTATCGTCACCATTCCGGCTACATCGGCGGTCTCAAGGAAGTTAACTACAAGACCCTGATGGCAACAAAGCCCGAGCTCGCAATGGAGCTTGCAGTAAAGGGAATGCTTCCCCACAACACTATCGGCAGAACCTCTGCTACTCGCTTAAAGGTTTATGCCGGCAGCGAGCATAATCAGCAGGCACAGAAGCCTACTCCTTATGAGTTTTAATGGAAGGACGGTAATAACTAATGTATACAAGCGCTAAGCCCTATTTTTACGGTACAGGCAGAAGAAAGCATTCCGTTGCACGTGTAAGACTTGTTCCCGGAACAGGTAAGGTAACGATCAACGGACGTGATATTGACGATTACTTCGGTCTGGAGACACTGAAGCTGATCGTTAACCAGCCCTTTGGAATCACAGGCACAGAAGGCAAGTTCGATATCATCGCAAACGTTTGCGGCGGCGGTATTTCCGGACAGGCAGGTGCTATCCGCCACGGTGCGGCTCGTGCACTCCTTCAGGCTGATGCTGAGGCATATAGAGCAATCCTTAAGAAGGCAGGACTTCTCACTCGCGATCCTCGTATGAAGGAAAGAAAGAAGTACGGTCTCAAGGCTGCTCGTCGTGCACCCCAGTTTAGTAAGAGATAATTTTCTTATCTATACAAAAGCTCTGCTTTGTGCAGAGCTTTTTGTTTTGCGGGAGGATAATATCTCCCCTACGGCGGCGTTGTTGTTTTTTGTATGGAAGCCAACCAATTTTTGACCACGGGATATTTACATTCTTGACGTTATGTGTTATAATTTAATGCGTGAACCTACAAAGGAGGACAAAATGAAAAAGACAGCTGATATACTGCTTACACTTGCTGTAATTTTACCTTTGATTTTGCTTTTGTGGCCTTTCGCGCAGTGGAATGACGCTATGTCCTTGATACTCCGAATAATTCCGTCAATTTCTGCGCAGATCTTGCTTTGCAGAGTAGGGAGACGCGGTTGGATAATGGTAATTCCCGCAGTCGTCACGGGCGCACTCGCGCTTTGGGGAACTTACCTTTATTTCACCTCACCCCATTGGTCAAATGCTACCGTTGGCGGGCTAATTTCAGATTTTGCTTCGCCGTTTTTTTGCTGTTTTACGATTTTAGTCATATACTCCATTTTGAGGAGGGTTTTAAATGGTTGAAATCATACTTTCTTTTATCGCAGTATTTTCCTTGCAATTTTTTCTTTGTATGAAAACGCGCTCAAAGAAATTGCATTTTTTGCCGATCTGCTTGTTTTTTGCGTTGGCGTGCGGTCTGGCCGTGCCCGCGCACCTTATCACAGGGTGGGATGCTCTGGCTTATATTGTTTTTGCGGTTTTGGCGTGGTATATTTCCTCCGTGTGCGGTGTTGCGCTGGTGGCATACTATGTCTGGCAGAAATATTTTAAAAATAAAAAGGAGCCCTGAGGCTCCTTTTTTGTTAGTCTGCTACAGTACGACCTTTCCGTCTAACGTAAAATTACAAATTCAGCGTCCTTGCAAAGAATCAAATCCCGAGACCGCCGGATCTTATATCTTTATTTTGTTTCTTCAAATGTCATGTAAACACCGTTGAAAACGATCTTTCCCTCAACGGAGTTTTCATCGGAGACGCCGGTTTTTATTGCGATCAGCTCGCCGTTTTTCTCCTTGAGCCGGAGGTTGAAATTGCCGGGATCGGATAATTCATATCCCATGTTGTTTTGGTAGTCATGAATTACGATTCTGTCGGCCACGACATCATCTTCTTCAACCGAAACTGTGGTGCATATGTCGTCAAAGCCATCGCCTGTGATATCGTAAAAGAAAACGTTCCAGACAGGGTAGCCGTAGATGAATGTATTTACGCCGTTTGTTTCCTTAACACCGACCGAGGTCGCGTCCCATACGAACTTGGTGCCGGGGAAATCCTCAATCTCGCGGGTCAGCTCAATGTTGTAGATCTCGTCATCTCCGTAATAGTCTCTCCAGGGGTCCTTTTCCCGGGACAAAAGGGCGGAAACAAGGCAAACGATCGCGATAACGGCAAGGGCTATCGCCGTAATTATAAGTACTTTTTTCATTTTAATCTCCATTGGGGTTGATATTTTAGAATATTTTACACGATTTTTGAGGTTTTGTCAATTACTTTTTGCGCGTCCGGTAGGATTTATTTATCATTTGGAATGTGTATTTTGGGTAGCGACCATTTGAATCTTGATGCCAAAAGACGAATAACCACGATAGTCATCACTCCCACAAGAGAGGAAAACGCTAAGCTGTCAACGTTGTATTTTAACAGATAAAATACAAGAATTCCGGCAATTGAAGCCAGCGCGTAGACGTATTTTCTTAAAACGAACGGTATATTTTTTGTCAGGATATCGCGCAGCATTCCGCCGCCGATACCCGTAAGAACTCCCGCGACGGTCACCAGCAGCAGATTGGTGTGAAATCCGTAATTGCAGGCAGTCTCGGCGCCCATAATGGAAAACACGCCCAACCCGACAGCGTCAAAGACGTTGTTTATGTGCTCTATCTTCGTCTTTTGTAAATATATACTGCTTTTGACGTAGAGGAGAAAAAATACGATGATAGAGACTGCAAGTGCGAGCAGTATCATAATAATGTTCCCAAAAACCAGAGGCGGCGCTATGCCGAGAACGACGTCCCGCAATATTCCTCCGCCCACGGCTGTTACACAACCGATAAAGCAAACACCGAAAAGGTCAAGATTTGCTTCAACGGCGACCAGAACGCCCGTTATGGCAAACGCCACCGTTCCGATGCATTCTAAAATGAAAATTATGTTTTCAGACATTCATATGCCTTCCTTCTGTTAGGTGTTGCGTATGATATTGACCACGCACTCACAATGCCCCGTGCGTGGGAACATGTCAACAGGGGTCACGGCCCCGATGCTGTACCCCAGGCGCGAAAGTATCGCGCAGTCGCGGGCAAGGGTGTCGGGATCGCAGGAGATATAGAGAATTTTATCTACGCCCAGCCTTGAAATGTATTCAAGAAGCTCGGGGGTACTCCCTTTTCTGGGCGGGTCCAAAATAACCGCGTCGGGTACTGCGTCACCAAGCTCTGCTTTTGCGCTGTCCAGCATTTTTTCGGCAGAGGATGCGTCGCCGCAGAAGTAAAAGGCGTTTTCAACGCCGTTTGATTTTGCGTTGAGCTTGGCACATTCCACAGCTTCGTCAACAATTTCAATTCCAACTATTTTTCCGACTTTATCGGACATGGAAAGGCCGATAGTGCCAATTCCGCAGTAGAGGTCATAGACCGTCTCGCCGCCCGCAAACTCTGCTTTTTCCAGCGCGGTGCGGTAAAGGAGCTCGCAGCCGTCGTGGTTCACCTGATAAAATGAACCTGCCGAGATGCGGAAACGCTTTCCGCACAGAATATCCTCAATGTAAGGCTTCCCGAAAATGCAACGAAAGATGTGACCGAGTATAACGTTGGTATTCTTTGTGTTTTTGTTGAGCATAATGCTCTTGACGTCGGGGAATTTTTCCGTCACCTGACGGACAAGATCGTCCTCACAGGGCAGAGTGTCGCCGTTTATTACAAGGCAAAGCATAATTTGATCTGTGTTCTTGCCTTGACGTATGTAAACGTGGCGCAAAACTCCCTTTCCGCTTTTTTCATCATATGCGGAAATTCCGTTTTTGACTGAAAAATTACACACAAAACGTAAGATCTCACCAAAAATCTCAGGTTGCAGAGAGCAGCTGTCGGCTTTCACGATATTGTGTGTCTTGCCTGCGTAAAATCCCGCCACTATGCCGTCCTTATCGCTTCCCACGGGGTACTGCGCCTTGTTTCGGTATCCCTTTGTCTGCCCTGTTGACAGAACGTCCTCCACTTCGACCTCGGGCAGTCCCGCCTTGATAAAGGCGTGCTTTACGTAGCTCTTTTTCAGCTCCAGCTCGTGCTCGTAGGTGACGTGGCGGTAAACGCAACCGCCGCATGAAAGAGGTGCCGTACAAAAAGGCTCGGAAAGACGCACGGGAGAGGGGGAAATAAGCTTTTCAAGGCGCGCGACGCACCAGGTCTTGTTGACCTTTATTATCTTGGCTTCAATTACGTCGTCTGTAACGGCGCCATTGACAAATACGACTATCCCGCTGTCGGGCAGGTGAGCAACACCCGCGCCCAAATTGTTTATTTCTTCAATTTTCAGAGTATAGATCTGGTTTTTCTGCGGTCTTTGAGCGCTCATAATACCTTTATCTCGTTTGAATTTATAATTTGGGTTTTGATCTCGGGGTCAAATTCTCGCACTAATTCTTCAATACGGCGGCAAACAGGGTCCTCGGTAAAGAAATGCCCCGCCTCCATGAGAGTGATGCCTTTTTCGGGGGCTTCCGCCATGATGTTGTAGCTAAAACGCCCCGAGATAAACGCGTCTGCCCCCGCGGCGATAGCCGCGTTCACGTAATCTTTGCCGTCACCGCCAAGCATGGCGAGCTTTTTTATTTCTTTTCCGCAGTCGGCGCATAGAATGAGAGGGCAGTTGAGCTTTTCTTTTATGTCACGACAGAGGTCGTGTGTTGACACGGGCGTGCCAAATTCGCCCAAAAGCGCAAATTCTTCGCCCGAAGGACCGAATTTCTCCGTGTTCTTAAAGCCGAGACGCTCCGCCAAAATCGTATTCACACCGCCGCAGACCGCGTCAAATCTCGTGTGAAAGGACATGGCACTCACGCCGTTTTTTACCAGCTTTATAAGTTTACGCGCAGTGTTTGTGTCCTGATTAAGCTGTGCAACTTTTGAAAATATCAGCGGGTGGTGGGAAATGATAGTATCAAAGCAGTTTTCAATAGCATAGTCCACCGTGCGCTCGGTTATGTCAAGTGCAATAAGTACCTTTTCCACCTGCGCTTCTCCGTCGGGACAACACATAAGCCCGTCGTTATCCCAGTCGCAGGAAAGGGAAGCGGGTATTTTCTTGTGTAAAAAATCATACAGCTCTCGTACGGTCATTTCTTGCGTCCTTCCTTTATATTGTTGAGCTGAGAAAGCAAAGCCTTTTCCTTTTGTGCCGTGTCATTCGCCTTTTCTTTGCCGACAATCTTTATCTCTGTAGCTCTTATGTTCCTGTCAACTATTTTTGCGAAAATAGGGTCGTTTTGGTTGTTTTCAAGGTTGTATTTTCCAAGCAGGTATTCGATCTCGTCATATTCTCTGACCTCGCCGTCAAATTCGGCGCAAATTGTGCAGTACTGCCGTCCATCGGATTCGGAGAGGGTCTCGCCGACGATATAAAAACCGCTTTTAGCCAAATACCCGCGCAAAATTTCTGCCTTCGTCATCGGTTGAAGTATGAGACGGATATTTTTATTTTTAACAAAGGGCGCATCGTCGATGATCTTTGCAATAAGCTCTCCGCCCATGCCGAAAATAACGATATCATCGGGTGAAAATCTGCTCGCGTGTAAAAGTCCGTCACAGCAGATGACGCTTATTTTATCCGAAAGACCGTATTCGCGCACGTTTTTGTCCGCGCGCTCGGCAGGACCTCGGTTTATATCCGAAGCTAAAGCTCGGGACGAGATACCCGATGCCACCGAATAAATTGGCAGATAAGCGTGATCTGTACCGATGTCTGCCATGGTCTTTCCTTTTCTTAAATATGTTAAAGCCGTTTCGAGACGGCTGTCAAGCTTTGGTAAGTTCATTACTTTGTCCTTTTAACAAATAACCCGCAGAATTTGCGGGTTATATGTTTGATTTCATTTTATGAGTTCTTTGCGGCAAGAAAAGCGTTGATCTTTTCAACCAGCGCGTCCGCATCTGTTCCGTGAACGGCGCAAGCAGCCTCGATAGACTCGCCTCTGGAAGCGGGGCAGCCAAGGCAGTGCATGCCGATAGCAAGGAAGAACTGCGCGGTCTCTCTGTCGTAATCGAGAATATCGCCGATAATCGTATCCTTTGTTACTGTCATTTCAGTTTACCTCCTTTAAAATATACCGCTACTATTTTACCACACAAATGACCTTATGTCAACCAATTTAAATGCCAATTTTTTCAAAAAATACTTGACAAGGAGAAAGATCCGTGCTACAATGCAACTGTACTAACACAAATAGTACAGATAATACGGCGAAAAGGAGGTAAAGCTTTGTATCGGATAATAGTAGACGTCAAATCCCGAAAACCAATATACGAACAGCTGGTGGAGTCGGTCAAGACCTCGGTGGTAAAGGGATTTATGAAGCCCGATGAGCCGCTGCCGTCAGTCAGACAGCTTGCAGGCGAGCTTGCCATAAACCCAAACACCATACAAAAGGCGTACGCAGAGCTTGAACGACAGGGAATAGTGTATTCCGTTCCGGGCAAGGGAAGCTTCGTCAGCTCTGACATAAAAGAAGTGAAGGACGCCCACAAAAACGAGATACTGTCGCAAATAGAGGAGCTTGCCGAACATGCGCGAGAAGGCGGAATCTCAAAGGAAGAAATAATTGATACTATCAACAAATTATGGAGGTAAAGCGTTTTGATTGAAATTAAGAATGTATCTAAAACCTACGGCGACGTAAAATCTTTGGAAAATATCAATTCCACTATTGCCGCGGGCAGTATATACGGGCTTATCGGCTCAAACGGAAGCGGAAAATCAACGCTTCTCCGAATAATGTGCGGAATCATGCGAGGCGACGAAGGACAGGTGGAATACGACGGAGCAACGGTGTTTGAAAATCCCGACGTAAAGAAAAACGTAATTTTTCTGTCTGATGAACAGTATTTCCTGCCCAGTTCCACTCTCGACGAAATGGCAGGGGTATACGCGTCGTTCTATCCGAATTTCTCGTATGAAAAATATCACGAGCTTGCAAAGCTCTTTAATCTGCCCTATGACAGAAAAATAAATACTTTTTCAAAGGGTATGAAAAAGCAGGCGTCGGTGCTGCTTGCGCTTGCGTCAAATGTTAAATATATTCTGTGCGACGAAACCTTTGACGGTCTTGATCCCGTCATGCGCCAGCTTGTAAAAAAGCTTCTTGCAAACGAGGTTTTGACAAACGGAATGACCGCCGTTATTGCGTCCCACAACCTACGCGAGATCGAGGATATCTGCGACCACATCGGTCTGCTCCATCGTGGTGGAATCCTCTTTGAAAGCGAGCTTGACAGCCTGAAGCAGGAGATACACACGGTTCAGATAGTGCTTGAGGACGATACGAAGATAAACGAGGTATTTGCGGACTTCCACATCGTTTCAAGCTCTAAGCGCGGAAGCCTTTCCACTCTTGTTGTAAGAGGTGAGCGTGACGCCGTGGAAGCGGCGGCAAAGGCGGCAGAGCCCAGATTCTGCGAGATAATCCCGCTTACATTGGAAGAAATATTTATAAGTGAAATGGAGGAAAGAGGCTATGACTACTCGACAGTCCTGTTCTGAAAAAAGCAACGTAGTTAAAAATTATGGATTTAGCGGGAAGTATTTTTGGGGCGAGCTTCGCCGCTCATGGCCCTTTGCCGTGTTCCTTTTTATAGCGTTCCTGCTTATGATGCCCGTGGTTATTCTCATGGGACTTCAGAGCATACCCGTATCTATACCCGATGTCAGAGAGTATACGGATGCCGAAATACTTGAAAGAGTGCTTCGTATATTGAATATGCCCGAAACGCGCATCATTTGGGGCGTCGTTATCGTGGGAATGGGTTTGCTTTCGGGCTGGAGGATTGGAAAGGGGCTGACCAATAAAGTCCATTCAGACTTTTTGCACTGCCTTCCTATCCGCCGCGAGGCTATCTTTGCCACAAAATTTTTGACCACCGCCATTGATTTTATCGCGGCGTTTCTCATAAACTCTCTTTTGGTGGTTCTGGCTTGCGTGGTGTCCTCGGGACTTGGTGCTTACGGACTTGGCGATATCTTTTCTACTGTATTTGGGTTCTTTTTCAAGGCGCTGTTGCTTTATATCACCGCTTTTTCCATAACGAACCTTGCCTGTATGCTTTCGGGCACGGTAATAATGCAGATGTTTCTGACATTTTTCATTGGTTTTGCGCCCTTGGCGTACTACCTTATGGTCTACGGAATCGCGTACACCTACGCCGACAACATCAGAGCCGATTACTATTACACCCTCGGATTCTCCGAAAAGATATGCCCCATAGTAAAGCAGGTGCATATGCTTATCACCGACACCTCGGCACTTGATATTTTCTCGGCAATATTGCTCAACGTCCTTCTTATCTTTATCACCATGGTTCTTTACAAGGTGAGAAAGGTTGAGCGCGCGGGAACTCCCGTAGTCTTTACGCCCGTTGCGCAGGTTCTCAAATATCTGTGCATTATTCCTTGTACCTTCTTCATGGGCTTCTTGCTTGAAGCTATGGGTGGAAACGACGAGGGTTGGCGGATAGTCGGATTTGTCTTTGGTGCGCTGATTTCCTTTATGTTCATGAACTTTATTCTCTCAAAGAACGCGAGAAAGATGTTCTCGGGTATCAAGGGATTTGGCGTTTACGCCGCTATTATGGTTCTTGTGATTATCGGTTGCGGACTTAACCTTTTCGGCATTGATACTTACGTGCCGAGAAACGACAAGCTTGAAAGCGTCACCGTTTCCGTGAACGGCGTAGCAACAAACCTTGAGATAAGAGAATACAAGCTCAAATCCGAGATACTCAAGACCTACGCCGACTATATCCGTGACGGCGGCGCGTATACCCACGGCTCGTCGGGCTACGTTGAAACTGCTGATTCTATCTATTACGAGGATAAGGATATCTACAGGGACAGCAACTATATGTACTACCTTGCGTATATCGACGACGAGGGCGAACCGTACGGCGCCACGGTCAGCTTCCTGTCCGACAACTACCGTATAGGCTCTAATATGAGGCTTGTTTTCAAGCTGAAAAACGGCGTTGAATTTGCGGTTAAAATGAACCTCCAAGATGAGGCTAAGAGAGTGGAGCTTGCCCGCAAGATAGCGTATTCCATGGAATATTCAAAGAAGATAGTGGAATGCCTCGATACGGAGAAGCTGTCCTTTGCTTCATACACGCCGCAGATAAAGTTCGGTCAGGAGCTTTATTGGTACGAGAGCGATCAGAGGACCGAGGAGAACGCCGTCGTCGAAAAAATGATGGAGGCTCTACGCACCGAATATTCAAATAGGGACGTTTTAGAAAACAATTCCACGGTGGTCGGATATTTCACTATCCGTACCAAAGAGTCCGTTATTGAGATGGATATTCCCGTTTTTGCGACCTTTGATAATCAGGAGCTGTTCACGGGCTGCCGCGACGCGGAGGAGCTGTTTACCGAGATGGCAAACATGGCTGAATTTATGGTCATTTGCGACCTGTCAAAGGTTGACTTTGATACTACCGTGAACGAATGCTCGGTTATGATAACCGACGAGGAACGGATGCGTCAGGCATTCTCCTGTCTGCACTCCCTGTCGGCAGACTATAACAGCGCTTATTTTGAGCGCGACGAGCAGTATTTTGTCCTTTACGGTATGAAGGAAGAGGACTACAAATACTATGAGGAGGACGAAACGACATATCATTACGTGACTTACAGTACACGTTTTGAAAAGGGAAATATTCCCGAGTTCGTTTCGGAATTGCTCGGATAATTAACAAGGCGGTGCCATTGGCACCGCCTCGTTTTATAACCAAAGCCCTTCAAGCGTTTTTCTGTGTTCTTCCTCGTCTGAAGCAAGCCTGTCAAGGACCGCGTGTAAAGCACTATCACAAGTGCATTCCGCGAGACGTCGATATTCCTCGTTTGCCGCCGTTTCCTCGCATATCGATCGCTCAATGACTTTGTTTGCTTCGCACTGTGCCCTGCAAACATCATCGTTTGCAGGCGTAGCGGAAAGCCGCAGGCTGAGGGCTGGGTTTGAACCCAGCCTTTTGATACATTGAGAAATAAGTCTGAAATGTATCATTTCAGTCATAGCAAGAGATGAGAATGTGTCTGCAAGAGAGGGCATGGTGTCCGAAAAGATTACTGAATAGTAGATATAGGAATTTATTGCGGACATTTCGCCCGCCAAACTGTCGCATAAGGCTTTTGCCATTTTTTTGTCGGGGCGGATTTTGTCCGCCGAGGGATAAGGGGTTGAGCCGAATCCGTTTTGACCGTAACAACTCATATTTGTTGTGCCTCCTGTGAATTGATATTATCAGTTAATGCACAAAAAAATAAAACTGTGACAATTGTTTCTTAGTAATAAAAAAGATAAAATAACAGCGCCACGGACCGTGGCGCTGTTATTTTATAAGCTATCCGCAAAATCGGTGGCAAGCCTGTCGCATCGCTCGTTGTATGGGTGT
>JAZRTK010000028.1:0-17343 GCA_045651985.1 Eubacteriales bacterium
TGGGTGTCCCGCGTGCCCCTTGACCCAGACGAATTCAACCTCGTGACGCCCAACAAGCTCAAGTACCTGCTCCCACAAATCGACGTTTAGTGCGGGGGACTTGTCGCTCTTTCTCCAACCGTTTTTGCGCCAACCTTGGGCCCAGCCCTTTGTAATTCCGTTTACCAAGTACTGAGAATCTGTGGTAAGCGTCACCCGACAGGGCTCCTTAAGTGCTGACAGAGCAGAAATCGCTGCCGTCAGCTCCATGCGATTGTTGGTGGTCTCTGCCTCGCCGCCCGAAAGCTCCTTTTCCCGTCCTTCATAGACCAGCACGGCTCCCCAGCCGCCCTTTCCCGGGTTTCCGCGGCATGCGCCGTCGGTATATATGTCAACGTGCTTCATTTTAGTCTCCTTACAGAATTTCTCTGATTGTATTATACTTCCTTTTCTGCGTTATTGCAACATTTTGAAGTAAATTTTAACAAATTTCTCTTTTAGACTTGAAATTTTAACGAAAATGTAATACAATATTACAGATATATTCCCACAAAAAGGAGTAGAATTATGGATAAGAAAAAGAGAAGAAGACGCTTGGGCGACAGAAAAGACGGAAGACGGGTAAGGACCTGTCCTCCAATGCTTAAGGTAGTGCCTTACATAATGAACCGACGCTATGATGCCATGAATATGTTCACCGACAAGCTGTACGTGGCAAACGCCGACAGGCTTTGCAGGCAAAAGGTGAAAGAGGGAAAAAACAATTTTTCTCTTCTTCACGTTCTTATAGCATCGTATGTCAGAGCCGTTTCCCAGCGCCCTCAGCTCAACAGATTTATAAGCGGTCAGAAGATCTACACCCGCGATAAGGTAGTAGTCAATATGGCTATCAAGCACAAGATGAGCATTGACGCCGAGGACACTATGATAAAGGTCGAATTTGATCCCGCCGATACCTTGGACGATGTTTACGAAAAGTTCACCAAGGTGGCAAACGAGGCGCTTGAAGCGGCTGGAAATTCCAACTTTGATAAGGTGGCGAAATTCCTTTCGATTCTTCCCGGATTCATTTTCAGATTTGCGGTTTGGCTTCTTCGCTGTCTCGACTATATCGGCTGGCTGCCCAAGTTCTTGACTAACGAAGTAAGCCCATTCCACGGGTCTATGATAATCACAAGCATGGGCTCTCTCGGAATCCCACCCGTATACCACCACCTTTACGATTTTGGCAATCTGCCCGTATTTCTGGCGTACGGTGCAAAGGAGACCGAGCTTGCGCTTGACTCGGAGGGGAATGTAACAAAGAGAAAGTACATAGAGCTTAAAGCGGTAACCGATGAGCGTATCTGCGACGGATTCTATTACGCTTCCTGCTTTAAGATCATCAGAAGATGTTTTGAGAACCCCGAGTGTCTGCTGACACCCCCCGAAAAAGTTTTTGAAGATGTAGACTAAAGGAGAATATATTATGACACTTGTTGTACTTGCGGCAGGCATGGGCTCACGCTACGGCGGACTGAAACAGCTTGATCCCATTACGGAAAACGGCTCGTTCATCATTGATTTTACGGTGTACGACGCTATAAAAGCCGGCTTTGATAAGGTGGTTTTCGTTATAAAAAGAGAAAACTGCGACCTTTTTAAGGAAACTATCGGTGCGAGAATCGAAAAGCATATAAAGGTCGAATACGCCTTCCAGGAGCTGACCGATCTTCCAAATGGCTATACGCCTCCCGATGGCAGAACAAAGCCCTTCGGAACCGCTCACGCGGTGTTGGCGGCAAGAAACTGCATCGACGATAACTTCGCCGTTGTAAACTCTGACGATTTCTACGGCAGAGACGCATTCATGAAGCTTGGCGCGCACCTTTCCGCAAAAGAGCTTACGGAAAACGGCGTTTCCCATTGCTGTATGGTAGGATATGAACTTAAAAACACGCTTACCGAAAACGGAACGGTGTCCAGAGGTCAGTGCGAGATCAATGACGAGGGCTATCTGACAAACGTTACCGAACGCACCAAGATCAAGCGCGACGGCGAGAACGCGGCGTACGAGGAAAACGGCGAGTGGTTGCCTCTGGGTGCCGATACTGTCGTTTCCATGAACTGTCTTGGCTTTGCAAAGGAGGTTATCCCCTATATTCAAGCGGGACTTGTGAACTTCCTTGACAATATGGCAGACCCGCAAAAGAGCGAGTACTACATACCCACAGCAATAAAGGAAATGATAAGTTCAAAACAGTCTGACGTAAAAGTCTATTCAACCGACGCTGTCTGGTACGGCGTTACTTATCACGAGGATAAGGAGTTCGTACAAAAGAGCATAAGAGAGCTTATCGAAAAGGGCGAATACCCCGTAGATCTTTGGAACTAATTTGAAAGGAAATACATAAAATGGCAATTTTGGTTACAGGCGGTGCCGGCTTTATCGGCTCCCATACGGCAGTTGAACTGCTTAATGCAGGAAAAGAAATAATCATCGTTGATAACTTCTGCAACTCCAAGCCCGTGGTTCTTGACAGAATCCGCGAGATAACAGGTAAGGATTTCAAGTTTTATGAGGTAGACCTTTGCGACAAGGAAGCCTTACGCGCGGTATTTGCGGAAAATAATATAGAGAGTGCAATCCATTTTGCAGGTCTTAAAGCGGTAGGTGAATCTGTTCAGAAGCCTATGATGTACTATAAAAACAATCTTCTCAGCACAGTTAATCTCTGCGAGGTCATGAGTGAATTTGGGGCAAAGAAGATAGTTTTCAGCTCCTCCGCTACCGTTTACGGCAACCCCGCAAGCGTTCCGATCTCCGAGGATTTCCCTCTGTCCACCACCAATCCCTACGGCGAGACAAAGCTTATGATAGAGCGCATTCTCAAGGACATCTGGGTGTCCGATAACGAGTGGAGCGTGGCTGTGCTTCGTTACTTCAACCCCATTGGTGCTCACAAGAGCGGACTGATCGGCGAGGACCCCAAGGGAATCCCCAACAATCTGCTTCCTTACATAACTCAGGTAGCAAGCGGTAAGAGAGAGTGCCTGTCTGTATTTGGCGATGACTACGATACCCACGACGGCACGGGCGTTCGCGACTATATCCACGTGGTAGATCTTGCAAAGGCTCATCTTTGTGCCATCGATTATGCCGAGGCAAATCTCGGTGTTGAGTATTTCAACATCGGTACGGGCACGGGATATTCCGTCCTTGACATCGTAAAGGCATATGAAGCAGCAACGGGCATTAAGATAAATTATAAAATAGCTCCCAGACGCCCCGGCGATATCGACAAGTGCTTTGCCAATCCCGAAAAGGCATATGCCGTTCTTGGCTGGAAGGCTGAATACAATATCGAGGATATGTGCCGCGACTCCAACAATTGGCAGCAGAAGAATCCCAACGGGTATGGAGATTAAAATGGGTATAACTCGTAAATCGTTTGGTATGGAGGGTGACCGTGAGGTCTCCCTCTATACCCTCACAAATAAAAACGGTGTTGAAGTTCAGATAACAGACTACGCAGGCGCGATAGTTTCGCTTAAAGTCCCCGACAGAGAGGGCAGATTTTCTGACGTTGTGTGCGGTTTTGACAGTCTTGAAGATTACAAGACAGCCCCAGGCGGCCACGGCGCGCTTATCGGCAGATTCGGCAACAGAATAGCAAAAGGACGCTTTACCTTGGAGGGCAAGGAATATCAGCTTTACATCAATAACGGCGAGAACTCCCTCCACGGCGGTAAGGTCGGGTTTTCCCATAAGCTATGGGATTCCGTGCCCGTTGACGGGGAGGAGCCCGAGCTTCATCTGACCCTCGTTTCCCCCGACATGGACGAAAATTTTCCCGGCGAGCTGACGGTCAACGTTACATATAAGCTGACAGCAGATAACGCTCTTTCTATCCACTACGAAGCAACGACGGATAAGACTACTATCCTCAACCTTACAAACCATTCTTATTTTAACTTGAACGGCTATGCTTCGGGTACCGTCCGCGGTCACACCCTGAAGATAGACGCTGACACCTATCTGCCCACCGACCGGGGGCTTATTCCCACGGGCGAGTTCAAGGCAGTGAAGGGAACGCCCTTTGATTTCACCGAGGAAAAGCTTATTGGACGTGACATCGATCTGCCCAACGACGACCTTATAAAGGGCAACGGGTACGACCATTGCTTCAACTTTGTGGGAGGCGAGACCGAGACACCCATACCCCGCGTGTGGCTTTACAGCCCGGAGACGGGCAGAGAGCTGACGGTTATATGTGACAGTCCCTGTATTCAGGTCTACACGGGTAATTTCATGGACGATGTGACTCCATTCAAGGGCGGCGCAAAGCAGGAAAAGCAAAACGCCGTGGCACTTGAAACGCAGAAGATGCCTGACTCCATAAACCATCCTGAATTTACCGACGTTACTCTCAGACCCGGAGAAAAGTACGATTACACCACGATCTTCAAATTTTCCGTAAGATAATAAAAAAGCACCCTTTGGAGGGTGCTTTTTTTGCGAATTCTTTCATAAACTCCAATGATAAACAAATTCACTTGGAGGTTCTTATGAAAAAAAGGCTTATTTCCTTTTTATTAGCTCTGTTTTTTCTTCTGTCAGCTTGTGTTTTGCCGTCGAGGGCGTTAGAGCCTATCGCGGACTTTGACGCGGAGGCAAAAAGTGCAATTTTAATTGAAGCGTCAAGCGGTACGGTACTCTACGAAAAAAATGCCGATCAGGCGCTTCCGCCCGCATCTGTTACGAAAATCATGACTTTGCTTTTGGTAATGGAGGAGATAGACGCAAGCAGGCTGTCCTTTGACGATATGGTCACTGCCTCGGCTTACGCTACTTCCATGGGCGGCTCCCAGATATACCTGAAAGAGGGCGAGCAGATGTCGGTTGAGGATATGCTGAAAAGTGTGGTTATCGCCTCGGCAAACGATGCGGCGGTGGCGCTGGCGGAGCATATCTGCGGAAGTGAAGAGGCTTTTGTCCGCCGCATGAACGAGCGCGCTCGTGAGCTTGGCATGAAGAACACCAATTTCGAAAACACCAACGGTCTTGACGATACGGCGACAAATCACGTAACCAGCGCCCGCGACATAGCACTCATGTCGGCGGAGCTGATAAAGCACAAAAAGATTCTTGAATACAGTTCAATTTGGATGGACACCGTCCGCGACGGCGCGTTCGGACTGACTAATACCAACCGACTCATACGATTCTACAAGGGCGCAAACGGTCTGAAAACAGGCTCGACCTCAAAGGCGGGATTCTGCATTTCCGCTACTGCCGAGCGTGACGGAATGACACTTATTGCGGTCATAATGGGCTCACCCACCCGCGACGTGCGAAACCGCGAGGCGACCAGACTTCTTGACATGGGATTTTCGGGTTATTCACTTTATACAAGCGATGAAGAAGACCTTGGAACTATCCCCGTGACGAAAGGTGAACAGAGGGAGTGCAAGATCGTAAAACCGAGCTTTTCGTGTTTGATAGACAGTTCAAAGAAGGGAAGTATTCAGAGCGAGATCAAGCTTCTTGACAGCCTGAGTGCACCTGTGCGTGAAGGCGACGTAGCGGGACGTGTCGTATACAGGTGCGGCGATGAGATCGTGGGGGAAGCAGACATAATCTGCACGCAAAGCGTAAAAAAGCTTGGATTTTGGACATTTATCGTGGAAATTTTTTATAATTGTTTGTTTTTAAGGTAAAAAATGCAAAATTCTCTTGCATTTCTTCTCCCAAGGGTATATAATATTATAAATTTCGCAGTTTATTTTATAAGCTGTTATACCTGAAAGGAACAGACGAAAATGACACTTAGTTTAAACCAGCAGTATCTGTCAAAATTTATTTCCGCTGAGGAATTAAAGAATATTCAGCCCGAGATCACGGCAGCAGATAAGCTTCTCACAAGCAAGAGCGGTGCGGGAAACGATTTTCTCGGTTGGGTAGACCTCCCTCGAAACTACGACAAGGAAGAATTTGCAAGGATCAAGACAGCCGCCGCGAAGATCTGCGACAGCTGTGATGTATTTATCGTTATCGGTATCGGTGGCTCCTATCTTGGCGCCCGTGCCGTTATAGAGTTTATCAAGTCTCCTCTTTACAACAACCTCTCAAAGAACACACCCGACATCTACTATGCGGGTAATTCTCTGAGCGCATCTTCTCTCGCCGAGCTTATTTCTATCTGCGAGGGTAAGGACGTTTGCATTAACGTAATTTCAAAGTCGGGCACGACTACCGAGCCTGCCGTTGCATTTCGCGTTTTCAGAAATATTCTTGAAAAGAAATACGGAAAAGAGGGCGCGAAGGACAGGATCTTCGTTACCACCGATCGCGAAAAGGGAACGCTTAAATCCTTTTCCGATGACGAAGGGTACGAGACGTTTGTTGTCCCCGACGATGTGGGAGGACGCTTCTCGGTTCTCACACCCGTCGGACTTCTTCCTATCGCCGTTGCAGGTATTGATATTGATAAGCTCATGGAGGGCGCGGCACAGGCTATGATCGATTACTGCGACCCCGACATCGAAAAGAATGACTGCTATAAGTACGCGGCTATCAGAAATATCCTGCTCAGAAAGGGGATCAACACCGAGATCCTCGTTTCCTATGAGCCTTTCGCACAGATGTTCAGCGAGTGGTGGAAGCAGCTTTACGGTGAGAGCGAGGGTAAGGAAAACAAAGGTATTTTCCCCGCATCCGTCGTGTTCTCCACCGATCTCCACTCTCTTGGTCAGTATATTCAGGAGGGTCAGAGAGTTCTTTGCGAGACTGTGCTTAGTATAAAGGACGCGGGAACCGTTCTCGAGATACCCAACGACGAAAACAACATAGACGGCCTCAACTTCCTTTCGGGACGTGAGCTTGACTATGTTAACAAGAAGGCTATGCAGGGCACGCTCTTTGCTCACATGGACGGCGACGTTCCCAATACCGTTATCGAGCTTGATAAGAGAGATGAGTTCTCTCTTGGCTATATGATCTACTTCTTTGAGAAGGCGTGCGCGATCTCGGGTTACACTCTGGGCGTAAATCCTTTCAACCAGCCCGGCGTCGAAGCTTACAAGAAGAATATGTTCGCTCTGCTCGGAAAGCCCGGCTACGAGGAGCAGAAGGCAGCTCTTGAGGCAAGATTAAAATAAAGTTGCACAAAAATCAAAAAATATCTTGCAATTTTTGGGGCAATATGTTATAATATACTCACAGGTAGGAAAACCGACAGCAATTGTTGCTGTTTCGACCTAAATTTCTCTTTGGAGGTACAAATATCATGTTAAAACTCATTGTTGGTGTCAAGGGCACAGGCAAAACAAAGACACTCATCGCTATGGTGAATGAGGCTGTTCAGGCTTCTTCTGGTAACGTTGTATGTCTTGAAAAGGGAACAAAGCTCCGCTTTGACGTAAAGCATCAGGCGAGACTTATCAATACAAACGATTATTGCATTTTTGATGCACAGTCTCTTTACGGTTTCGTTGCAGGTATTCTTGCAAGCAACCACGACGTAACAGACCTCTTCATTGACAGCTCTCTTAAAATCTGCGGCGGCGACGTTGCGGCTTTCGAGAATCTTGTCACAGAGCTTGACGAGCTGAGCGAAAAGACCGAGACAAAGATCACGGCAACGCTCTCCTTGCCCATAGAAGAAGCAGGTGACATCATTAAGAAGTTCATGTAATCTTACATAAGGTAAGGGCGAGACCGAGGTCTCGCCCTTGTTTTTTTACCATTCGTATTTGGTCAGCTCGCCCGCTTCCCGCAACCCATCAAAACCTCTCTGCCTGAACACCTCGTAGACCGCAATGGCGGCGGAGTTTGACAGATTGAGACTGCGCAGAGAGTCGCGCATGGGTATTCTTACGCAATCAGATTTGTTTTTGTGAAGAAGCTCCTCGGGCAGACCCTTTGTCTCCTTACCAAACATCAGATAGACCTTTTCGGGATAGGTAATGTCGGTATATTTTTGCGGCGCCTTCGTGCTGAAATAATAGACCTGCGCATCAGGATTTCGCGTATAAAAATCCTCTAAATTCTTGTAATATGTAATGTCAAGCTGATGCCAGTAGTCAAGCCCCGCGCGCTTGAGCTTGGCGTCGTCGATGCGAAAGCCAAGGGGCTCGATGAGGTGCAGGGAAGCGCCCGTGGCGGCGCAGGTTCGTGCTATGTTTCCCGTATTTTGGGGTATCTCGGGCTCAAGTAAAACTATGTTTATGTTGCTCATTTCTTACTCCGAATTTGATTTGTCAGTTGATTATATCACTTTCGACGTTGAAATTCAAGATTTGCAGATAAAATAACCGCTTTTTAATAAAAATTTACAAAAAGTTATAGCAAAAAGGACATTACAGTGATATAATAATATGAATATTTATGTTTAAATCCTTTTGGAGGTACGGATAAATGGGACTTTTGGATAAGATAATCGGAACGTATAGCGAGCGCCAGGTGAAAAAGCTGGAGAAGACTGTTGATGCAGTTGAGGCGCTTGCGCCAAAATACGCGGAAATGACAAACGAGGAGCTTGCAGGGGTAACACCCGTGCTCAAAGCGCGTTTGGCTGCCGGTGAAACCCTTGACGATATTCTTCCCGACGCCTTTGCGGCTATCCGCGAGGCGGATTTCCGCGTGCTGGGAAAAAGACCCTTCCGTGTGCAGGTTCTTGGCGGTATAATTCTTCACCAAGGCAGAATTGCCGAGATGAAGACGGGCGAGGGTAAGACATTGGTTGCGACCATGCCCGCATACCTCAATGCACTCACAGGCGAGGGCGTTCATATCGTTACGGTAAACGATTACCTTGCGCGCCGTGACAGCGAGGAAATGGGACGGGCTTACGAGTTCATGGGACTTACCACGGGTCTGGTCGTTCACGGTCAGTCAAATGCCGATAAACAGGCGGCATACAGATGCGATATTACCTACGGAACCAACAACGAGTATGGCTTTGACTATCTGCGCGATAACATGGCGGTATACAAGAGCCAGACATTCCAGCGCGGACATATCTTCGCTATCGTTGATGAGGTGGACTCTATCCTTATCGACGAGGCGAGAACCCCTCTTATCATTTCGGGAGAGGGCGATCCCTCCACCGACCTTTACGCAAAGGCCGATGCTCTGGTGCGCGGTCTGAAAAAGACTGTCATCAAGGAGCTTGATAAAAAGCAGGAAAATAAAGAGCTTGAGGACAGCTGTGACTATATTGTTGACGAGAAGGCGAGAAGTGTAACGCTCACTCCTTCGGGTGTGGCGAAGGCGGAAAAATTCTTTGAGCTTGAAAACCTCTCCGACCCTCAGAACTCTACTATATATCACCACATAAACCAGGCTATCCGCGCGTACGGCATCATGCATCGCGACGTGGATTACGTCGTCACGCCCGACAGCGGCGTTATGATAGTTGACTCCTTTACGGGACGTCTCATGCCCGGAAGACGTTATTCCAACGGTCTCCACCAGGCGATCGAGGCAAAGGAAAGAGTGGACGTTCAAAAAGAAAACAGAACACTTGCAACGATCACTTTCCAAAATTACTTCCGTATGTATAAAAAGCTGTCGGGTATGACGGGTACTGCCATGACCGAGGAAAACGAGTTCAGCGAGATATACGGTCTTGACGTGGTGGAGGTGCCCACCAACAAGCCTATGATAAGAAATGACAGAAACGACGTTGTTTTCAAGAATGTCCGCGGCAAATATATGGCTATCGTTGAGCAGGTAAAGGAATGTCACGAAAAGGGCCAGCCTATTCTTGTCGGTACGGTATCTATCGACAAGTCCGAGGAGCTTTCCGCTATGCTTAAGCGTAACGGAATACCTCATACCGTCCTTAACGCAAAGTACCATGAAAAAGAAGCGGAAATAGTTGCCCAGGCGGGTAAATTCGGTGCTGTAACCATTTCAACCAACATGGCGGGACGCGGTACCGATATTATGCTGGGCGGCAACCCCGAATATATGGCAAAGGCGGAAATGCGCCGCCGCGAGATCCCCGAGGAGCTTATTGCTATGGCTACGGGAACTGCCGAGATCGACGACGAGAACGTAAAGGAAGCAAGACGCATTTTTGCGGAGCTTTACGGCAAGTTTAAAAAGGAGATCGAGCCTGAGGCCCACAAGGTAAGAGCGGCGGGCGGTCTGTTCATTCTCGGTACGGAAAGACACGAATCGAGACGTATCGACAACCAGCTCAGAGGGCGCTCGGGACGTCAGGGCGACCCCGGCGAATCCATGTTCTTCCTGTCTCTTGAGGACGACCTTATGCGTCTTTTCGGAAGCGAGAGAATTCTTGCGATCGCCGAGACCCTGAAGCTTCCCGACGACACTCCTATTGACGCAAAGATCCTCTCAAACTCTATTGAGCGCGCGCAAAAGAATATAGAGGATACTAACTTTAAGCGCAGAAAGAACGTCATCACCTACGACGACGTAATGAATCAGCAGAGAAACATCATCTATACCCAGCGTCGCTCTGTGCTTGACGGCGACGACATGAAGGACACTATCCTTAAGATGATAAGGTCAACAATTTCAGAAACAGTCGCAAGATATACCGTGGCAGAGCAAACTTCCGAGTGGGATCTTTCCGCCGTTCGTGCGGACCTTAGCTATATCTGCTCCGAGGACGACCTCAAATACACCGATGAGGAGATTGCAAAGCTCAAGTCCGAGGACATTTCCGAAGCGCTGATCGAAAAGGCAAACAAGATATATGCCGCACAGGAGGAGCTGTTTACTCCCGACATTTTCCGCGAGGTGGAGAGGACTATCCTGCTGCGTAACGTCGATATCAAGTGGATGGACCATATAGACGCTATGGACGACTTAAAGGAGAGCATAGGGCTTCAGGCTTACGCACAGCGCGACCCTGTGAACGAGTACAGAATACAGGGTGCCGATATGTTCGACGAGATGATAGCGGATATCCGCGAGAACACTGTCCGCACCGTGCTCACCTGCCTGCCCAGAAAGGAAGCTATTGAGAGAAAGGCTGTTGCGAAGCCGATCCTTGCGGGTTTTGCGGGTAATACCGTCAGAAAAAAGACGGCTAAAATAAACAACACGATAGTAAAGAACGAAAAGGTCGGACGAAACGACCCTTGCCCTTGCGGAAGCGGCAAAAAGTATAAAAAATGCTGCGGCGCGAACGGCACGGACGAAGATTAAAAAAGAAAGGAGAGTACAATGGGCTACGGACTTTTGTTTATCGGTTACGCGGTTGCGTTTCTGATGTCGTTTAATTCATTCGGCTTTATTTTCAGAGCCGTCGGCAGCCTTTTGGCTCTCTGCGGTCTGAAAAAGCTCTGTCAGTTTGAAACGAAATACAACTTCTGTTACCTTGCGGCGTGGGCTATGTGCTTTGCCGCCGTGGCTGAGGGTGCGGTGTTTATCGCGGGCGACTACACGGCTCTGCCCGAAAACCTGCAGGCTTACGTTTCAATGGCTTTTTACTTCTTTGCTATACCGTTCCACCTCGTATTTTACAGAGCAACCTGCGCCCTCTCAAAAGAGGTAGGGCTCAAAGGAATAATGACCAAAAGCGCGAGAAATGCGATTCTTTTTGCCATTTTGTTGCTTTTGGCGCTTTCCACGTTCGTGGCTCACTCCTTTGGCTGGACGTTTATCAATTATCTGTTCGGCGTGACCTTGATTGGGCTGCTTTTGCTGGTTTTTTTGAACCTGCTCCTCATTTACTCCTGCTATAAGAACATCTGCGAGGAGGGGGATGAGGAAAACGCGGCAAAGCCGTCAAGAATACCCTTTATGAACAAGCTTTTTGAGGCGTCCGAGAAGAGACAGCAGGAGATCTACGAAAAGACAAAGGCTTACGCCGAGGAACGCATAAAACGCGACAACGAAAAAAAACTTGAAAAGAGAAAGAAGAAAGGGAAGAAGAAATGAACGGACGTCTGAAAAAGAATTTGGGCCTTTGGGCTTTGCCCTTTGCTTGCCTTTTTCTCTTTAATCCCGATATTGCCGTGGTGGACGTTCTCCCCGACGTTTTCGGATACATAATCCTTTATTTTGCCCTTGAACAGTATTCGGAGATAAGTACGAAAATTTCCGATGCCCGCGAGCTTTTCAAAAAGGCGATATACGTAAACGCTATTAAGCTTTTGACCGTTTTCGTTATTTTCGGAATGGTCATTGACAGTGAAATGCCCGTAACGCTTCTGCTTTTCTCCTTCGTTATGGGAATTCTCGACCTTGTGTTTATAATCCCCGGATACTTAAAGCTTTTCGGCGGAATACTTTATACGGGCGAACGCGTTGATGGCGGATTCGTTCTTGGCAGAAGGTTGAAAAAGATGATTGAAATTCCCGAGGGGGCAGGAAAATCGCGTGTTGAACTTATCAATTTCATAAATTCAAGACGGCAGAGAAAAAACAGATACATCCTTTCAAGAACGGAAAAGCTCAGAGGTTTTACTTTGATCTTCCTGTTTGTCAAGGTGGCGTGCGCCATACTTCCCGAGGCATCGTCGCTTCTTAACTACCGCAATTCCTCCGCCCACGTAAACTATTACGATTTCGTTTACCTTTTCAGAACGGTAGGAATTATTATCGTTCTGATCGTGGGAACTGTGTGGATCGTGCGAATGTTTGCATATTTTCGCGGGTTCACAAAGCACCGTCCGCTTATGGATAAGCTTGAAGAGCAGTACAGGGAAGAGATACTCCCGAACAAGGCTTACCACGCAAAAAAGCGAGCATTCCGTACGCTTTTGATCGCCTCTGCTTCGGTGATTTTTTCACTTGACCTGTATTTTGATATGTATAACATAACTCCCGACCTTATTATTGGTATATTGATGACAGCAACGGCACTTTACTCAAGAAAATATTTGAAGGAATGGAAGCTTTTGCTCGGATTTTCCGCGCTTTTATGTGCGGTTTCGGGATTTGCAACCTACAAGCAGTTTTATTTCTTTGAAAATTTCAACGCGGAAAAAATTTACCGCGACATTGGCGACTACAACGCATTCACGGAAATGGTCAAGAGCAATATTTTGGAAGGCGTTGTTCTTGTTCTTTTCACCGCGGCGCTCATGTACGTCTTGCGTCGTGTCATTATGCGAACGACCGGTCTTACAAAACCTGAAAGCTCTCCCTATGAACAGGAAATAGCAAAAGCAATTCATTCCGAGCTTACACGTCACCTTATTGCTCCGATCATCTTTGCAGCTGCAAGCGCGGCTCTGAACGCCGTACACGTATCATCTGTTGCATATCCGCTGACCGAAAGATTCGGAGCGGGCTGTATGATAAATTACGGTATCTGCATAGGATATGCCGCATCGGTGATTTACGCCATTTTTGAGATATATAACAATATGGAGTTTTCGCGTCTGACCGAGGAATAAAGGTGTTTTTTCGGGACATACTATCTGTGCGGCAAAGTCCGTATAATAAATAAGGAGATGTCCGGAA
Organism: Eubacteriales bacterium; assembly: GCA_045651985.1. Taxonomy (GTDB): domain Bacteria; phylum Bacillota; class Clostridia; order Oscillospirales; family CAG-272; genus SIG710. The sequence goes on from JAZRTK010000028.1 coordinate 13,409, forward strand.
TGCAAAACAATAATTATAACAACCAGAACAATCAGAACAGCCAGAACAGAAACCAGAATCAGAACCAGAACAACAATCAGAACCAGAACAACAATCAGAACCAGAACAACAATCAGAATCAGAACAACAATCAGAATCAGAACAACAACCAGAACAGCCAGAACAGCAAGAATCAGAGCAACAACAGAAGCGATTACCGCTCTGAGTCAAACAAGCAGGACAACAAGTTCTCCAAATAAAAATATTTTTGCGGAAAAGAGCCCTTTGGGGCTCTTTTTTGCTTGAAAAAAAACGGTGAATGGTGTATAATGGAGTCAATGGATTTGTTGCCGCAAAAAAGGCAGAAACGGAGAATAGATTTTAATGGATCAGGCTTTAAAGGAAAGATACATAAAGGCAAAACGGGCGCTTTTTGATGCGGCTTATTCATCGCTTAACGAAAAGCAAAGGGAAGCGGTGTTTACGACTCAGGGACCGTTGCTCGTGCTTGCGGGTGCGGGAAGCGGAAAAACTACGGTGCTGGTCAAAAGAATAGCCTTCATAATAAAATACGGAAACGCTTATTTTGGCAATATGGTGCCCGATTACGTGACCTACGAACAGGTGAATAGTCTGGAAGATGCTTTGAAGCTTCCGCCCGAGGAGATAGAGCAGCTTCTTCCCGTGTTTATTTCCGACCCATGTCCTCCCTGGAAGGTGCTTGCCATAACCTTTACCAACAAGGCGGCAAAGGAGATAAAGACCCGTCTTGCATCTGCCTTTGAAAACGACGAAAATATTGCAAACGATATCTGGGCAGGAACATTCCACTCGATTTGTATGCGTATTCTCCGCACTCACGGCGATAAGATAGGATACAAGCCAGGTTTCACTATCTACGACACCGACGAAGCAAAAAAGCTTGTGGCATCATCTATGAAAAAACTGAATATAGATGATAAGGCGCTGCCAATAAAGTCGGTAATGAACGAGATAAGTCGTGCAAAGGATCAGTTGCTCACCCCCGAGCTCTTTAAAAACGAGGTGGGAGCAGATTTCAGACTGTCAAAAATACATTCGATCTATACCGAGTATCAGCGTCAGCTGAAAAGCTCAAACGCTCTTGATTTTGACGATATAATCGTTGAGACCGTTCGACTGCTTGTGAATTTTGAAGACGTTCGTCTCTATTATCAAAACAAATTCAAGTATGTTTGCGTTGATGAGTACCAGGACACCAATAAGGCGCAATTTGTGCTGACGTCATTGCTTTCCGACGGACATCGCAATCTTATGGTAGTGGGCGACGACGACCAGAGTATCTACAAATTCCGCGGCGCGACCATTGAAAATATTCTTGATTTCGACCGCACCTACCGAGATGCTAAGGTCATTCGCTTAGAGCAGAATTACCGTTCCACTCAGAATATTCTGGACGCAGCAAACAATGTTATCAAGAACAATTCGGGGCGCAAGGGCAAGACTCTGTGGACCTCAAAGGGTGAGGGAGATCTTATTCACGTAAGACAGCTTGATGATCAGAATGCCGAGGCGCGATTTATTATTGACACGGTCAATTCTGCCGTGGCAAAGCACGAGCACTCATATAAGGACTTTGCGGTGTTGTACCGCGTCAACGCCCAGTCGAACACCATTGAACGCGGACTTGCAAAGAGCGGCGTGCCTTACAGAGTGCTGGGCGGCACCCGATTTGCAGACAGAAAAGAAATACGCGACATCGTGGCGTACTTACAGCTTATCAACAACCACGCGGACAGAGAGCGTTTTTTGCGAATTATAAACGAGCCAAAGCGCAAGATCGGCACAAGAGCCATTGAAGCCATTATTGAAATCGCGGACGCCGAGGGCATGAGCCTGTTTGAGGTATGTGAAAAGTCGGCAAACTATACGGCGTTGGGCAATTATGTGTCAAGACTGCAGGAATTTACCGACGTAATAAACTACCTTTCAAGCCTTGTGGGCGAAGTCTCGCTTGAGGTGCTCGTAAATCGGACCCTTGACAGAACGGGCTACCGACAGATGCTCATTGACGCGGGTGAGGAGGAAGCGGAACGTCTCGAAAACCTTGAGGAATTTATTTCGGGTGTTATCGAGTATTCCCAGGCAAACGAAGAACCTACTCTCACGGGATTCCTTGAAGAAAACGCTCTGGTTGCCGACGTTGATAGGTACGACGACACGGCAGACGCGGTTGTGCTTATGACTATACACTCAGCAAAAGGACTTGAATTTCCCGTTGTTTTTTTGCCGGGAATGGAGGACGGAATCTTCCCCGGCATGCAGTCCATGCTTGACACAAGCGAACTTGAAGAAGAACGCCGCTTGGCATACGTTGCCATTACCCGCGCCCGTGAAAAGCTTTACATAACTCACGCAAGAAGCCGTCTGCTATACGGCAGAACACAGTACAACCCTTGCTCGAGATTCCTCGAGGAAATTCCCGAAAAGCTTACCGAAAAGGAGAAGCCCGTTCAGTATCATATACCCTCGAACACACTTGGCTACGCCCAAAGACGTGCCGCAACACCGAGCACGGGCGGAAGCATTACCGTCGGAAAGCCGATATTCACAAGGGACGCGGGTGCGAGTGCTACACCCAAATTCATTGAGGGTGACAGGGTAATGCACATGACTTTCGGCGAGGGAGAGATCATTAAGGTGACTCCCATGGGTGCCGATACTCTTTACGAGATAATTTTTGAACGTGTTGGCACGAAAAAACTCATGGCGACCTACGCAAAGCTGAAAAAGCTTTGATATTACGCAAAAACAGTAATTATTAAAAACAAAAATCAGTGTTTTGAGGGCGAGTATTTGTAAAATATTACAATATTTTAGAAAATCTGTATTTTTATGCAGAAAAAACTTGACATTTGTCGGTTGATGTATTAAAATAACTGTATAAAATTGCAATACAAAAAATATTTCTTTCAAAAAAGCCCAATTTTATCTAAAATTCCGGAAAGGGGAATGAAAATATGAATTTTAAGAACAAGTACCTTGCAGAAGTTTATGCAAGCGTAGAAAAGAGAGACCCCGATCAGCCCGAATTTCTTCAGGCTGTTGCAGAGGTTCTTGAGTCCCTTGAGCCTGTGCTTGAGAAGGATCCCACGATTGAAAAGTCCGGCGTGATCGAAAGAATGGTCGAGCCCGAGCGACTGATCATGTTCAGAGTTCCTTGGGTAGACGACAACGGCAAGCCTCAGGTAAACCGCGGCTACAGAGTTCAGTTCAACTCCGCTATCGGTCCTTACAAGGGCGGTCTTCGTTTCCACCCCACAGTAAACGCTTCTATTATGAAGTTCCTCGGTTTCGAGCAGACATTTAAGAACAGCCTTACAGGTCTCCCCATGGGCGGCGGTAAGGGCGGTGCCGATTTTGATCCTCGCGGCAAGAGCGACGCCGAGGTCATGCGCTTCTGCCAGAGCTTTATGACAGAGCTTTCAAAGCACATCGGTGCAGACACAGACGTTCCCGCAGGCGACTTGGGTGTAGGTGCGCGTGAAATCGGTTATATGTTTGGTCAGTACAAGAGACTTCGCAACGAGTTCACCGGCGTTCTTACAGGTAAGGCACTGGCATCGGGCGGATCTCTTATCCGTCCTGAAGCAACAGGATACGGCGCAGTTTACTACGTGGTCGAAATGCTCAAGTCCTTTGGTGATGACATTAAAGGCAAGACCTTTGCCGTTTCAGGTTTCGGTAACGTTGCATGGGGCGTATGCAAGAAAGCTGCAGCGCTTGGTGCAAAGGTTGTTACCATTTCAGGTCCCGACGGATACATCTACGACAAAGACGGCATAAGCACGTTTGAAAAGATTGACTTCTTGCTTGATATGCGTTCGAGCGGCATGGATAAGGCTGAAGAATACGCAAAGAGATTCCCCTCTGCTGAATTCATTCCCGGCGAGAAGCCTTGGGGTGTGCCTGTTGAT
>JAZRTK010000029.1:0-7076 GCA_045651985.1 Eubacteriales bacterium
GCCCGAAAATAACCCCGTTTTTCCCTTGACAACCGAGAATCGGTGTGGTATAATATCTCAAGTATTGGGGTATAGCCAAGCCGGTTAAGGCACAAGACTTTGACTCTTGCATTTCGCTGGTTCGAGTCCAGCTATCCCAGCCAGAAAAACGGAGAACACGTCAGTGTTCTCCGTTTTTTCATTTTGTCTGTGTAAGGAACTCCGTGAGTATCTTGACCGAATTATCGACCGCAACTCCAATGAATTTGTCGTAGCTCATGCCCGCGCTTTCGTCACCGTTGTCGGAGATAGAGCGCAAAATTCCAAAGGGCGTGCCGTTGACGTAGCAGACCTGTCCGATCGCCGCACCCTCCATTTCGCAGGCGATAGCCGAAAAGGTGTCTTGTATGTAGGACTTCTTTGCTTTGTCGGCAATAAATTGGTCGCCCGATGCGATAGTGCCTCCAAGACAGGTCATGCCCAGACCGATAGCTGTCTTTTTTAACGCGTGGGAAATTTGGTTATCGGCGGGGATTTGAACGAGATTTATGCCCGAAATAAGTCCTACGGGGTCGCCGATAGGGCTTGTGTCCATGTCGTGCTGGACTACGTTTTCGGCGACGGCAATGTCACCCACCCGAAGCTCACTTGCAAGAGCGCCTGCAACGCCCGTGTTGATTATAGCGTCGGGGGCGTAGTTCAATATCATGGTCTGTGCGCACATGGCGGCAAATACCTTGCCCACGCCGCAGACGGCGATGATGACCTGATGGCCGCAGAGGTCACCTGCATAAAACTCGATTCCGCCGACCTTTTCCGCCTTTACATTTTGTGCCATTGAGCAGAGCTTTTCTACCTCTATCCTCATGGCTCCGATTATTCCAAGCTTCATTTCATGCCTCCGTGGGGTATTCGAATGTGGGAGCGCCTATGGCTTCAAGGACTTGAAGATATGCTCGGCACTCTTTTTTGGCACTTTCAAGGTCAAGATTTTTATAATTTCCGCATTCTTTGCGCTCGGCTCCGAACATCTGACCGTCGTGGTTGACTATCCGGTGCAGAACAGTCTTGACCGTTTCAAAATTTTCGGCGTGATTTTGGCCGCGAACCAGCAGATAGAAGCCCGTCTGACAGCCCATTGGCCCAAAATATATGACCTTGTCGCCGATATCCGAGCTGCGAACGTAGGTCGCAAACATGTGTTCGACGCTGTGCATGGTCAAATTGTCCATGTAGTCGTTGCAGTTGGGCTTTCTGGTGCGCAGGTCGTAGGTAGTTATATCTCCGTCGATTCGGGAAATGTAGATTCCCGGGACGATAAAATCGTGATCGACACGAAAGGATTGTATCTTTTCTATCTTCATTTTCGCTCCTTTTTTGCTTTGTGCACTTCTTTAACCTATTATACCTTGCCCGTCGTTTTTTTTCAAGACTTATTTTCACAAAAAGGCGCAATCGACATAATATGATATCAGAGGGGCGCAAAAAGCCCCCCGATTTCAACGGAGGTAACACCATGAATTGTCTTTGCAATCTTTTTGACGGCGGCAACAGCTGTCTCTGGATCATTCTCATCGCTCTCATTATCCTCTTCTGCTGCAACGGCTGAGTCTGAGAAAATAAAGTCGTGGGAGCCTCGATTTGAGGCTCCCACGGCTTTATTTTTTGTCAATTTAACAGAGATTCGCTTAGTTCGTCCACAAAGTCGCGGATCTTTTTGCGGTTCAGACAGTAGTAGATTCGGTTAGACTCGCGCTTGATTTCAACGAATCCGCATTCCATGAGCAGAGCCATGTGGTGAGATACGGTGGCGGTGCTGATATCCAGCAGGGAAGCTAACTGCTGACCGTATTTGGGAGACTCGGAGAGCAGGTGGAGTATCTCAAATTTTCTCTGGTCGCCGATTGTGCGCAGGTTGCGGCAGAGCTTGTCCTCCAAGGTAGAGGAATCGGTTATCTCGCGCAGCGGCTCAAACAGGACGCCTATGTAGAAGAAATCGTATACGCGCTCGTCGGTGAAGCTCATAAGATAGCGGGTCGTGTTGCACATTACGATAGAAGGCTGGAGATAGAGCACGTCAACCGAGGGGGATATCTCAATCCCGTAGTTTTCTTCAACGAATTTCTGTCCGCCCTTTTCAAGGGGCTCGTTTGTAGCACTTATAAACCAACCTATGTAATGCTTTACAACGTCGTATTTTTCCGCAAAGAGCCGTCCCGCGTCCTCCAAAATGTCCGCCAGGAGAGATTTGTAGGTCTCAAAACCATTGTAGAGACGGCAAAGTTCAAATTTTTCGTCCGCAGGAATGGGCATACTTTCAATAAATGAGAAAAGCTCGGAATAATTGGTGATGTCACCGTCATAATCGTCGGGCGCAAACTCGTTTATGAGCATAGAGGATAAGTTGATGAAGAAAATCGGCTTGGAAAGCTCGCGCAGACGCTTTATGTCGCCCAGAAAGTCCGGGGAAGTGCGGCGGCACACGTCGTGTATTAAATAGAAGGCAAAGCAGCCCTTCATTGAGCTGTGACGCGCAAAAAGGAAGTCTAAAAGCTTTTCATCTGCCTCCAGATTGCCTGTTACGTGCTCGGTAAGCTCGATAATCGCGTTAAAGCAGTTGTCAAGCACGTCGGAGTCAATAGAAAACTTCTTGCTGATAGCACTCTTCAACTCGATGCAGGATTGGTCGTTGCGTGAGTTGAACAGAAGCATGGCTGACTCGTGAAGTATGTTGGGTTCTCTCAAAAGCTGTATTTCCATGTTATACCTTGCCCATTCGGGCACCTTTCTGAATATCGGTCGTATGCACAGTAAGGGAAAGGGGAGGATTTCCCTCGGATGTCGAAAAAACAAACCTTTATGTTTCAAGTTTATCATATATGCCAATATTTGTCAAGCGTTTTTATTAAAATATTATCGATTGTTGGATGAGGTTGTAAAGAAAAAAGCAAACAATCGTCAAAGTTAGATAAAAGTATAACTGTTGTTAGATGAAAATAATGATTATGCGTATCAAAATTGAAATTTGCCGAGCATTTTATATTCACGCTCGCCTAATGTACCGTTAGATGCAAATCGATATGCGCCCGCGGTTTGCATGTTAGAGCCTTTTAAAACGAGAAATCAAGACAAAAAAGAGATTTCTCCGGGCGTAAAGTTTTGAAAATACAAAAAATCTCCGAATTGCACAAAAAAAGAAGAAAATTTTGGTGAATTTTCGGAAAGAAAACAGTTTAAAGTACCAAAAAATTATGATATAATAATTGGGTTATAAATTGCTAAGTTAAACGGAATTATAAAGTTGGGGGTATCGATTTTGAAAAGAGAAGATTTGAGAAATATAGCCATTATTGCTCACGTTGACCACGGAAAGACCACTCTCGTTGACGAAATGTTGAAGCAGGGAGGCGTTTACCGCGAAAATCAGGTAACGACCGAGCGAGTAATGGACAGCAACGATCTGGAGCGAGAGCGCGGAATCACGATTCTGGCGAAAAACACCGCAGTTCACTACGGTGACGTTAAGATCAACATCATAGACACCCCCGGTCACGCGGATTTCGGAGGCGAGGTCGAACGAATCCTGAAAATGGTAAACGGCGTAATTTTGCTGGTTGACGCGGCAGAGGGACCCATGCCACAGACACGCTTCGTTCTCAGCAAGGCACTTGAGATGAACCACCGAGTAATTGTTGTCGTAAACAAGATAGACAAGCCCGATGCCCGTCTTGAGGAGGTTGAGGAAGAGGTCCTTGAGCTTCTTTGCGATCTTGACGCGACAGACGAGCAGCTCGACAGCCCCATGATCTTCTGTTCGGGACGCCAGGGTACAGCTTCTCTGTCACCCTATCAGCCCGGCGAGGACCTGCGCCCACTGTTTGACACCATTCTTGAATATATGCCTGCGCCCGAGGGAGACCCCGACGGCGACCTTCAGATGCTGGTCTCCTCTATCGACTACAATGAGTTCGTGGGCCGAATCGGCATCGGACGCATTGAGCGCGGGACCATGAAGGTGGGTCAAGAGGCTATGGTCTGCAATTATCACACCGGTATGACACCCAAGAAGGTAAAGATAGTTTCTATCTATCAGTTCGACGGTCTAAGCCGTGTGCCCGTAAACGAGGCAAAGGTTGGCGACGTCGTGTGCTTCTCCGGCGCGGCAGACATTACTATCGGTGATACCATAGCCGCGGTTTCAAACCCTGAACCCCTTGAATTTGTTCGTGTCAGCGAGCCTACCATGGAAATGACCTTTGCCGTAAACGACAGCCCCTTTGCGGGCAGAGAGGGTAAGTTCGTAACTTCCCGCCAGCTCCGTGACCGTCTTTACAAAGAGCTTCTGCGTGACGTTTCTTTGCGCGTAAGCGACGGCGACACCACCGACCAGTTCAGAGTTGCGGGACGAGGTGAGATGCACCTTTCCATTCTTATCGAAAATATGCGCCGTGAGGGCTACGAGCTTTGCTGCAGTACCCCCCGCGTGCTTTACCGTGAAATCGACGGTGTCAAGTGCGAGCCTATGGAACGCGTGACTATCGACGTCCCCGCCGATTCCGTGGGCACGGTCATTGAAAAGCTTGGCCGCCGCAAGGGTGAGCTGCTTGAAATGAACCCCATAGGATCGGGCTCAAGAACGAGGATCGAGTATTCGATTCCTTCAAGATGTCTCATCGGCTACCGCTCGGAATTTATGACCGACACCAAGGGCGAGGGTATCCTCAACACCCTTTTTGACGGCTATCAGCCCTTCAAGGGCGAGATACCTATGCGCTTTACGGGCTCTCTTATCGCATCCGAGACCGGTGAGACCACCAGCTACGGTCTCTACGGAACTCAGGAGCGAGGCGATATGTTCGTCGGCGTGCAGACACCCGTTTACGAGGGCATGATCGTAGGTCAGAACCCCAAGGGGCAGGACATCGCGGTCAACCCCTGCAAGAAAACGCACCTGACCTCTATACGCTCAACAGGAGCGGACGAAAAGCTTATCCTTACCCCTCCCATCATTTTCAGTCTGGAGGAGGCTATCGAGTTTATCAACGACGATGAGCTTATTGAGGTCACACCCAAGTCTATCCGACTTCGCAAGAGTATCCTTAACACCGAGCTTCGCTTAAAGGCGGAGGCAAAGCGTAAGAACGGAAACGTGTAAAATAAAAACCGCAGGAGCAAATTGCTCCTGCGGTTTTTGATTTAATTCTTTATAAGCGCCTTCAGTTCGTTCATGAAGGTGTCGATATCCTTGAACTCGCGGTAGACCGAAGCGAAGCGCACGTACGCAACGTGATCCAGCTTCTTCAGCTTCTGCATTGCGATCTCGCCCAGTTCTGTGGACGTGATCTCCTGACGGAGGGAGTTCTGAAGCTCGCTTTCGATCTCGTCTGCAATCTCGGCGGCGTTCACGGAACGCTTCTGGCAAGCCTTGAGCAGACCCGACATGAGCTTATTCTTGTCGAAAAGCTCCTTGCTTCCGTCCTTCTTTGTGACGATTATCTGCACCGATTCCACCATTTCGAAGGTGGTAAAGCGCTTGTTGCAGACGGGACATTCGCGGCGGCGGCGAATACTTGTAAATTCATTTATGGGGCGGGAGTCGATAACCTTGCTGTCAACGTTACCGCAAAAAGGACATCTCATGCTCTTGGAAAACCTACCTTTCGTTTTGGCGGACACAACCGCTTTTCTTTATTTTAATACAAAATCTTGCGGTTGTAAAGAGATTTTTATCAAAATCTTGTAAAATACACCATAAATTTAGGTTTGAAAAGACATTTTTAATATGGTAGAATATATTCACAGACAAAAAACGAGTTTTTTCGAGGTCAGACGGTAAAGTTTTTGCGGTTTGCGCAATAAAAACGGGAGAGGGGGGTTCTTTATATGAAAAAATTTGCCAAAGGATTGACAAGGCAGGGCTTTATTGCTCTGGCGGCGGCGCTTGCACCCGTACTGGCGGTGCTTTTGGTCTTTACATTTTGTTTGGCAGACGCCGACCCGCTTGAGATATACGTAAAATATACGAAGATGTTTGAATACATATTATGTGCGCTTTTGCTGGCGGTCGGCGGAGGACTGCTGACCGATTACATATTTCGGAGCTCGAAATAGTTTATCTCTTGACTTGACGGGCAAACTGCGGTATAATTTCAGTATAATGAAAAAGGAGGCTGCGGGTATGCAAAATGAAAGCAAAGAAAAGTCTGTTCTTGTTGCTATGAGCGGCGGTGTTGACAGTTCCGTGGCGGCGCATATAATGCTGTCCCGCGGCTATAAGTGTGAGGGGGCTATCTTCCGAATGTACCGCGGCGAGGATGACTGCGGGCAGGATACCGATATCTCAGATGCCGAAAAGGTCTGCATAGAGCTTGGTATTCCTCTGTCCGTTGTGGATTTTACTGTGGATTTCAAGCGGGAGATCGTTGAAAAATTCATTCGCACTTACGAGGAGGGCGGTACGCCCAACCCCTGCGTTGACTGCAACCGAACGGTGAAATTCGGAAAGCTTCTTGATTTCGCGCGGTCGCGCGGGCTTGAATATATCGCAACGGGTCACTTTGCGCGGGTCGAATATTCACCCGAGGTGGGACGCTTTCAGCTGAAAAAAGCGCTGTCGGCGAAGAAAGACCAAAGCTACGTTCTCTGCAACCTGACCCAAGATCAGCTGTCAAGGGTTATATTCCCCTTGGGCGAGACCCAAAAGGATTCGGTGCGCTCTGTTGCCTTGGAGCTTGGTCTTGACGTGGCGGAGAAAAAGGACAGCCAGGACATCTGCTTTATCCCCGATGGTGATTACGCGGCGTTTATGGAGCGCTATACGGGGAAAAAATATCCTGTCGGAAAGTTCCTTGATATATGGGGTAACGAGATAGGCGAGCACAGGGGTGCCGTGCGCTACACTATAGGTCAGCGCAAAGGTCTGGGACTTGCCATGGGGGAGACTGTCTACGTTTGCCGCAAGTGTATGGAGGATAATAGCGTAACGGTGGGAAAAGAGAAGCTTCTTTTCAAAAAGACTCTTGTGGCAAAGGATTTTAACTGGGTCTCCATCGAGTGTCCCGAAAGGGAGATACGGGCGAAGGCAAAGGCTCGATACC